>NZ_JCALCX010000020.1:0-123523 GCF_059812565.1 Mycobacterium sp. NGS49 | reverse complement strand
CCAAGCCGCACAGAACATTTCGCTCACAGTGGAACGTGGCCGGGAATCATGTCGCGTCATTGAGCTGGCCGCTGAGATTGCGATCCGGAAAGCGCCTCATCGATAGCAGCGGCGTCCGGCGCGCAATCCCCGGCACCGCGCACCAGCGTCGCCAGTGCGCCGGCCGCACACGCCCGACGCAACGCCGCGCGCCGTCCGTCGGGTCGATCGGAGCGAACAGGCCAACTCGCGGCCAGGACACCCGCGAACACGTCGCCGGCTCCCGTCGTGTCCACCGCTGTCACGGCCGGTGCGCGGACCTCGAACTCGCCGTCGACGCCGACGTACCGGGCGCCCCGAGCACCCAGGGTGATTACGAAATGCCTAGGGCGCCAGTGCCAATGACCAGCCTCGTGTTCGTTCACGATCACCACGTCGGCAACGCCGGCCAGTTCGGCCAGCGCGTCACGGTCCTGCCCCGCCGGCGAGGCATTGATCATGACGACGGCGCCGGCCGACCGAGCCTGCCGCGCGGCCGCTAATGCCGTCGGCACCGGAATCTCCAACTGCGTCAACAACACATCGCAGTCAGGGAGCTGTGACGCCGACAGCGCTGCGTTGGCACCCGGAGCCACCACGATCGTGTTCTCACCGGCCGTGTCGACCACGATGACCGCCGTCCCACTGGCACCGGGCCGACGCACGGTGGCGTCAGTTCCGACACCTGCGTCGCGCAGGTGGGCCGACAACCGATCACCGGCCGAGTCCTCACCGACCGCTCCGACGAATTGCACCCGCGCGCCGGCGCGCGCCGCCGCCACCGCCTGGTTGCCGCCCTTGCCGCCTGGCGCGTAGGTCAGCGACGATGCCAGCACCGTCTCACCGGGGCGCGGCAGAGCGGCGACCTCGAGCGTCAGATCCCAATTGATGCTGCCCACCACGCACACCCGCGTAGACATGCCGTCGACAATAGGCCTTCTGTCCGAGAAGCTGGTGCACCTCATAACCGTACGGTGCATTCTCGGACACGCGCCGGCGTCACTTTTCCCAAAACGCCGATAGCTGCCGGTCGGGGAGCTAATCTGCAGCGTGATCGGGGACCCGTGACAGACCGGTGGCAAGAAGGGAAGCCGATTGACGTCGGGTGAGCCAACAGAGTCGGTGCCGGAGACGCAGAGCGCTCCGGTCAAGAAGCGTGCCCGGCGCCTCTTGTCGGCCGTACGTTTTCGGGTCAGCATCCAATCCAAGATCCTGGTCGCGTTGCTGTTGTCGAGCATCCTGTCGGTGGCCGTTATCGGCATCATCGGCGCCATCTCCGGACGCAACGCGTTGCGCGAAGTCGAGTCGGAGCGACTGATTGAGTTGCGCGAGTCGCAGAAGAGGCAGATCGAGGCGCTCTTTCGCGAAGTGACGAATTCGCTGATCGTCTACTCCAGCGGGTTCAGCGTGGACCAGGCGGTGCTCGCGTTGACTGCGGGTTTCAATCAACTGGGTAATGCGACGATCAGCGGTCCGCAGCAGCAGGCGCTTGCCGGCTACTACGAAACGCAGATGATCAAGCCCATTCAGCGGTTGACCGGTGAAGAGCTCGACCTCAACGCAGTACTGCCAAAGTCAAACGCGCAGAGGTACCTTCAGGCCAACTACACCGCGGTGACGATGCCCAACACGGCCCCGCCGGTGGACCCCGGCGACGGCAGCGCATGGACGGCGGCGAATCTGCGTTTCGATTTCTACATGCGCGACATCGTCAGCCGTTTCAGCTATCGGGACGCGCTGCTGTTTGATATGGAAGGCAATGTCGTCTACTCGGTCGACAAGGGCCCCGACCTCGGTACGAACATCCTGACGGGTCCGTATCGCGAATCGAATCTGCGCGATGCCTATTTGAAAGCGTTGCGATCCAATGACGTTGAGTTCGTCTGGATCACCGACTTCGAGCCCTACCAGCCGCAGCTCGATATGCCCACGGCATGGGTGGTTTCGCCGATCGGCCTCGACGGCAAGTTCGACGGCGTCATGGCCTTGCCGGTCCCCATCGCCAAGATCAATTACATAATGACGGCCAACAAGCACTGGGAAACGGCCGGAATGGGCTCGGCCACCGAAACGTATCTCGCCGGCCCCGATAATCTGATGCGCTCTGACTCGCGGCTGTTTCTGGAAGATCCGCAGGAGTACCGGCGCCAGGTGATTGCGGCCGGTACCGCGCCCGACGTCGCGGACCGCGCGATCCGGCTGGGTGGCACGACGTTGGTGCAGCCGGTTCGCAGCGCCGGTCTCCGCGCGGCCCAACGGGGTGAGACCGGAGTCATGATCGGCAACGACTACACGGGCAACAAAGAGCTGGAAGCCTATGCTCCGCTGGACGTGCCTAACTCTGACCTGCAATGGTCGATTCTGGCGACTCGCGACAACTCCAATGC
Organism: Mycobacterium sp. NGS49; assembly: GCF_059812565.1. Classification (NCBI taxonomy): domain Bacteria; kingdom Bacillati; phylum Actinomycetota; class Actinomycetes; order Mycobacteriales; family Mycobacteriaceae; genus Mycobacterium; species Mycobacterium sp. NGS49. The sequence goes on along the minus strand of NZ_JCALCX010000020.1, from coordinate 121,118 downwards.
GTTCGCCCGGCTGGGCAGGTTCAGCAAGACCGTCGCGGTGGCGGTCGCCGCGATGATCTTCGCCGTATGTGTCGCATCGATGATCATCGCGCAGGGGGCCGTCCGCCCGCTCCGCCGCCTTGAGAAGGGCGCCGAAAAGATCAGCTCCGGTGACTACGAGATCACTATTCCGATCACGTCGCGCGACGAGATAGGAGACCTCACAGGCGCTTTCAATGAGATGAGTCGCAACCTGAAGATCAAGGAAGAGCTGCTCAATGAACAGCGGAGGGAGAACGACCGACTACTACTGGCCCTGATGCCGGAGTCGGTCGTGCAGCGCTACCGCGAGGGTGGGTCCACCGTCGCGCAGAAACATCAAGACGTTGCCATCGTCTACGCCGACATCGTCGGCCTGGACGAGATTTCCAACGACGTTCCGGGTGACGAACTGGTCCGCATCGTCGACGACCTGTTCCGCCAGTTCGATTCGGCCGCCGAATCCCTTGGCGTCGAACGGATTCGCACCTTCCACAATGGTTATCTGGCCAGCTGCGGGATGATTACGCCACGACTCGACAGCATTTATCGCAGCGTGGAGTTCGCGCTCGAAATGCGGCGCATCATCGAGCGTTTCAACAACCAGAGCCGACACAATCTGGGACTGCGCGTCGGTATCAACACCGGGAACGTCGTCAGCGGGTTGGTGGGCAAATCCGGACTCGTCTACGACATGTGGGGCGGCGCAGTCAGTTTGGCCTACCAGATGCAAAACGGCGCAGCACAACCCGGCATCTACGTCGCATCGCACGTGTATGAGGCGCTGCGTGACTCCCGCCAGTTCACCCCTGCCGGCTCGATCTCGGTGGGCGGTGTGGAGCAGACGATCTACCGATTGTCCGAGCGCTGATGAACACCTTCCATTCGTCCTGGTTCTATTGGACGATCGCCGTCGCGATCGGCTTCCCGGTCGGGTTGATCCTGCTCACCGAGCTGCATCACATACTCACCCGGCGGGGTAACCGCCTGGCCCGGCAGGTCGGCGTGCTGCGCAACTGGCTGCTGCCGCTCGGCGCGTTGTTGCTGTTGCTGGTCAAAGCTTCGGAGATCCCGGCAGGGGAGGTTCCGGTCCGGGTCCTCACCACGGTGTTCGGCTTCCTGGTGCTGGTGCTGCTGCTGTCCGGACTCAACGCAACGGTGTTCGAAGCCGCACCGGAAGACAGCTGGCGCAAGAGGCTTCCCGCGATCTTCCTCGATGTCGGCCGCTTCGCACTGATCGGCGTGGGTCTGACGGTGATCCTGTCCTTCATCTGGGGCGTGCGGGTCGGCGGGGTCTTCACCGCGCTGGGCATCACGTCGGTGGTGATCGGCCTGATGCTGCAGAACTCCGTCGGTCAGATCGTGTCGGGCCTGTTCATGCTCTTCGAGCAGCCGTTCCGGATCAACGACTGGCTGGACACGCAGACCGCCCGCGGTCGGGTCATCGAGGTGAACTGGCGGGCTGTTCACATACAGACCGGCGCGGGACTGCGGATCATGCCGAACTCGATGCTGGCGACCACCGCGTTCACCAATCTCAGCCGACCGGGCGGTCCGCACAAATGCTCGATCACCACTAAGTTCGCGACGGCCGATCCGCCGGAGAAGGTGTGCGCAATGCTGACGAAGGTGGCCGGCGCGCTGCCGCTGATGACGCCCGGCACCACCCCGACGTCGGTCGCCATGGGCGCCGGCGAGTACCGCACCACGGTCAGGGTCAACTCGCCTGCGGACGAGGGTGCCACCCAGTCCACGTTCGTGCGCTGGGTCTGGTATTCCGCCCGGCGGTGGGAACTGCATCTGGATGGCGACGACGACGACTTCTCGACACCCGAACGTGTCATGAAAGCATTGCGCACCGTGGTGGCCACCGAACTCCGGCTGACGCTGGCCGATCAACAGTTCCTGGCGCCCTACGCCAGGATCGTTCGGTACGGCGCTGACGAGATCGTGCAATACGCCGGAACGGTCCCGACGTCGATGTCATTCATCGTGGCCGGCTCGGTGCAACTGACCGTCACCAACGAGGACGGCACCATCGTGCCGTTCGACACGCTCAAAGAGGGATCGTTCATCGGAATCACCGCGCTGACTCGGCAACCCAACCTCGCCGGCGCCTACGCGCTCGAGGAGGTGACCGCCCTGGAAATCGAGCGCGAACACCTCGAGAAAATCGTGATGGACAAGCCCACGCTGCTGCTGGACCTGGGCCGGCTGATCGACGAGCGACAGAGCAAAGCCCGAATGACCCGCCGAGAGCGTGTTAGCGCAGCGACCGCGGTCGCGCCGGGTCTGACAAAGCCCGATACCCTGGGGTAATGAGTCTGCAAGCACCGGCCCGCAGCGGCGCGACCCAGCAGCAGAGCCCCGATCTACGCCAAGAGGTACATGACGCCGCCCGCCGTGCCCGGGTGGCCGCCCGCGTCCTGGCCTCGGTTCCGACGGCGGTCAAGGACCGCGCCCTGCACGCCGCGGCCGACGCGTTGCTGACACACGTTGATCAGATCCTGGCGGCCAACGCTGAAGACCTGGACGCCGCCCGAGCCGCCGGCACCCCGGCGGCCATGCTCGACCGGTTGGCGCTGAACCCCCAGCGGGTCGACGGCATCGCCGCAGGTCTGCGGCAGGTCGCCGGGCTGCCCGACCCGGTCGGTGAGGTCCTGCGCGGCTCCACCCTGCCCAACGGGTTGCAGCTGCGGCAGCAGCGGGTTCCGCTCGGTGTGGTCGGAATGATCTATGAGGGCCGACCCAACGTGACCGTCGACGCGTTCGGCCTGACGCTCAAGTCCGGCAACGCGGCCCTACTGCGGGGCAGCTCTTCGGCGGCGAAGTCCAACGAGGCGCTGGTCACGGTGCTGCGCGGCGCCCTGGTCAGCCAGGACCTGCCGGCCGACGCCGTCCAGCTGCTGTCCTCGGCCGACCGCGCCACCGTCACGCATCTGATTCAGGCCCGCGGCCTGGTAGACGTGGCGATCCCGCGCGGGGGAGCCGGATTGATCGAGGCCGTCGTGCGTGACGCGCAGATACCGACCATCGAGACCGGCGTCGGGAACTGCCACGTCTACGTGCACGCAGCGGCAGATCTCGACGTCGCCGAGCGCGTCCTGCTCAACTCCAAGACGCGCCGGCCCAGCGTGTGCAACGCCGCCGAGACTCTGTTGGTGGACGCCGCGATCGCCGCCGAGGCGATGCCCCGGTTGCTCAATGCGCTGCGGCAGGCCGGTGTGACCGTGCACGGTGACATCGACAAAGACGCCGATGACGAGGACTTGCGTCGGGAGTTCCTGGCGATGGACATCGCCGTCGCGGTGGTCGACGGGGTGGACGCTGCCATCGCGCACGTCAACGACTACGGCACCGGACACACCGAAGCCATCATCACGACCAATCTTGAGGCGGCGCAACGCTTCACCGAGCGGGTCGATGCCGCCGCCGTGATGGTCAACGCATCCACCGCGTTCACCGATGGTGAGCAGTTCGGCTTCGGCGCCGAGATCGGCATCTCCACCCAGAAACTCCACGCCCGCGGTCCGATGGGGCTGCCGGAACTGACCTCGACCAAGTGGATTGTCTGGGGTGACGGCCAGACCCGTCCGGCCTGACACATCTCAGATCTCAAGGAGTCCGATTGTGACCGTGCCCGCTCGGCCCACGCCGATGTTCGCCGACATCGCCGACGTCTCGCGCCGGCTGGCCGAGACCGGTTACCTGCCCGACACCGCCACTGCCACGGCGGTCTTCCTCGCCGATCGGCTCGGCAAGCCGCTGCTCGTGGAGGGACCAGCCGGGGTCGGCAAGACCGAACTCGCCCGCGCCGTAGCACAGGCGACGGGGTCGGGCCTGGTCAGGTTGCAGTGCTACGAGGGCGTCGACGAGGCGCGGGCCCTCTACGAGTGGAATCACGCTAAGCAGATACTTCGTATCCAGGCCGGCTCCGGGGACTGGCAGTCCACTAAAGACGACGTGTTCAGCGAGGAGTTCCTGCTGCAGCGTCCGCTTCTGACGGCAATCCGGCGCACTGAACCGACCGTGCTCCTGATCGACGAAACCGACAAGGCCGACATCGAGATCGAAGGCCTGCTTCTAGAGGTGTTGTCCGACTTCGCGGTGACCGTCCCGGAACTGGGCACCATCACCGCGACCCGGACCCCGCTGGTCGTGCTGACCTCCAACGCCACCCGCGAACTGTCCGAGGCGCTCAAGCGTCGCTGCCTGTTCCTGCACATCGACTTCCCGACCCCCGAGCTGGAACGGCGCATCCTGCTCTCGCGGGTGCCCGAACTGCCCGAGCATCTGGCCGAGGAGTTGGTGCGCATCATCGGGGTACTGCGCGGTATGCAACTCAAGAAGGTGCCGTCCATCGCCGAGACCATCGACTGGGGACGTACCTTGCTGGCGCTCGGCATGGACACCATCGACGATGCCGTCGTCGCCGCCACGCTCGGCGTGGTCCTCAAGCATCAGTCGGATCAGCAACGCGCGACCGGTGAGTTGAGGCTCAACTGATGGCCACCCGACGCATCCGTCCGTCCCGGCCGCTCGCGCCGCACGGGTTGCCCGGGCATCTGGTCGGATTCGTTGAAGCGCTTCGCGGCAGCGGCATCTCGGTCGGTCCGTCGGAGACGGTGGACGCGGGGCGGGTGATGGCCACCCTCGGCCTGGAGGACCGGTTGGTGCTGCGCGAGGGTCTGGCGTGCGCGGTATTGCGCCGCCCCGATCACCGTGACACCTACGACGCCATGTTCGACCTGTGGTTCCCCGCGGCGCTGGGGGCCCGGGCGGTGGTGCTCGACGGCGACGCCGCCGACGACCCGGACGCGCTGCCACCCGACGACGTCGAGGCGATGCGGCAGATGCTGCTGGACCTGCTGGCCGACAACCCGGACCTGGCCGACATGGACGAGCGTCTGGTCCGGATGATCGCGCGAATCGTGGAGGCTTACGGCAAGTACAACTCCTCTCGCGGCCCGTCCTTCTCGTCGTATCAGGCGCTCAAGGCGATGGCGCTGGACGAACTGGAAGGCAAACTGCTGGCGGGGTTGCTCGCCCCGTACGGTGACGAGCCCACCCCGAGCCAGGAGCAGATAGCCAAAGCCATTGCCGCGCAGAAGATCTCACAGCTTCGAAAGATGGTGGACGCGGAGACCAAGCGGCGCACCGCCGAACAGCTGGGCCGCGAGCACGTTCAGATGTACGGCATCCCGCAGCTCTCCGAGAACGTCGAGTTCCTGCGGGCCTCCGGTGAGCAGCTACGGCAGATGCGCCGCGTGGTCGCGCCGTTGGCCCGTACGCTGGCCACCCGGTTGGCGGCGCGGCGGCGCCGGTCACGTGCCGGGACGATCGACCTGCGCAAGACACTGCGCAAATCCATGTCGACCGGCGGCGTGCCGATCGACGTCGTGCTGAAGAAACCCCGCCCGGCGCGTCCGGAACTGGTGGTGCTGTGCGACGTGTCCGGGTCCGTCGCCGGCTTCAGTCACTTCACGTTGCTGCTGGTTCATGCTCTGCGTCAACAGTTTTCCCGTGTCCGCGTCTTTGCGTTCATCGACACCACCGACGAGGTGACGCACATGTTCGGGCCGGAGGCCGACCTGGCGGTGGCGATCCAGCGGATCACCCGGGAGGCCGGTGTGTACGAGCGCGACGGTCACTCCGACTACGGCAACGCGTTTGTCTCGTTCGTGCAGGCGAACCCGAATGTGCTGTCGCCGCGCAGTTCCCTGCTGGTGCTCGGCGACGGGCGCACCAACTACCGCAACCCGGCCGTCGACGTGCTCGCCGACATGGTCAACGCCGCCCGGCACGCGCACTGGCTGAACCCGGAGCCCAGACACCTGTGGGGCAGCGGGGATTCAGCGGTGCCGCGGTACGAGGAAGTCATCACGATGCACGAGTGCCGGTCAGCCAAACAGCTGGCCGGCGTGATCGACGCGCTGCTGCCGGTGTAGCTTTTCCTGGCCGAGCAGACGCAAAATCACCGTGGAGCATGCGCTCCCGGGGTGATTTTGCGTCTGCTCGGCGGGCTTCAGCGGGTCTTGCGGAACACCAGCCAGCGCAGGTCGATCGGGCTCTTCTCCCGACCGACGGGGAAAACATCCAGGCCGCTGGCCCAGTCGGCGTACCAACTGGTCTGCGGCCACGCGCCCGGCGGCAGGTGCGCCTGCTCGTATTCGTAGGCCGAGTCGTCGGCGACCAGTTCCAGGGGCAATCCGGCCGCGGCGGCCGAAAGCTCATCCCGGGAGAACATGCACGAGTACGCCTGCTGTCCGAATTCGCGCGCTGCGTTGTCGATCTCGTAGCCGTGGCGCGGCACGAAGGTGTTCAACACCAATTGCGCACTGGGCGCCAGGCAGGCAGCGGCCAGTTCGAAGAGCCTGCGCAACTGCTGCGTCGACCGGAAATCCGGCACCACTTCCGAGGCCACGATCAACTGATAGTCCTGGCGCAGGTCGTCGGTGGTCTCGAAGACGTTGCGCACGATCACCCGCAGGTCGAGACCCTCCTGCCGGGCTTGCGACCGGATGATTTCGGCGAACTTCGGGGTCAGCTCCACCACGTCGACGGGGTGTCCGCGTCGCGCCAGGGGGAGGGCGTTGCGCCCGGTTCCCGCACCGATGTCGAGCACCGAGTGGAAGCGGGGATCGGCGGCTTCGTTGGCCAGCGCCCAGACCCGGGCGTCGGGCTCGGTGCCGAACAGCGGTGGTTCGCGGGTGCTGATCCAGTTCTCGTAGGTTTCGGCGATAGTGAACCACCGGGCATTGACCTGGTAGTGCAGGGTGGGTCCCACCGGCGCGTTGTAGGTGATGACGATGTTGGATCGCTGCGAAATCGAGTAGGCCTCGGCCAACTGACTCTGCAGCACGGTTCGCAGGTGGGCGAGTTCCTCGTCGTTGAACTGCCTGCCCACCGCCGCGAAGATGCGGTTGCACATCTGCACGTATTCGTCCAGCATGCTCGGCACGGCCGGCAACGAAATCTCGCCGGCGACCACGGATCGGCTGTAGAACCGCCGGGTCATGGCGTCTTTCCACTCTTGCGCCTGATCTACCGCCGGTAGCGAAGTGTCCACAGAACTTCTTCTACAGTATGAGTCGGCTTCGGTATCGGGCTATGGGCAAAAAGACATCAGATGTTTTGCGAACCGGTCGTGCCGCGTTGCGCAACTCCGATGCCTCACCGATGCCTCCCGCGGCCGGGAAGGCCTGATCGCGGGCTCAAGTAAGCTGGCAAACCATGCAAAAGCAGCAGCGCAGGCTGGGGGTGATGGGTGGGACGTTCGATCCCATCCATTACGGCCACCTGGTTGCTGCCAGCGAGGTCGCGAACAAGTTCTCGCTCGACGAAGTCGTGTTCGTGCCCAGCGGGCAGCCGTGGCAGAAGGAACGCCAGGTGTCGGCGGCCGAGGACCGGTACCTGATGACGGTGATCGCCACCGCCTCCAACCCCCGCTTCTCGGTGAGCCGGGTCGACATCGACCGCGGTGGCCCCACGTACACCAAGGACACGCTGCGGGACCTGCACACCCTCAACGCAGACTCCGAGCTGTACTTCATCACCGGCGCCGACGCGCTGGCGTCCATTCTGACCTGGCACGGCTGGGAAGAAATGTTCCAACTGGCGCGTTTCATCGGTGTCAGCCGGCCTGGCTACGAGCTGCGCCACGACCACATCACCGAGGTCTTGGGCGAGCTGCCCCAGGACGCGTTGACCCTGGTCGAGATCCCCGCGCTGGCGATCTCCTCGACCGACTGCCGGCGCCGCGCGCAGGAGCGCCGGCCGCTGTGGTACCTGATGCCCGACGGCGTCGTCCAGTACGTCTCCAAACGACGCCTCTACCTCACACCCGAGAGGAGCGAGAACCCGGCAGCGCCCATCTTGACGACCGGGAACAGCACATGAGCGCAACTCAGGAAGCGATCGACATGGCCACGGTGGCCGCGGCCGCCGCGGCATCGAAACTGGCCGACGACGTCCTCGTCATCGACGTGTCCGGCCAGCTGGTCATCACCGACTGCTTCGTCATCGCCTCGGCATCCAACGAACGGCAGGTCAACGCGATCGTCGACGAGGTCGAGGAGAAGATGCGCCGGGCCGGTTACAAGCCTGCCCGCCGGGAGGGCGCCCGCGAGGGCCGCTGGACGCTGCTGGACTACCGCGACATCGTCGTGCACATCCAGCACCAGGACGACCGCAATTTCTACGCGCTGGACCGGTTGTGGAGCGACTGCCCGCTGGTGCCGGTCGACCTGGGGGACGGGCCCGACGGGACCGCGGAATGAGGGCGCGGCGTCTGGTGATGCTGCGGCACGGGCAGACCGACTACAACCTCGGCGCCCGCATGCAGGGCCAGCTCGACACGGACCTGAGCGAGCTGGGCCGCGCCCAGGCTGTCGCGGCCGCTGAAGTGCTCGGCAAATTGCGGCCACTGCTGATCGTGTCCTCGGACCTGCGGCGGGCCTTCGACACGGCCACCAAGCTGGGCGAGCAGACCGGCCTGGACGTTCGGGTGGACGCGCGGCTGCGCGAAACGCATTTGGGTGACTGGCAGGGGATGACACACACCCAGATTGACGCTGAGGTCCCCGGCGCCAGGCTGGCCTGGCGCGAGAACGCCGGCTGGGCGCCGCACGGTGGCGAAAGCAGGGTCGATGTGGCCGCCCGAAGCGTGCCCTTGGTGGCCGAACTGGTGGCCGGTTCGCCGGAGTGGGGTGGCGCGGGACAACCCGAGCGGCCGATCGTGCTGGTAGCGCATGGCGGTCTGATCGCCGCGTTGTCGGCGGCGCTGCTGAAGATCCCGGTGGCGAACTGGCCGATCCTGGGGGGCATGGGCAACTGCAGTTGGGTGCAATTGAGTGGTCACTCGGAGGACCCCGCCGGTTGCCCCGCCGGTTTCGACGACATCCGGTGGCGCCTGGACGTGTGGAACGCTTCGGCGCAGGTGTCCAATGACGTCCTCTAGGCCCGTGCTGCTGATCTTCGCCGACTCGCTTTCCTATTACGGCCCCACCGGTGGTCTGCCCGCCGACGATCCGCGCATCTGGCCGAATATCGTTGCGGCTCAGCTAGGTTGGGATGTCGAACTGATCGGCCGCATCGGCTGGACCTGTCGAGACGTGTGGTGGGCGGCCACCCAGGACCCACGGGCGTGGGCGGCGCTGCCGAAGGCAGGCGCCGTGATCTTCGCCACCAGCGGCATGGATTCACTACCGTCGGTGTGGCCCACCGCGGTTCGTGAGCTGATCCGCTATGTCCGGCCACCCTGGTTGCGGCGCTGGGTGCGCGACTGCTACGGCTGGCTGCAGCCCCGGCTCTCACCGGTGGCCAGGTCGGCTCTGCCACCGCGACTCACTGCCTATTATCTCGAACGGACACGTGGCGCAATCGATTTCAACCGGCCCGGTATCCCGGTGGTGGCGTCGTTGCCGTCGGTGCACATCGCCGAAACCTATGGCAAGGCCCACCATGGCCGTGCGCGCACCGTCGCGGCGATCACGCAATGGGCTGAGCAGCAGAATATTCCGTTGGTCGATCTCAAAGAGGCTGTCGCCGAGGAGATTCGGAGCGGACGTGGTAACCCGGACGGCATCCACTGGAACTTCGAGGCCCATCAGTCGGTCGCGGACCTGATGCTCGAGGCGCTCGCCGAAGCCTTACAGAAAGCCACAGTGTCGAACGAGAAAGCCCGCGGCTGAACGTGACAGTCGTGGTGGTTACCGACAGCTCGTCGCGCCTGCCGGTTGAATTGCGGGATCGCTGGGCGATCCGCGAGGTGCCGCTGCATATTCTGCTCAACGGTGCCGATCTGCGCGACGGTGTGGACGACGTTCCCGGTGACATCCACAAGCGCCAGGCCACGACCGCGGCTGCCACTCCGGCCGAGTTGTGTGCCGCCTATCGGCAAGCCTTGGCCGACAGCGACGGCGACGGTGTTGTGGCCGTGCACATTTCGTCCGGGCTGTCCGGGACATGCCGCGCCGCCGAACGGGTCGCCGGCGAGTTCGGCGGCCCGGTTGCGGTGATCGACTCCAAGTCGACGGCGATGGGCACCGGCTTCATCGCGTTGACCGCGGCGCGGGCCGCCGCCGACGGAGCCGACCTGGATACGGTCGCCCGCGCCGCGGCCGCGGCGGTGCCGCGTACCCACGCGTACATGGTGGTGCACCGATTGGACAACCTGCGCCGCAGCGGACGCATCAGCGGCGCCAAGGCCCGGTTGGGCACCGCGCTCGCACTCAAGCCGCTACTGCACATCGACGATGGAAAACTCGTTCTGGCGCAACGCATCCGGACCGCCAAAGGCGCGATCGCCGCGATGGTCGACCAGGTCTGCGAGACGGTGGGAGAGCGCCGTGCCGCCCTGGCCGTACACCACGTCGCCAACGCCGACGGCGCCCGTGACGTCGCCGGTGCACTGGCCGACCGGCTGCCGGCGTGCGAACCGGCGATCGTGACGCCGTTGGGTCCGGTGCTCGCGCTGCACGTCGGCGATAAGGCGTTGGCCGTCTGCCTGCAGCTCGGCGGGTGACCTCGAGCCGTCAGATCTGTCTGACGAAGATCACGTTGCCAATTCCGTTAGCGGTGTTCTGGAAGTAGACGGGCAGCACAGAGAATGGGTGGGAACCGGTATTGAAGACGTAGGCGCCGGCTTGCGGAAGGGGGGCCGTCGCAGAGGGCACTACGAATGGGGTGTGGTCCGCTGTGACCGTCTGAGTGTAGAGCGGTACACCGTTGATCGTGGAGACGGTGATGACCGTTCCCGCCGGCAGGCGGTTACCGACATTGAGGCCCGGCACCAACGATTGGGGGACCGCTCCCAATTCACCACCGGAATCGATAAAGGCACCGACCGTGTGTGGTAATTCGTTGTTGATCTGCACCTGAACCACGGTTCTCGGACTTCCATTGAGACTGACATGAGTTGGCAGCGAACTGGGCCCGAACTCGACCAGGCCGCGAGGCAGGTTGACCAACACTCCGTCGTCCAGATGGTCCGGTAAGGCCTCGATCACGGACTCGCCCAACGGGAATGTGTTGTTCTGGCCTACGCCGAGATAAATGGGCAATCGAGAAAGGTCAACCGGATTGCCGTTGACGGACGCAGAAGTGGCGACGCCCACGATGGTCGGATCGGTGACGATACCGTTCCCGAAGCTAACTGTCGCTTGATACGTTTCGTAATTGACGAGAAGGCTGCCACCGTAGGTGACGCTGCCAGGGTTGTTCAATGGGGTGAGAGTCGCGGTGTCGACGTACTGCGGCGGGATTATCAAACCGGAGGCGCCGGAATCGACGGTCACGGGCACCATTGGTCCGCCACCCACCGAGATATTGAGCATCGGGCTGCCCCACTGGCCCGGATAGATCAGTGCTTGGTTGGGCCCCAGGGCGGTGCTGATTCCTGCGGTACCGGGCAGTCCCAATAGGCCGGCGCGACCGCCAGGGCCACCGATTCCGCCAGGGCCGCTGAACCCGCCGGTACCGCCGATGCCGATTAAACCGGCCGACCCGCCGGCGCCCCCGGGCATGCCGCCGTAGAGGTTACCGCCTCCGGTGCCACCGTTGCCCAACAGAAAGCCGCCGGCGCCCCCCGACCCCCCGGCTACCCCGAACCGGACGCTGACGCCGCCGGTACCGCCGGTGCCGTAAATCCAACCACCGGGTCTGCCGGGCGTGCCCACGCCTTGAGCGGTGGTGTACCCGTTGGCGCCGTCACCGTACAGCGGGCGCCCGGTCACCGCCAGGACGGGGTCGTTGATGATTTGTGACGCGGTCGAGGCCAGGTGGTTGGCGATCGCGATCTCGGCGGCCACATATTCACGCGTAGATTCCACCAGCCGCAGCAGGAATTGATCGTAGGCGGTGGCGAACTGCCCTGCCACGGCGTGGTATTGCCTGCCGTGTTCGGCAAAGAACGTGGCCACTGCAGCCGAGATTTCGTCCGTGCTCGCTGGCAGCAAGACGACAATCGAGCCCGCGGCCGTCGCGTTGGCGGTACGGATTGCCGACTCGACGCCGATCAGATCATCGACGACCGAAGTCATGATCTCGGGTGCTAGTCTCATAGACGACATATGTCACCTCTCGCCGGACTTGACATGTTCCGGCTGAATCATCGGGCAATTGCAATTAGATCAGGCTTGTGAAGAGCGATGTGGCAATCGTGAAGAAATTGTGTGGTTCGCTTGCATCTGATCCAAGGTCTGTTGCCGGTGTTTGGGTTTAGGGCGACAGGCCATGCACACGGTGAAATAGAACCGGCCGCGGGTCCGGTAACGTAAGAATTGGCCCCGTGCGGTGCTGGCCTGCGCCCCGACGCCTTTCTGCTGTTTCCACTGAGTCGTTTTCCGGCGGTGTGCCCTGGTTGCCCGCCAGGTTCAACATCACCTCTGGGCCCCGGCTGCGGTCGGCCGGCCGCCTCAGAAATCCTGGATTCGCTGAATGTGCGCGCGATCCTGCCGCAGTTAAAGGATCAGGCTGTCGTAGTAGCGGTGGCGTCCTCGCCAAGGGACTGCTTGCTCTGCAGCACGATCATGACGGTGCTGTTGGATCGAATTCCACACGATGACATTCACCGACACCGTCAACACCACCGAGCCGATGACGATCGGTACGGCAGAGGTGCGGATGATGTGGGGGGTCACTTGGCGGTTCGGGCGGTTGGCGTTCTCAGGGTCTGCGCGGCAGATCGCTCATGCCGACTTCATGAGGCAGAAGGTCTGGGGGTTGACCCCGTCAGACCTCTTCTCTTCCTGCACGACGTTGTCGACGGTGATGCGACAGCCGATCTGGCTGCCGTCGCTTTGCGCAATGATGTTGGCGCTGAACTGCACGATCTCGCTGCCCGCACCGGCGTTGGCATTGAGGTCCCCGGATCCGAAGATCTTGGGCAACCGGGACACGACCAGAGCCGCGACGGCCAGCACGACCACCAGGATCAGTGGTATCCACGCCTTCCTGAGAAAGCGGGTCGCGGGACCGGGATCGGACCACCGTTCATCGCCACCGCCTTTACGAGGCTTCAGCCACGACTGAAGGGTTGTAACGCCCCACGGGCGAGCTAGCTTCCCCGGCATGCCGGCAACATATTTGTTCGGCTAAGTATGTTAGCCCTGTGGACGCCAGCGTTCCGTGGGGTGGCGGTGGTATGCCGAACGACACAGCTAGCGTGCCACCTTGCCGGTGACGGGTGGCAGGTCGGCAAGCGTGACGATGCCCGGCGGCGCGGCGACCACCGCGGGGACGGCGTTGGTGACCGGCATCGCGGTATAGATCATTCCCAAGCCCATGAAGCCCGGCTCGGACCAGTCCTTGGGCGGTAGGCAGTGCAGGACAGTGCGCATGTTCGGCAGGCCGAACACCTGGATGACGTGCCCGTGCTCGAGCGGCTTCGGGGGGACGACGTGATCGCCCATGGTCCAGTTGAATCCGACGCTGACGACGTTGCGGTCGCCCTCCCAGCCGCGGTGGTATCCGTACACTCCGCCGACTGTCCCGGCGGGAATCTTCATGAAACCCAGGTCCGTGTCGCCGGTGGCGGCGGTGAAAGTGACGTCGAAGGTCATTCGGTCCAACCTTGCGCCGATAGCATCGGCCATCATCGCGGCGGACTCGGCAAACACCTCACTTTCCCGTCGCACGCTCTCGGCCAGGCCCGGGGTGTCGGGGTCTTGAGAGAAGCCCATCGCGGTCTGCGTGCCCGCCGACTCGTAGGTGGAACAGTCGACCGACTCGGTGATGCGGATCTCGTCAACCCGCTCGCAGGAGGCACTGAGGACCATGCCGACCATGTTCGTCATGCCCGGATGTGCACCGCTGCCGAAGATGGTCGAACCGCCGCGTTCGCAGGCCGCGACGATCCGCTCGCGGTCCTCGGGCGTCTGCTTGCCGCCGGTGATCCACGCCGCGCTGGTGCACACGTTGACTCCCGATTCCAACAGGCGCACCAGCTCATCGACGTTGGGCCACAAGGGGTTATAGCAACACGCATCGGCACCCAATGCGATCAGCGCGTCGATGTCGTTGGTAGCCCGCACCCCGGTCGGCTCCGGCCGGCCCGCCAGGTCGGCGGCATCCAGCCCTACTTTGTCCGCGCCGTGCGCGTACACCCCGACCAGTTCCATGTCGGGCCGTCCGATGATGGCGTGCAACGAACGTCGCCCGATGTTGCCGGTGGTCCACTGGATGATGCGCAGGGGACGGCTGGTCGTGCTCATCGGGGCTCCTTTGCGCCGGTTGACGGGAGCCATTATCGCCGCAGCGGGCCTGGGTCAGCGAGCGCCCCGGTTCAGCACGGCCATGGCACCCGAGAGGATCTGCGAAATCGGGTCGGCCCCACCACCGAAGGTGGCCTGGGTGGCCGGTGCGGTGACGGCCGCCGGGTCGTAGCCGTTCACCGGGTCCACCTGGATCGGCGCGGTCAGCGGGTCGTCGTTGCGCGAATATCCCGCGTTGACGAAGGGCAGCAGCACCGCATCGAGCTCGTTCAGGGTCTGCTCCGGCACGCCCGCATATTGGAACGGCAGCACCAGCGGCAGATGCCGTTCGGGAATCAGATACGTGGTCGTCGTCGCGCCGCGCGAGTTGACGGTCGTCCTGATGTTCTGCGGCGGGACCATGCTCGGGTTGGTGAAAGCCACCGCGGTATGGCCGGTCGCAAGGCCCACCAGCGTATTGGCCAGGGCTATCAGGTTGTCCGGGCGATCGGGGAAGTCGGCAATCGAGTCGTACGCGGAGATGAACATTTTGGTGTCGTACTGGCTCTCGAGAGGAGGCGGTACGGGGTAGTCGAGTGCGGGTACCACGCTGCCGACGGGAAACATGGCGGTCAGGAAACTCTCACCGAACGCGTGGCGCGCGACGGGATCGCCAAAGGTGGCGAACGTCAGGTGATCCGGCGGGGGAGCGGTCGGATCGGTGGCGAGCCGGGCCTGCAGCGCGTTGAGGACGAGTGCGCCCTCGGACAAGCCGATCGCCGTGCCGGGGCCGCCACTGCGGATCGCCGCATCCAGGTTGTCGGCGCCGACCGCGACCGATTCGCCGACGCTGGGTCCGTCTACGCCCAGACCGGGAAACATCTCGTCCAATTGACCGATGCCCGGGAACAGGCGTCCCAGTACGTGGCCCTGAACCTGACCGGCGGGGTAGTCGACGATCTGGCGCCGCATGCCGGGGAACCATTCGGCACCCTCACGGCGGATGTACTCGTCATAGGGGATGCCCAGCACGTGGGCGCCGCCCAGGGCGTAGGCCGTCCCGCCGCCCGGGGCCGGCTCACCCGGGGTCTCGTCGGCTGTCGCGGCCGGGCCGCCGAAACATCCTGTGGCAGCAACGATTCCCAGCGCGGAAAGTCCCGCGAGTAGCTTCTTCATCCCCACTCCTCGCCTATTCGGCTTGGTTCCGCGAGTCTTCCACACATCAGGATGTCCCGCTAATTCGCTGTTCACCCGGGACGCCCCGGCCGCGCCGTGCTCAGCCGGGACGGCCACCAGCTCGCCCGTCCGATCAGCGTGGCCACGGCGGGCACCGTGATGGTCCGTACCAGGAAGGTGTCCAGCAGAATTCCGACGCCGATGACGAAACCGCCCTGAACCACCGTGCCGATGCTGGAGAACAACAACCCACCCATCGAGGCCGCGAAGATCAAACCCGCCGCGGTGATCACCCCACCGGTCGAACTCAGCGCCCGAATGACGCCGTAACGCATGCTGTTCGGTGACTCGTCCCGCATTCGCGAGACGAAAAGCATGTTGTAATCGGCGCTCACCGCGACCAACACCACAAATGCCAACGGCGGTACCGTCCAGTGCAATTGCTGACCGAGCAGGAATTGGAAGACCAGGACACCGACCCCGACCGCTGACAAGAACGAAACGACCACAGAGCCAACCAGGTACAGCGGCGCGACCACCGCACGCAGCAGCGCCATCAAGGTAAGCAATACAACGATGAGCGTGACGACGATGATGAACCGAATGTCGTGCTGGTAATAGTCGCGGGTGTCGCGCAGTGTGACGGGATATCCGGCCATTGAAATGGAGGCATCGGACAAGGCGGTGTTGGGCTGGGCGCCCCGGACCGTCTCGGTGATGGCATTGACCTGATCCATCGCTTCGGCGCTGAACGGATTCAGTTTGGTCTGCACCAGGTACCGCACCGAGTGACCGTCCGGTGAAATGAATATTCTGGCCGCCCTCTTGAATTCGTCCATGCGCAGCAGCTGCGCCGGAATATTGAAGCCCGCCATCGACGGTTCTGCGGCGTCGTTTTTCAACGACAGCAGGAACGCCGCCGCCTCACCCAGGCCGGCTCCCAGCTCCTTGACCTGGCCGACGAGCTGTTCCACGCCGTCGGCCACCTGCCGGCTCCCGCCGGCCGCGCGGTCGGCGCCGTGCTGGAGATTGTTGAGACCCGCTTGTACGCCACCGGGCTGGTCCAGGCCCATGGCGTGCATCGCCTTGTTGAGGCTGCTGAGCGCGTTGCGTAGCCGGTCCACCGTCGCGTTCAGGGTCTGCCGGTCCTGAAAGGTCTCCAGTTGGCGAGCCAGATCATTGATCTCGTCGAGGCTCCCGTCGTTGCGCGCGGCGACCACCCGTTCGAATTGCGCACGGGTGGCACTGCAAGAGGTGTCAAGGTCGCAAACCGGATTGCCCTGCAGGGCAATCAGCACCGGCCCCACCCAGGCGAACATGTCCTTGACGGCGGTGAAGCTCAACCCCATGGAGTTGCCGAGCGAATTGATCCGGTTGACCAGCTTCGCCGCGGTCGCGACTTCTCGGACCAGCTTGTCGCCGCCGTACTGACTCCTCATCGACGAGAACGAGTCGATCAGACCCTGCATGCCGGAAACCATCTGGCTGACCTGTCCGCGCACGTCGCCGAGATTGTCGGCCAGTGTGTCGGCCCCGCTGACCAGCCTGTTCAGGTCATCTTTGTGGTCGCTGATCTGGGACGACCCCTCGCCCAACCGCGCGCCGATCGCGCCCGCTTGATAGGTCGCCCGGAACTCCTCCGGGACCACTCCGGTAGGCCGGGTGATGCCGCTGACCGCGGCGATGTTCGGCAGCTGGCTGACCCGGTCCGCCATCTGCTCCAGGTCCGCCAGGGCCCGCGGCGTGCGCAGGTCGTGCGGGGACTGGACCAGGATGTATTCGGGTATGGACTGGTTCACCGGGAAATGCCGGTCCAGTGCGGCGTAGCCCAGCGAACTCGGGGCCGACGCCGGCACGGCCTTGCGGTCGTCGTAGTTGTAGCGCACCAGGCCTGCACAGCCGGCCAGGATGATCAACACCAGCACGCTGGCGACCAGGTGGGTCTTGGGCCGGCGCACGATGCGAATGCCCGAACGCCGCCAGAACCGTGCGGTCAGTTCCCGCCGCGGTTTGACCCAGCCGCGCGGCCCGGCCACCACCAGGATCGCCGGCAGCAGCGACACCGCCGCCAGAAACGCCACACCGACGCCGATCGCCGACGACACGCCGACCGTGGAGAAGACCCCCATTCGGGAAAAACTGATTCCGAGAAAGGTGATCCCCACCGTCGCGGCGGATGCGGTGATCACCTTGCCGATCGAGGTGAGCGCCCGTTGGACGGCTTCGTCATAATCGGAGCCGCGTCGCAGGTAGTCGTGGTAGCGGCTGATGAGGAAGACCGCGTAATCCGTTCCGGCACCCGCGATCATCGCGCTCAGAAACACAATCGACTGGTTCGATACACCCAGGCCGCTCGCCTGCGAGAATCCGGCGACCACGGCTTGCGCGATCACCATGGAGACGCCGATCGCCAGCAACGGCAGCAGCATGGTGACCGGGTTGCGGTACACCAGCAGCAGCACGAGTAGCACCAGCGCCGCGATGGCGAGCTCGATCGGCAGCCGATCGTGTTCGCCGGCGACGGTGAGGTCGGCGACCGTGGCGGCCGGCCCGGTCAGGTTCGCCGTCAACGGGCTTCCGGCGATGCTTTGTTTGACGACCCCGGCCACCTGGTTGAAAGCGGCGTAGGAGCGGGGGGTGCCCAGCTCGCCGGCGAGACCGACCGGCAGCACCCAAGACTTGTGGTCCTTGCTGGTCAGTACCGACCGCAGCGGCGGTGTACTGATGAAGTCCTGCACCATCACGACGTTGCGGGTGTCGTTGCGCAGCGCGGCGACCAGCTTGCGGTAGGCGGCTTCGTCGGCGGGTCCGAGACCCCTTTCGTTGGTCAGCACCACCAGCAGCAGGTCCTCACTGCCTGACTCGTGGAACGCCTCGGTCATCTTGCGCGCGGCGATGGCCGACGGCGCATTGTCGGGCAGTATGGCTAGCGGATACTTCTGGGCCATCTCGTTCAGCGACGGCAAAGTCAGCGGCAGGGCAACGGCAATGGCGACCCAGAGTCCGATCACCACCCAGGGCCACCGCACCACGATTTCGGCTAACCGTCGCAAATTGCCCCCACCTCCGGTTCTCGAGGTCCGCGCCCGCGGGCCACCGTCGTCACCGCCGCCCGATCCGACTGCTCAATTATGTGTCGCGCCCGCCGCGACTTCGGGCATTTCACCGAAATAGCCGGCATCGAAACTCCCCGGTAACCCAG
Source organism: Mycobacterium sp. NGS49 (assembly GCF_059812565.1). NCBI lineage: Bacteria > Bacillati > Actinomycetota > Actinomycetes > Mycobacteriales > Mycobacteriaceae > Mycobacterium > Mycobacterium sp. NGS49. The sequence goes on along the minus strand of NZ_JCALCX010000020.1, from coordinate 102,530 downwards.
ACTACGTGACTCTTCCCCAATGTCCGCTATCAGCAACCCGCGTGCACACGGATTTCATTGCCTCGACATATCGTGCGACCGACTTTTGGGCGATCGGATTGTCGGGGAACATGACCGCCATTGCGGTACCCTGCTCATACCGGAAGATATAGATAGTCAATTGGTAGGAATACCTGCCGTCGGAATAAATTCCGATGCTGTTTGCGGCGCTCATCTCGGCCGCGGCGAGGACGGTGTTCAGCGGAGCGGCGCCACCGTGTAGGAAATTCGACACGGGAAAGTTCGGTCGCGGCCAGTGCAGCCAGGGGGCTAATTCCAGTACCCGGTAATACGGCACCTTTGCCATGTCCAGGCTGGAATCGAAGGAATCTTGTGCCGCCCATGCGGCTTCACTGAAAGACGCGGCGGCGATGGGAATGGTGATCGGCACCAAACCGGTAAACCAGCCTTGCGTCATGAAGTTCTCGGAACTATTTCGGGCATCACGGGGAGTGAGCGCATAATATGTGGCGGCTCCGGTGAACTCGTGATCCACCAAGGCCATGCACGCGAACAGGCCGCCGACGAAGCGGGCGCCGGCCGCGGTGCAGGCGGATTCGAATCTGGCCGACTGTTCGGCGTCCATGAGGTTTTCGGTGACCATGTCGCTGTCGGTCGGCTCCAGCGGGTTGCCCAGCGGAAGCGGGAATTCGGGCAGGCTGCGATTGTTATTCTCGGCGAAGTCGATCCATTTCCGGACCTGCGGCGACTCCAGCGTCAACGCTGACGTGCGTTGGCGCTCCCGAACGCAGTATTCGTCGTAGCTGCCGGTGTCGGGTAACGCCAAAAGACCGCCCCCGCCCGCCATCGCCGCATACATGGCGTTGGATTCGAACATGGTGATGCCGATGAGCGTCGCGTCGCCGTGGACGTGGTCGATACTGGCGTAGAAGGTGAAGTGGTCTTCGCCCTGGATGATCCCGAACGTGAAGCAACCCCACTGCAGCGGATCCGGTGTGGACACGACGTGCTCATGTATTTCCGCCACGGTCATTTCGCCGTGGTTTGTCGGCGCGAATTCGATATCCGCAGGATCGGTCATCGTATGCCTGATTATCTCACCGGCATCGGTGTACGCGAACCAGCTCCGGTAAGTATCGTGCCGGCGGAGATATGTGTTGAGAGCGTGATTCATGACCGCTATGTCGCAGTGACCGGGCACTTCGCAGGTAGCGATGAGTAGTCGCGAATAATCGAGGCCCGCCGCCGTTCTGTCGTGATAACCCCGGAGATGCTGGGCCTGCATGTAACTCACCGGTACAGAACTGACGGGTGCCTTTTCGGCCTTTTGTCGAGCAAGCGGCGTCGGGTGCCAGGAAATGACAGCGCCGGGGCGCACCGTCCAATCTTCCAGCGACCCGATCGTTATTTTCCCGATTTGCAAAATGTCCTCCCCGGTTCCGGCGGCTGTACTCGGCGACCCCGGCACCGATATCAAAGATAACCGCTTCGGGAATCACTGTAGCGGGCACCTGCGAATACGAGCGGCGGCTCGCATTCATCCATGGGCTCTCGCATTCATCCATGGGCTATGGTAATGGGGCGGGGTGACGTCGCCGTCGGATGGTGGCTTACCTGGCAATTTGCGGATGTCGGCGCGCGGCGCATTCAGGCTGGTAATAATTGCGTGGGGGAGGGCCGCCTGCTGCGACGACCGGGACGTGGCGCAGGGGGGACCAAATCTCCGCCGACTCAGGCAGAGAGGACAGTGCATGGCAACCGCCGATGCAGGGGTGACGGAGCAGCCACCCGGGTTTGCGATAGTCGGCTACGCGGTGCGCTTGCCGGGTGCGGGCGACGCGGACGAGTTCTGGGAGCTGTTGCGGCAGGGCCGGGACGCCGTGTCGGAAGTGCCCCGGGAGCGGTGGGACGCCGAGGAATTCTTCGACGCGGATCCCGATGCGCCCGGCAAGGTGGTGACCCGCCGGGCCGGCTTCATCGACGACGTGACCGGGTTCGACGCCCCGTTCTTCGGGTTGTCCGCACGCGAAGTCAGGCTGATGGACCCGCAGCATCGGTTGCTGCTGGAAACGGCGTGGCGGGCCGTCGAGCATTCGGGCACGGCGCCAACCGCTTTGGCGAACACCAGCACCGGTGTGTTCATCGGCCTGTCCACTCACGATTACCTCGGAATGGCCTCCGACGAGCTGAGTTACTCCGAGATCGAGGCCTATATGGCGATCGGGACCGCGGCCGCCGCAGCCGCGGGCCGGATCAGTTATCGGTTGGGCCTGCAGGGCCCGGCGGTCACCGTGGACACCGCGTGCAGTTCATCGCTGGTGGCGATCCATCAGGCTTGCCAAGCACTGCGGCTGGGCGAATGCGACCTCGCGTTGGCGGGCGGGGCGAACGCGCTGCTCAGTCCGGCGACCATGATCACGTTCTCCCAGGCGCACATGTTGGCGCCGGACGGCCGCTGCAAGACCTTTGACGCGGCCGCCGACGGCTATGTGCGCGGCGAGGGCTGCGGAGTCATCGTGGTGAAGCGGCTGGCGGACGCGATCCGGGACGGCGACCGGATTCGGGCCGTGATCCGCGGCAGCGCGGTCAACCAGGACGGCGCCTCCGGCGGTTTGACGGTGCCCAACGGCATCGCTCAGCAGCGGGTCATCGCCGAGGCGCTGCAGCGTGCCGGTGTCGCACCCGCCGACGTCGGATACCTGGAGGCACACGGCACCGGAACGTCGCTGGGTGATCCGATCGAAGTGCAGGCCGCCGGAGCGGTGCTCGGCAAGGGGCGCGCCAGTGACAAACCACTCCTGATCGGGTCCGCGAAGACCAACATCGGACACCTGGAAGCGGCCGCGGGGATTGCCGGCGTCATGAAGGTCGTCCTGTCGCTCGAGCACGAGTTGTTGCCGCCGCACCTGAACTTCCGGGATCCGTCCCCGCACATCCCGTGGGACCGGCTGCCCGTGCAGGTCGTGAAAGAGGCCACCGTGTGGGAACGTAACGGTCGGCCGCGGCTGGCGGGAGTCAGTTCGTTCGGATTCTCCGGAACCAACGCGCACGTCATCCTCGAAGAGGCGCCCGCCGCGATCAGCGAGGTGGAGGCGACAACCGATCCCGTCGAGCAGCGGTTCAGCGTGCTGCCGCTCTCGGCGCGCACTCCGGCGGCGTTGGTTCAACTCGCCGAGCACTACCAGAGCTGGTTGAGCGAGCACCCGGAGGCAGCCCTGGCAGATGTCAGCTTCTCCGCCGGGGTGGGGCGGTCGCACTTCGAGCACCGCGCTGCGCTCGTGGCCAATTCCACCGAAAAGGCCCGCGAGTTACTCGCCGCGCTCGCCGACGACCGCCCGGCGCCGGGCTTGGTGCGCGGAGAATGCGCCGACCCGCCCAAGACCGCCTGGTTGTTCCCCGGACAGGGCAGCCAGTTCCCCGGTATGGCGCGGGAACTGTTCGACAGCGAGCCGGTGTTCGCCGAGACGCTGAGCCGGTGCGCGACGGTGGTTGCCGATGTGCTCGAAAGACCGCTGCTCGACGTCATTTTCGACACGGACTGCCCGGACGGCCAAGACATGCTGCGGCAGACCGCCTACGCGCAGCCCGCGTTGTTCGCGGTGGAGATGGGGCTGGCGCGGCTGTGGCAGTCGTGGGGTCTGGAACCCGACGTGGTGCTGGGCCACAGCGTCGGCCAGTATTCGGCGGCGTGTGTCGCCGGGGTGTTCAGCCTCGAGGACGGGGCGTTGTTGCTGGCGCACCGCGGCCGGCTGTTCGGCGATCTGCCGGCCGGCGGGCGGATGGTGGCGGTGTTCGCCGGCAGCGAGCAGGTCGAGAGCATCACCGAGGAATTTCCGAGTCTGTCGGTGGCCGCCTACAACGGCGCCAACACCGTGCTGTCCGGACCCGGCCAGGATCTGGACCGCGCGGTGGCCGGGTTGACGGCTGACGGTGTCCGCTGCGAATGGCTGGACACCAGCCACGCATTCCATTCGGCGTTGTTGGATCCCGCCCTCGACGAGTTCGAGTCGTACGCGAACCGCTTCGAGTTCGCTACGCCGCGAAGGATTTTGGTGTGCAACCGGACAGGGGCGGCGCTGGGCAGGCAGGTGAAGCTCGATGGCCTGTACTGGCGCCGGCACGCCCGGCAGCCGATCGAGTTCGCCAAGAGCGTCACCACCCTTGCCGAGCTCGGCTGCAAGGTGCTGCTGGAGGTCGGCCCGCAACCGATTCTGACCGCCGCGGCGTTGCGGGCCTGGCCCGACCCGGTGACCGCGCCGCGAGCGATTGCCTCGATGCGCCGCAACGGCGCCGGCCGACGCCAGATCATCGAAGCGGTCGCCGACGCGTACATCGCCGGCCACCTGCCCGACTTCGGCGCACTGCAGCGGGGATCGCGGCGCAAGCTCGATCTGCCCACCTATCCCTTCCAGCATCGCCAGTACTGGTTCCGCGACAACCGCAGCCGGCCTACCCAGGAGGCCGGCCAGACAACTGCCGTGCGCACCGAGGCCGTCCGACTGCTCGAGGACGGCCGGATCGACGAACTCGCGGCGTTGCTCGACGGTGCCGGTGCCAACGGGCAGACCGTCGAGGTACTGAAAAAGCTTGCCGCCCAACACAACCAACAGCGCCAGACCCAGTCCATCGCCCAGGACCGCTACGAGATTCGGTGGCAGAAGTCAATTGTCGCGGCAGCCGACGATAACGCCGCTTGGCTCGTCGTCGCGGATAACGGTGACGTGGTCGAACCCCTGATCGAGGTGTTGACGGCACGCGGGCACCGGCACCGGGTTGTCGGGCTACCGGCGTCCGACGCCGACGAGCAACAGCTCGAGAGCGTGCTGCGCGAGACGGTGGCAGACGAAGCGACGCTGCGCATCCTGGTTCTGTCCGCCCTAGAATCAGACACCGCGACTTCGATGCGCTCACTGCTGCGGATGCAGCACCGGGTGCTGGGCGGTGCACGGCGGCTCTTCCGGGGTGTGGTCGCCGCCGAGCTGCGCGCCCCGATCTGGCTGATCACCGCCGGCGCACAACGCGTTACCGATACGGACCTGGTATCGCCGGTGCAGAGCTGCCTGTGGGGCTTCGGCAAGTCCGCCTCGCTGGAGCATCCGCAGGTGTGGGGTGGGCTGGCGGACCTGTCGGCGGGCAGCGTCGACGAGTGGTCGCGGATGATCGACGCGATTGCCGCGGCACCGCACAGCTCGGGCACCGAAGATCAGCTCGCGCTGCGGAATCGGGACGTCTATGTGCCGCGTCTGGTGCGGCGTGCCGGCCTGCCGAGTGCGACACCGCCGGACTTTCGTGCCGACGCGACCTATCTGGTGACCGGCGGGCTGGGTTCGGTGGGGCTGGAAATCGCCGGCTACCTTGCCGCGCACGGTGCCCGGCATCTGGTGCTGACCGGCCGCCGCTCCCCTGACAGCGCTGTGCAACAGCGTATTGCCGCGCTCGAGCACGACGGTGGCTGCCGCATCCGGACCATCGCGGCCGACGTCGCGAACCCTCACGACGTCGACAGGCTACTGGCCACCCTGCGGACCGAGCTGCCCCCGCTGGCAGGCATTGTGCATGCCGCAGGCGAGATCGGCACCACCCCGCTGCGTGCCCTCGACGACGCCGAGGTCGATCGGGTTTTTGCCGGAAAAGTTTGGGGCGCATGGAATTTGAGTGAGGCGACAGCGGACCTGGCGCTGGACTTCTTCCTCAGTACCTCTTCGATCGCCTCGGTATGGGGCAGCTTCGGCCAGACGGCCTACAGCGCGGCCAACGCCTTCCTCGACGGGTTGGCCTGGCGCCTGCGCGAACAGGGCTACCTGAGCGTCAACTTCGGTCCGTGGAACTCGGGGTCGGCGGGCATGGCCGACGAACAGGCACGGGCGCAGCTGAGCCGGCGCGGAGTGGTGACCCTGGCGCCGGGCGACGCACTGGCCGGGATGGCCGAGCTGATGGCCGCGTCGTCGGTCCAGGGGCTGGTGGCCCGGATCGACTGGTCCCGCTTCCTGCCGCTCTACCAGCAGGCCGGCAAGCGGGCATTCCTGGCCGAACTCGAGCGGGAGCTGCCCGAGTCCCTGACCGCCGCGCCGGTCGGGGCCGCAGGGACCACCCGGCTCGTCGAGCAGCTCACCGTTGCCCCGGTGCAACAACGCAAGAAGCTCGTTGTGGACTATCTGCGCGATGTCGTCGCGGAGGTGACGAGGGTCGACGCGGCGGAGATCCGCGACGAGGCAGGCTTTTTCGATCTCGGCATGGATTCGCTGATGGCGGTCGAACTACGGCGCCGGGTCGAGCGCGGCGTCGGCAAGGCTTTGCCGGCGACCCTGGCGATGGACTATCCGCGGCTGGTCGACGTGGCGGACTATCTACTCAGCGACGTGCTGCACCTGAGCGCTCCGGCACCGGCCAAACCACCGACGGCGTCTGCACCGGTGACGCCCGGCCCGGTCGATGAGCCGATCGCGATCGTCGCAGTGGCCTGCCGCTTTCCGGGTGCCGCGGACCCCGAGGCGTATTGGGATCTGTTGGCTGACGGGGTCGATGCGATCCGGGAAATTCCCGACGACCGATTCGACGTCGATGAGTACTACGACCCGGATCCGGAGACGCCGGGCAAGATCTACAGCCGCTGTGGCGGGTACCTCGACGGCATCGACGGATTCGACCCCGAATTCTTCGGCATCTCACCTCGCGAGGCCGTGTGGATGGATCCCCAGCAGCGGTTGATGCTGGAGATCGCCTGGGAGGGTCTGGAGCGTGCCGGCTATTCGCCGGCGTCGTTGCGGGGCAGCCGCAGCGGCATCTTCGTCGGGGTGGCCGCCAACGAGTACTCGCATCTGTTGACGGCCGAGTCGGTCGACAGCATCGAAGCCCACTTCATCACCGGCAATGCGCTCAATGCCATCGCGGGCAGGGTCGCCTTCGCGCTCGGACTGGAGGGGCCGGCGGTGGCGGTGGATACCGCCTGCAGCTCGTCGCTGGTGGCGGTCCACGAGGCCTGCCAGGCCTTGCGTTCCGGGGACTGCGATCTGGTGCTGGCCGGTGGAGTGAACGTGCTGCTGAGCCCGGCATCCCTGATCGCCGCCTCACGCGCCAGGATGCTGTCACCTGATGGCCGGTGCAAGACATTCGACGCCGCCGCGGACGGCTACGTGCGCAGTGAGGGCTGCGGCATTCTGGTACTCAAGAGGCTCAGCGATGCGGTGCGCGACGGCGATCGGATCCAAGCGGTCATCCGGGGCAGCGCGGTCAATCAGGACGGTGCTTCCAGCGGCCTGACGGTACCCAACGGCGGAGCGCAGCAACGGCTTATCGCCGCAGCGTTGGCGCGGGCCCACGTTGCCGGTAGCGACGTCGACTACCTCGAGGCCCATGGGACGGGCACGTCGCTGGGTGACCCGATCGAGGTGCAGGCCGCCGCTGCCGCCTACGGCACCGGGCGAGACGCGAACCACCCGCTGCTCCTGGGATCGGTGAAGACCAACATCGGCCACCTGGAGTCGGCTGCCGGGGTGGCCGGTCTGATAAAGATCGTGCTGTCACTGCAGCACGAAACCCTGCCGCGGAACCTGCATTTCGACAATCCGTCGCCCCATATTCCGTGGGAGTCGCTGCCGGTCCGGGTGGTGGACAAAGCGATGCCGTGGCCGACCAACGGACGGCCGCGCCGCGCGGGTGTGAGTTCCTTCGGTTTCACCGGCACCAATGCGCACGTGCTCATCGAAGAGGCGCCGAAGCGAGCGGCGATCACGTCGGACGAGCCCGACGTCCGGCCGGTCGGCGTGCTGCCGCTGTCTGCGCGGTCCGAACAGGCGCTGGTGTCGTTGGCACAGCGATACGCGGCGTGGCTGGACGTCAACCCGCAGATCGACATCAACGACGTCTGTTACACCGCCGGAGTAGGACGTTCGCATTTCGAGCACCGGGGTGCGCTGGTCCTCGAAGCCGGTGCCGCTTCGGTACAGTGCGCCCGCGACCTGATGTTAGATCTGTCGCAGAATCGGTTGCGACCGGGCGTGGTACGTGGCGTGTGCGCGGACCGGCCGACGACGGCGTGGTTGTTCACCGGGCAGGGCAGCCAGTACCCGGGCATGGCACGCGAATTGTTCGACAGCGAGCGGGTTTTCGCCGACACCGTGCAGCGGTGCGCGGAGGCGATCAACGGTACGCTGCCGCGTCCGTTGGTCGAGGTGCTGCTCGGCACCGACCGCGAAGCGGGGGACACCCTGCGGCACACCTCCTTTGCTCAGCCCGCCCTCTTCGCAATCGAGATGGGCCTGGCCCGGCTGTGGCAGTCGTGGGGCATCGAACCCGACGTGGTCCTCGGACACAGCGTGGGTCAGTACGCGGCGGCATGCGTGGCCGGGGTGTTCAGCCTGGAGGACGGGGCACGCCTGATGGCCGAACGGGGCCGGCTGTTCGGCAGCCTGCCCGAGGGCGGTCGAATGGTGGCGGTCTTTGCCGAAGCCCGGCACGTTGAGGAAGCCGCAACCAGGTTCCCCCAGGTCTCCGTCGCCGCCTACAACGGTCCCAACACCGTGTTGGCAGGTCCCGGAACGGATCTGGAACAAATCGTGGCCACCTGCAACAACGAGGGAATCCGCTGCACCTGGCTCGAGACCAGCCACGCCTTCCACTCGGCGTTGCTGGACCCGGTGCTGGACGAGTTCCAGGCGTACGCGGAGCGGCTGCAGTTCGCTGTTCCTGCGCTGCCACTGGTCTGCAACCGCACCGGCGCGGTCCTCAGCGCGGAAACCGCACTGGACGGCCAATACTGGCGCAAGCATTCCCGCCAGCCGGTGCAGTTCGCCGACAGTGTGAATACCGTGGCGGCGCTGGGGTGCTCGGTGCTGATGGAGATCGGGCCGCAGCCCATCCTGACCGCGGCTGCGGTGCAGGTGTGGCCGGAACACTCGGCCGCCCCGCGCGCCATCGTCTCGCTGCGCAAGGGCGCCGATGCCCGCCGTCAGATCTCCGAAGCGCTGGCCGCGGCCTACGTCGCCGGCCATCGGCCCGATTTCGGCGCGCGCTACCAGCGCCCGCCCCGGCGACTCGAACTGCCCACCTACCCCTTCCAGCGCCGGCACTTCTGGCCGAAGAGTTCCGGCATCGCCGCCGGCGGCGGTGCGGTGGTAGGCGGAATCCTGGGCAGCGCAAAAGATCTCGCGTCCGGCGACGCCGTCTACACCAGCCGGCTGTCGGTCAAGTCACAACCCTGGCTGGCCGATCACGTCATCTACGGCACGGTCGTCGTTCCGGGCGCGACGTACGCGGCGATGGCACTGGCCGCCGCCGGTACGCCGGCGCACGTGCGAGACGTCTTCTTCTATGAACCGATCATCCTGCCCGACAAGAGTTCCCGCGAAGTGCAGCTTACGCTGCATCCGCTCGAAGACGGTGGCGGCTGGACGTTCCGGGTGCACAGCCGCCCGTACGGTGTGCGGGAGGCGGACTGGGCGCTCAATGCCGACGGCACCCTGGTCAGCAGTGTCGAGGATGAGCCGGTAGCCGGGGAGCCGGATTCCATCGATGCGGCGATCGAGCGGTTGAGCCGCACCCAGACGCAGCAGTTGTTCGACACCTTCGCCGACATGGAGCTGGCGTGGGGCCCCACCTGGTCGACGTCGCTGAAATCGTTGTGGGTCGGCGACGGTGAGGCGATCGGCGATGTCGCCATCGGTGACGAACTCGCCGAGCAACTCGGCAGCGAGCCGATCCACCCGGTGCTATTGGACCTGTGCACGGGTGTCGCCTTCCCGGCATTCCCGGCGCTTCTCGCGGCCGCCGAACACGGGGTTGCGGATCTGTTCCTGCCGCTGCGGTACGGGCGGGTGACGCTGCGCGACCGGATGCCGCGGCGGTTCTACTGCCGCGCCCGATGGCACGCAGGCGGATTGAACAGCGAAACACAAGTGTTCGACCTCGATTTCATTGATCGGGATGGCCGATTGCTGGGTGGAATCCGCGAATTCACGGTCAAGCGTGCTCCTCGTGAGGCGTTGTTGCGTGGACTCGGCGGCGACGCCACCCGGCTGCTGTACACCCTTGGCTGGCATGAGGTGCCCCCGCCGGCGCCGGGCACGGACGCCGGGGCGGCTGAGGACGCCGGTGGCAGGTGGTTGATCGCCGGGTTCGACGAGCTGGCGTCGGTGGTGCCAGATTGCCTGCGCATCAACGGGACTGTCGATCAAGAGCACTGGCTGCGGCTACTCGCCGAAGCGCAGGGACGCGGTGAGCCGATTTCCGGCATCGTCTGGCGTAGCAATCGGCGACCGGACACCGAAGAGCCGAGCGCAGAATTCTGCCGGCGGCTGGAGGGCGAGGTCGAGCGGCTGCTCACCCTGGTGCGCTCGCTGTTGGCACAACACGACCTGAAACTGCCCGGCGGACTGTGGATTGTCACCGAGCGGGCGGTGGCGGCCGAACCGGGCGAGCCGGTCGACCCCGTCCAGGCGGCGCTGTGGGGGCTCGGGCGCACCGTCATCGCGGAGCAGCCGCCGCTGCGCTGCAGGCTGGTCGACCACGACGGGTCCGACGACGCCGTGCACTGGCTGACGGCATTGCTCGGCATGCCGGCTTCCGCCGTCGTCGAACCCGAACTGGCGTTGCGCCAGGGGAAGTTCCTGGTATCGCGGCTGCTGCCGTGGGCGCGCGGCGGGCATCTCGCCGTACCGCATGCGGCCGACTACGTCCTGGCCCCCACCGAACGCGGTGCCATCGACAACCTTCGTCTGGCCGAAGCCGAAGTGCCGGCACCGGTCGCCGGTCAGGTGCAGATCCGGGTGGAGGCCGCCGGTCTCAACTTCCGGGATGTGCTCAACGTGCTGGGTCTCTACCCGGGCGACCCCGGTCCGATCGGGGGTGATTTCTCCGGCCTGGTCACCGAGTTGGGGCCCGGGGTCACCGGGTTCGAAGTCGGCCAGCGCGTCTTCGGCTTCATGCAGGGGGCCTTCGCCAGCCGGGTGAACGTGCCGGCGCAGTTGCTCGCGCCGGTGCCGAAAGGCCTCGGCGCGGTAGCGGCGGCGAGCATACCCGCGGCGGCACTCACGGCCCGGCTGGCCTTCGACTGGGCGAAGCTGCGCCCTGGCGATCGGGTGCTGGTGCACGCCGCCAGCGGCGGGGTCGGACTGGCGGCCATCCAGTTGGCACGCCATCGCGGTGCGACCGTGTTCGCCACCGCCAGCACCTACAAACGTGCCGCTCTGCGCAAGCTGGGTGTCGACTATGTATACGATTCCCGCACAACGGATTTCGCGGACCAGATCCTGACCGACACCGACGGCGCCGGCGTCGACGTGGTGCTCAACAGCCTGACCAACGAGGGTTTCGTCGAGGCGACCGTTCGCGCGACCGCCAGGAACGGCCGATTCGCCGAGATCGCCAAGCGCGACATCTGGACAGCCGAGCAGATGGCGGCGGTTCGACCTGACATCGAATACGAGATCGTCGCGCTCGACGGCACCATCATGGCGGACCCGGAGCACATTCAACGCCTGCTGTCGGAGGTGTCGGAGGGATTGGGCAGCGGGGAGTGGACACCGCTGCATGCCGAGATCTATCCGCTGACGGAGGCCAAGACGGCGTTCCGCCGAATGCAGCAGGCGCGGCATATCGGCAAAATCGTGCTGCAGATGCCGAATCCGCTTCAGCCGCGCGGTGATCGGACCTATCTGGTCACCGGCGGTCTGGGCGCACTCGGCCTGCACACCGCCGCATATTTGGCCCAATTGGGCGCGGGCGACATCGTGCTGACCAGCCGGCACCTGCCGGACGCGGAAGCGCAACAGGCCATCGACAACATCACCGATCGCTACCGGTGCCGGATCCACGTCTTCGGCGCCGACGTCGGGGACGAGTCTCAGGTCGCCGATCTGCTGGAGCGCATCCGAGCGGAGTTGCCGCCGCTGGCGGGTGTGGCGCATCTGGCGGGCCTGCTGGATGACGGGCTGCTGTCGCAACAGAGCCTGGAGCGGTTCCGGATGACTTTGGCTCCCAAGGCTTTTGCGGCCTGGCACCTGCACCGGCTGACCAAGAACGACGAGCTGGATTTCTTCATCGTGTACTCCTCGGTGTCCAGCGTCCTGGGTTCACCGGGTCAGGCCAACTACGCGGCCGCCAATGCGGTGCTGGACGGGCTCGTGGCCGACCGCAATGCGCAGGGCCTGACCGCGACCGGGGTGAACTGGGGTCCGTGGGCGAAGGGCGGCATGGCCGCGTCGCACGCGGCGCGGGTCAATCTGGGTGCGCAGGGGCTGGTTCCGCTGGACCCCACCGCCGCGCTGAGCGCGCTGGGCGCGATCTTCGTCGAGGGCACCGGACAGGCGACGGTGATCAAGGCCAACTGGCAGCGTACGGCCAAGGTACTGGGGGGTGCCCGGCCGGCGATCCTCGATCACGTGCTGCCGAGCGCGGCGGCGGCCACGCAAGGCGACAGCGCGCTGCTGCGGCAATTGCACGAGATACCCGAGGCGCAGTTTGCCGATTTCCTCACCGAATATTTGCAGCAAGAGGTACAGAGCTTCCTGCGACTAGCGCAACCGCCCGCCGCCAGCAGCCGGTTCCTGGACCTCGGAACCGATTCACTGATGGCGGTCGAACTGCGCAACCGGTTGCTCGGACAATTCGGTGGGGCATTGACGATCAGCGCCACCGCGGTGTTCGACTATCCGACGATCAGGTCGCTCGCCGAGTACCTGGCCGAACAGGTGCCAGAGCTGATCGCCCAGTCCGGTCCCGCCCCGGCCGAATCGGCAGAAGCGGCCGAACCGGCCGAACCGGCCGAAACCTAGTCGTCGACGCCGAAGCCGGGCACGGCCCGGTTGGTGGGCAGCGCGTTTGTCCGCGCCGTGCGCTGGCGATCGTGGTCTCCGCAGATATTCAGGTGCGGTCGGGGGGAGGATGTGCCACAGTCGCATTCCGTGACTGTGTCGCCCCCACCTTCTCTCCCGGCGTCGATGCGGCTGTGCAGCCCGGGCGAGGACGACTGGCCGAGGATGTACTTCCTGGCGGCCCAAAGTTTCTCCGACTTCATCGGGCCGGATGCGACCGACAGCTTGCGGGACTTGATAGCCGAGGACGGCGCAGTCGTGGTGCGAGCCGGCGAGGACGTAGTGGGGATGGCCGTGTACTTCGATCTGCGGCTGACGGTGCCCGGGGGAGCCGTGTTGCCAACCGCGGGTATGAGCCTGGTAGCGGTGGCACCGACGCACCGACGACGGGGACTGCTGCGCGCGATGTGCACCGAGTTGCACCGGCGGATGGCCGCTTCGGGTTATCCGTTGGCGGCCCTGCACGCGAGTGAGGGCGGCATCTATGGGCGGTTCGGCTACGGGCCGGCCACCCTCTTGCACGAGCTGACCGTTGACCGGCGCTTCGCGCGCCTGCACGCCGACGCTCCGGGCGCCGATCCGCAAGACGTCAGACTCGTCCCGCCGAGCGAGCATCGCGGCGCATTCGAGGAAATCTACGAGCGTTGGCGACGGCTGGTGCCTGGCGGAATGGCTCGCCCGCAAGCGCTTTGGGAACAGTTGGGGGCCGACCGGCCCGCGCCGAACGGGTCAGCGAAGTGCTTCGGGCTGCTGCATCCGGACGGCTACGCGGTGTATCGACTCGACACTCTCGATCCCAGGCTGGCGCGCGTCGATGAACTCAGGGCGGTCACCGCTGACGCTCGCGGCGGGTTGTGGCGGGCCTTGCTGGGGCTGGATTCGGTCGAGCGCGTCAGCATCCTCACCCATCCGCAGGACCCGCTGCCCTTCCTGCTCACCGACCCGCGGCTGGCCAAGACCACCTGGCGGCAGGACGGCTTGTGGGTCCGGATTGCGCATGTGCAGACCGTCCTCGAGGCGCGCTCCTACGCTGCCGATCTGAACTGCGTGCTGGCGGTGCGCGGCCAGGGACGATTCGCGCTGGAAATCCGTGACGGCCGGGCGCGGTGCACCGCGACTGACGCGCCGGCCGACATCGAGATGGCGCGTGACGCTCTGGGCACCGTATACCTGGGCGTACACCGAGCCTCGACGCTGGCCGCGGCGAACCGGATACGCACCAGGGACGCCGACTTGATCGGCCGGTTCGACGCGGCGTTCGTCAGCGATGTTCCGGCCGAGACCGCCTTTGAGTTCTAGCGTTGCGCCGCCATGATGGTTACTTCCGTCTCGCCCGTGTCGTGAACGGGACGGCCGTGTTTGCGTGCCCGGGCGATTCCCGGGGGATCTCGGGCCGGCGCGCCGGATTGCAAGTGCGGGATCACCAAAACGTCGGCGTCGCATTCCGTCCCAACGGCTGCGCCCTGCCTCGGTTTTCGGCAACGGGGGTGCCAGCGCCCCGGGTTTAGACAGAGCAGTGGTCGGCCCTGCGTCCCGCTCCGTCCGGCTTCTTCAATTCGCGACTTGTGCACTTCGGCCGCGCTGTATTGTGTCTCCCGCCAAACATATTCCGGTGATCGAGGGTGTCAGCAGCATGGTGAATTTCGCGGTACTGCCGCCGGAGATCAATTCATTGCGGATGTACACCGGCGCGGGTTCTGCGCCGATGCTGGGCGCCGCGGCGGCCTGGCGGGGGCTGGCCGCTGAGTTGGGATCGGCGCAGCAGTCGTTTGCCTCGGCGATCGCGGGGCTGGCGGATCAGGCCTGGCAAGGCCCCGCGGCGGTGGCGATGGCGGCCGCGGCCGCCCCATATTCTGGGTTCTTGGCCATGGCGTGTGCTCAGGCTGCGGGAGCGGCCGGGCAGGCCCGAGCGGTCGCGGGTGTGTTTGAGGTCGCCAAGGCAGCCACGGTGCACCCGGGCGCAGTGACGGGCAACCGTGACGTGTTTAGGCAATTGTTGCGGTGCAATTGGTTTGGGTTCAACGCGCCGGCGATCATGGCTGCTGAGGCCCAGTACGAAGCGATGTGGGCCCAGAATGTGACGGCGATGGCGGACTATTACGTCGGAGCGTCATCGGCGGCGGCGGCGTTGACGCCCTGGCAGCAGGTGCTGCAAGCCCTGCCCAATTTCGGCTTCGGCAATAAGGGCAGCATCAACATCGGCAACGGGAACACCGGTTCACAGAATCTGGGCGTCGGCAATAACGGTGAGTTCAATCTGGGCGGCGGAAACATCGGCGATAGCGTTGGCCAAGGCGCCAACATGGGCGCCGGAAATAACGGCATCAATAACATCGGCGCCGGTAACAAAGGCAGCAACAATTATGGCTTCGGAAACACCGGCAGCGGGAACGGAAATATCTTTACCAGCCAGTTCGCCCTGGGTTTGGGTAACACCGGCAACAACAACATCGGCTTCGGCAACACCGGGAGCGGCAACTTCGGCGGCGGAAACACCGGCAACTCCAATATCGGTGCCGGAAACACCGGCAACGGAAACTTCGGCTTCGGAAACCGCGGCAACAACAACATCGGGATCGGGCTCACCGGCGACAACCAAGTGGGCATCGGCGGCCTGAACTCGGGTAGCGGCAACATCGGTTTCGGAAACTCGGGCAACGGCAACATCGGCTTCTTCAATTCGGGCGACCGCAACATCGGCGTCTTCAGTACCGGCACCAACGCTGTGGCACCTGGCCAACTCAACAGTTTCGGCGTGGGCAACTCGGGCAGCGGCAACATCGGCTTGTTCAACTCGGGTCTGGGAAACACGGGCCTTTTCAACTCGGGCAGCTTGAACACCGGCGTCGGCAACTCGGGCGACCTGAACACCGGCGGCGGAAACGCGGGCGACGGCAACACCGGGTTCTGGAATTCGGGCGACTTCAACACCGGAAATGCGAATTCGGGCAGCACCAACACCGGGTTCTGGAATTCGGGCAACGTGAACACGGGCGTTGCCGCCACGACCAACACCGGCCTGCCGAATTCGGGCTTCGGCAACACCGGTACGGGAAACTCGGGCTTCGGCAATTCGGCCACCGGCGGCACCACCAACGGCAGCATCTCCGGTTTCTTCAACACAGTCACCGGGGGTTCAGCCAGTAACGGCTCGACCTCCGGCGTGGGCAACACCGGCGTCCCGGGCGTGTTCGGTCCCACCATAAGCGGCCTCAACTCGGGATTGCTGAACACCGGAACCGCCGTGTCGGGTCTATTCGGCCTCAGGCGGGTGTTGTCGTAGCCATGCGTAGGCAAAACAGGCAGACGGTCCGATCGTCATCCTGCTCAGCACCCGGAGTCACCTCGTAGCGCCGCGCCCCGCGTTCGCCGTCAGAGTCTGGCCAAGTCGTTGTCGCCGATGTGGTCGATAAGCACCCGCAGCTGATCCCCAGCGGAGCCCAGCGTGTGGTCGATGGCGGTGAGCCGGGCCATGTAGTGACCCACCGGGTACTCGGCTGTCATGCCGATGCCGCCGTGCAACTGGATCGCCTCTTGCCCGATGTGCCGGCCCGAGCGGGCGATCTGCAGCTTGGCGCGCGCGGCGATCACCGGGTCGTAGTTCCCGTCGGCGATCGACATCGCGGCGTACAGATTCATGCTGCGTGCCAATTCCAGGGACACATACATGTCGGCCGCCCGTTGGGTGAGCGTCTGGAACTTGTTGAGCGTCACCCCGAACTGCTTGCGAGTCTTGAGGTAATCGGTGGTCAGGCGCAGCGCCTCCTCCATGGCCCCGAGCGCCTCGGCGCACAGCGCGGACTGGATCCGGATGACGGCGTTGGCAATGGCCCGCGAGCAATCGGCCGCGTCGCCGCCCAGCGGTTCGGCGGCCGTCTCGTCCAGGTCGATCTGGGCACCCCGCTGGCCGTCGAAGGTGGCGTACGGTTTGCGGGTGACGGCTGACGCGTCGACCAGGAACAAACCGGTGCCACCGTCCGGCAACGCGGCACTGACCACCAGCGTTTCGGCGCTGTCGCCCGCCAGCACCGGGTTCTTGCGCCCACTGATCGTCCACGAATCACCTTGTCGCACAGCGCTAGTGGCGAGCTCAGCGGAGGTTACCCGCTGACCCGGTTCCAGGTGGGCAAAGGCCAGCAGGCGCCGGCCCGCAGCCACCTCGTCCAACAACTCGCGCTGTGCGTCGTTGCCCAGTTCGGCGATCAGTGACCCGGGTGCCAATGCGGCGTGCACGATGGGTTCGGGCGCCAACCGGCGTCCTACCTCGATGAGCACCGCCATGATCTCGAGCTGCCCCGCTTCCTCCGGTTCGAACCCGAGACCCAGAATCCCGATCTCCGCCAGCTGATTCCACACCTCGCGGCTCCAGCCGAGATCGGTGTCGATCACCTTGTTGCGGCTTTCCGCGTCGTAGCTGCGCGACAGCAATTCGCGGGTTGTGTCGCGCAGCAGGGCCTGCTCTTCGCTCAACTGAAAGTCCATGACTGCCTCACAATCCGAGAATGGTCGACGCGATGATGTTGCGCTGAACTTCGTTGCTACCGCCGTAGATCGAGGTCTTGCGGTAGTTCAGGTAATGCGGCGCACTGGACTGCGCCCATTCCGGAGAGGCGATGCCGTCGCCGCCGACGGGCAGGGCGTCGGGACCGGCCACCTCGACCAGCAGCTCGGTGGCGGTCTGCTGGAGTTGGCTGCCGCGCAGCTTCAGCACCGACGACGCCGGATTGGGTTTGCCGCCCACCGAACTCGACACCACCCGGGCCTGCGTGAGTTCCAGTGCCAGCACCTCGTTCTCGGCCTCGGCCAGCCGCGCCGCGAACAGCGGATCGTCGAGCAACCCGGTCTCGGCGGCGCGGCGCTTCACCTCGGCGAGCCGCACCTTGGTGCGCCCCACCTGGGCGATGCCGGTGCGTTCGTTGCCCAGCAGGAACTTTGCGTAGGTCCAGCCCTGATTCTCTTCTCCGACAAGCTGATTGGCCGGTACCCGGACATCAGAGAAGAACACCTCGTTGACTTCGACGCCGCCGTCGATCAATTTGATCGGCCGCAGCGTGATGCCCGGGGTGTCCATGGACATCAGCAGGAACGAGATGCCGGCCTGCCGTTTGGGCGCCTGCGGATCGGTGCGAACCAGGCAGAAGATCCAGTCGGCGTACTGGCCGAGCGTCGTCCATGTCTTCTGCCCGTTGACGACGTAGCTGTCGCCGTCGCGGACGGCGGTGGTGCGCAGCGAGGCCAGGTCCGATCCGGCTTCGGGCTCGGAGAAGCCCTGGCACCACCAGATATCCAGGTTGGCCGTCGGTGGCAGGAACCGTTCTTTGATCTCCTGAGACCCGAACTCCGCGATCACCGGTCCCACCATCTTGGTGTTGAAGTTCAGTGGCTCGGGGACGCTGGCCAACTGCATCTCATCGCTCCAGAGCTGGAACTGGGTGGCCGTCCAGTCTTTTCCGCCCCATTCGGCCGGCCAGTTCGGCACCGCCAGGCCGTGCTCGTGCAGCAGCTTGTGGTTGGCGACGATCTCCTCGCGCGTCAGCGAACCACCCTCGCGGACCCGGTCGCGGATCTCCGCCGGAATCTCGGTGGTGAAGAAGGTTCGCAACTCGTCGCGGAATGCGGCCTCGTCGGGGGTGAGCGCTAGCTTCATCGGCAGCCTCCTGTAGTCCGGGGTGACCGCCGGCTACAGGGCTTTCGGCAGTCCTGCAGTGCACGTTAGGCGCTGGGCGGCGGCTTGGGTAAACCGGGTCGACAACCGGGTGGTGCACAGTAACCGGCAGCGGCTCCTCAACGCCGGCGGCGCCGCCACCAGAGGACGGCGACGAGGGTGACCCCGGCGGCGGTAGCGGCCGGCACCAGCGTCGGTTGTGCAGCGCGGGCGGTTTCTTTCGCCCGCTCTGCAACGTTCATCTTGGCCGAGAGGGCTTCGACGGTGTGACCCAATTCCTGCCGGGTCTGCTCGATGTCGTGCTGAATGTCGCGCATGTCCGCGTCCGGCCCCGGTTCGGGCGGTTGCGCACCCGACGGGCTCGGGGTGGGGTCAGCTTCGGCCATGGCGGGCGTCCTTCACTTCCTGGATGTCCTTCTTCACGCTGGCGACCGTCTGGGGAGCAGCGGGTGTTACCTCTTTGGTCTGCTGCCGGCTGATCAGGGCCGCCACTGCGGCCAGGGTGAACAGCGCGGCACCCACGATCAACGCGGCCGCCCAGGTCGGCAGAGCCAGCGCCAGCCCCGCGATGGCGGCGGTGATCGCGCTCGCCAGACCGAAGAATGCCAACAGTCCGGCCGCGCCGATCAGCCCCGCACCGGCACCGGCGTGCTTGGCCGATCGCACCAGTTCCTGCTGCGCCAACCGCATCTCGTCACGCACCAGCCGTGAGGTTTGCGCGGATAGTTGGGAGACCAGCTCGCCGATCGAAGCGTCGGCGTTGGGCGTTGCGTTCGGGCTCATCGGTTCCACCTTTCTGATGTCAGTTACGCGCCGGAACCGAGATCACCCGGCTGGCCGCGGCTTTGACCGAGTCGGGCAGCAGCCGGTTGCCGATCCCCATCGCCTTGGTCAGCAGCGACTCCGCGACGACTTTGCGGTCACCGTTCATCAACGCTTCGATGCCCTGCCGGGCAACCTGAGCGGGGTCGTCCTTCATGCTCATCCGTCCGACAAGGGTGTCTGCCATTCCCGCGCGTCGGAAGAAATTGGTGTCGGTCACACCCGGCATCAATGCGGTGACGGTGACGCCGGTGTCGCGCAGTTCGTCGTGCAGTGCCTCGGAAAACGACTGGATGAACGACTTCGACGCGTTGTAGACCGCCTGGTAGGAGCCGGGCATCGTCGCGGCGATGGACGAGGTCAACAGCACTTTGCCGCTGTTGCGTCGCACCATCTCGGGCAGGATCAGTTTGGCCAGGTGCACGGTGGACCGCACGTTCAAGTCGACGAGCGCCAAGACGTCTTCCAGCGTGCTGTCCAGAAACGACCCGCCGAGGCCGACGCCGGCGTTCAATGCCGCCGCGTCCAGCGGTCGGCCGTCCGCCTCGATCTGCCGATGGAGCTCGTCCACCCCGGTGCGCAGGTCCAGCCGGATCGCTTTGACGTCGACGCCCGGGCGCCCTAGTTGCCCTGCGGTGTCCTGGATGCCGGCTTCGTCGGCGACGATCACCAGGTCGTAACCGTGCTCGGTGAACCGCTTGGCCAGCTCCAGGCCGATGCCACTCGATGCGCCGGTGATCAATGCCAAACCCATGGCGTCGTGGCTACCCGCGGGATGGGTGGCCAAACCTGTTTGGTGAGCGGCTCTTCCACAACTCGGGACTGATCCACAGGCTCCCCGGCCGGCCCGGCGGTGCAAGCCGGTTGTGGCGGCAGCACGACATACCGTCGCCACATGCGAACCGAACTACCCGCGCAGCGACTGCACCGACGGCTGGGCACCGACGCAGATCCCCAATGCGATTCAGACGACGGCGATTCAGACGAAGACGGCCGGGACGACCCGAATTCGTTGCTGCCGCGGTGGCTTCCCGACGGTTCCGCGCAGCAACCCTGGCCGGCCCGGTTGCGTGCCGACCCCGGCCGTGCCGGGACCATTGCACTGGCGGCCATTGCCGCACTCGCGGTGCTGATCACGATCTTCACCGTGGTCCGCGATCGCCCGGCACCCGTCACCACCGCCAAACTGCCACCGGTGGAACGGGTTTCGTCCGCCGGCCCGAAGCCCTCGACCGCCACCGCACCCGACCGGCCGGTGGTGGTCAGCGTCGTGGGCCTGGTGCACAAGCCGGGACTGGTCACCCTGGCACCGGGCGCTCGAATCGCCGATGCGCTGCAGGCGGCCGGCGGACCGATCGACGGAGCCGACACCATCGGACTCAACATGGCGCGCCCGCTCGGTGACGGCGAGCAGATCGTCGTCGGGCTGGCGCCGCCCTCCGGCAAACCGGCAGTGCTGGGTAGCTCCGTCGGGACCGGCGGCCCCGCCGCACCGCCGCCCTCCAACGGGCCCAGCACGTCGGGAAAGCCGAAGGCCGGTCCCAGGGAGGCGATCGACTTGAACACCGCCACCGCCGAGCAGCTGGACGAACTGCCCGGCGTGGGTCCGGTAACGGCCGCGGCGATCGTGGCATGGCGCCAGGCCCACGGCAGGTTCACCAGCGTGGACCAGCTCGCCGAGGTGGACGGCATAGGAGCGGCGCGGTTGGACAAGCTGCGCCTGCTGGTCCGTGTCTGAGCGGGATGCACCGTCCTGTGCCCGCGGTCGGCCCGGCGGCGCGCCTGGATGTGCGGCTGGTCCCCGCCGCGCTGACCGCGTGGCTGGTGACAGCGGCCGGAACGGCGTGGCCGATCGGTGGCGCCCTGGCCGGATGCTGCGCGGTGGTGGCCGTAACCGCGGGCGCGCTGTGGCGCCGGGCGTGGTCCGGGCCGGACGCGCGGCTGGCTGCGATCGGCGCCGGCTTGGTGGCGGTCGGCGTCGTCGGCACCGGATACGGATTGGCGATCGGGGTGCGCGCGGACGCGGTCGCTCGCCACCCCATTGCCGCGGCCTTCGGCACCGCCGCACCGGTGACCGTCGTTCCCAGCGAGAGCGCACGGCCGATCGGCCGTGGCCGGTTGCTGATCCGGGCCTCCCTGCGGCGACTACGTGACGACGAAAGCTCGGGCCGCGTAATGGTTTTCGCGCGCGCCGCGGATTTCGGCGAGGGGACCGACGGGCTGATGGTAGGCCGGCCGATGCGGTTCACTGCGCGCATCACCCGGCCGGTCCGCCGGGACCTGACGGTGGCGGTGCTCACCGTGGTGGGCCAGCCGCAGCTGGGCCGTGCCGAGCCGGTGTACCGGGCAGCGGACACCGTCCGCACCCGGTTCACCGCGGCGGTGCACCAGGTGCTGCCCACCGAGCAGGCCGCGATGCTGCCCGCCCTGGTGCTCGGCGACACCTCGCTGGTGGCCGCGGGCACCAGTGCCGAGTTTCGGGCAGCCGGAATGACGCACCTGACGGCAGTGTCGGGCGCCAACGTCACGATCGTGTGCGGGGCGATGCTGTTGTCGGCGCGGCTGGCCGGGCCGCGGGCGGCCGTACTGCTGGCCACGCTGGCGCTGATCGTCTTCGTGTTCATCGTGCAGCCGACGGCCAGCGTGTTGCGGGCGGCCGTGATGGGCGCCATCGCGCTGCTGGCAATGCTGACTTCGCGTACCCGCCAAGCGATTCCGGCGCTGTCGGCGACCGTTCTGCTGCTGCTGGCCGTGGCTCCGCAGCTGGCAGTTGACATGGGCTTCGCGCTGTCGGTCACCGCAACCGGTGCACTGGTGATCGTTGCCCCGGACTGGTCCCGTCGGCTGGTCCGGCGGGGCTGGCCGAAGCCGCTTGCCGACGCCGTCGCCGTCGCCGGGGCCGCCCAGGCGGTGACCGCGCCGCTGGTCGCCGCGATCTCCGGCCGCTTCAGCCCGGTGGCCGTCCTCGCCAACCTCGCGGCGGCTCCCGTGATCGCGCCGATCACCGTGCTGGGTACCGCGGCGGCGGCACTGGCGCTCTGGTGGCCGGCCGGTGCGCAGCTGCTGATCCGGTTCACCGGGCCCGAGGTGTGGTGGGTGCTGAAAGTGGCGCACTGGGCGGCCGGCGTGCCGGGGGCGAGCGTGCCGGTGCCGACCGGCATTGCCGGTCTGGTGGTGGTCGGTGGTGTCACTGCGCTGGTGGTCGCGCTCTCGCGGTGGCGGGGGTTTCACGTGGCACTGGCCTGGGTGACCGCTGCCGCCGTCGCCTGCGCCGTGGCCTGGTCGGTGTCAGGAGCCGTCGGACCCACGTGACACCATCTTGGGGTGAGCGAGGTTTCGTCGTTGCACCTGGTCCTGGGCGAAGAAGAACTGCTGATCGAGCGGGCCGTCGCGCAGATCCTGCGCTCCGCCCGGCAGCGGGCCGGGGCCGGCCCGATCGCGGACTCGTCCATCGGCGACGTCCCGGTCAACCGGATGCGGGCAGGCGATGTCAGCACCTACGAGCTCGCCGAGTTGTTGAGCCCGTCGTTGTTCGCCGAGGAGCGGATCGTGGTGCTCGAAGCCGCCGGCGAGGCGGGCAAGGACGCGGCCGCACTGGTCGCGTCGGCCGCCGCCGACCTTCCGGCGGGCACCGTGCTGGTGGTGGTGCACTCCGGCGGAGGTCGGGCCAAGGCGCTGGCCGGCGAGTTGCGGTCGTTGGGTGCCCAGGTGCATCCGTGTGCTCGCATCACCAAGGCCGGCGAGCGCATCGACTTCGTCCGGGGCGAGTTCCGTGCGCTGAAGGTCAGGGTCGACGACGAGACGGTGACGGCCCTGTTGGAAGCCGTGGGCTCTGACACCCGCGAGCTCGCGTCGGCCTGTTCGCAGCTGGTCGCCGATACCGGCGGAGCCGTCGACGCCGCCGCGGTACGGCGCTACCACAGCGGCAAGGCCGAGGTGAAGGGCTTCGACATCGCCGACAAGGCCGTGGCCGGCGACATCGCCGGGGCTGCGGAGGCATTGCGGTGGGCGATGATGCGCGGCGAGCCGCGGGTGGTGCTGGCTGATGCATTAGCCGAGGCGATCCACACGATCGGCGTGGTCATGCCGCTCTCCGGGGACCCTTACCGGCTGGCCGGGCAGCTGAAGATGCCGCCTTGGCGGGTGCAGAAGGCCCAGAAACAGGCCCGGCGCTGGTCACGTGACCGGCTGGCCGTCGCGTCGCGCGTGGTGGCGACGTTGAATGCGAACGTGAAAGGGGCTGTCGTGGACGCCGATTATGCGCTGGAGTCCGCGGTGCGACGGGTGGCCGAGCTGGCCGCGAGTTGACGGCCCCGGAGTTAGCCGGAGCCGACTCAGCCGAGCTTGTTGAGGGAGCGCGCCAGCGCAGACTTCTTGTTGGCGGCCTGGTTCTTGTGGATCACGCCCTTGCTCGCCGCCTTGTCCAGCTTGCGGCTGGTCACCACCAGCAGCTCGGCGGCCTTCTCCTTCTCACCTGCGTGAGTGGCCTCGCGAAACGCGCGAATGGCCGTGCGCAGCGAAGACTTCACCGACTTGTTGCGCAGCCGCGCACGCTCGTTAGTACGGTTGCGCTTCTGCTGCGACTTGATGTTGGCCACGCGTCAGTTCCTTATTCCGTTTCGATTTGGCTTTGCTCGGGGTACCTGCACCCCGATAGCGACTGCTCAGGTTATCAGTCGGTTACGTTTTCGCCCAAAAGCGGAACGCTCGGTCTGCCGGGATGGGGGAATTGAGGCAGCATGTCACAGGTGAGTGTTCCGAACCAGATCGAGGCAACCCCGCGGCGGTCGCGCGTCCGTTCCGAGCGCATCTTCGAGGGCTACAACACCTCCGACGCCTACCTCAAGGCCTTCGACGAGATGTTCGACGCTCAGGGCAACGTGCGCGGCCCGTACAAGGGCATCTACGCCGAGCTTGCCCCCACCGACGCCTCCGAACTCAAGGCCAGGGCTGACGCGCTGGGCCGTGCCTTCATCGACCAGGGCATCACCTTCTCCCTGTCCGGCCAGGAACGACCTTTCCCGCTGGATCTGGTCCCGCGGGTGATTTCGGCCGCCGAGTGGACCCGGCTGGAGCGCGGCATCACCCAGCGCGTCAAAGCGCTCGAGATGTACCTCGACGACATCTACGGCGACCAGGAGATCCTGCGGGACGGGGTGATCCCGCGCCGGCTGATCACGTCCTGTG
This sequence comes from Mycobacterium sp. NGS49, assembly GCF_059812565.1. Classification (NCBI taxonomy): domain Bacteria; kingdom Bacillati; phylum Actinomycetota; class Actinomycetes; order Mycobacteriales; family Mycobacteriaceae; genus Mycobacterium; species Mycobacterium sp. NGS49. The sequence goes on along the minus strand of NZ_JCALCX010000020.1, from coordinate 78,047 downwards.
AGCATTTCCACCGCGAGGCCGTGGGAATCGTGCCGCCCAACGGGGTGCGAATCCACGTGGCCGGCATCGACCTGATCCGCGACGACAAGGGCGACTTCCGGGTCCTCGAGGACAATCTGCGCTCGCCCTCGGGTGTGTCCTACGTCATGGAAAACCGCCGCACGATGGCGCGCGTGTTCCCCAACCTGTTCGCCACCCACCGGGTGCGCACGGTCGACGACTACTCCTCGCACCTGTTGCGGGCACTTCGCAACTCGGCGGCCACCAACGAGGCCGACCCCACCGTCGTGGTGCTGACGCCGGGCGTCTACAACTCGGCCTACTTCGAGCATTCGCTGCTGGCTCGCCAGATGGGTGTCGAACTGGTCGAGGGTCGCGACCTGTTCTGCCGTGACAACCAGGTGTACATGCGCACCACCGAGGGAGAGCGCCAGGTCGACGTCATCTACCGGCGTATCGACGACGCGTTCCTGGACCCGCTGCAGTTCCGCGCCGACTCGGTGCTCGGGGTGGCCGGGCTGGTCAACGCCGCCCGCGCCGGCAACGTGGTCATTTCCAGTTCGATCGGCAACGGTGTCGGCGACGACAAGCTGGTCTACACCTACGTGCCCACCATCATCGAGTACTACCTGGGCGAGAAACCGCTGCTGGCCAACGTGGACACCTACCGCTGCTGGCTGGAGGACGAACGCGAAGAGGTGTTGGACCGAATCCGTGAGCTGGTCATCAAGCCGGTCGAGGGCTCCGGCGGTTACGGCATCGTGTTCGGGCCCGAAGCCACCGAGAAGGAACTCGCCGCCATCAGCAAGAAGATCCGCGACGACCCGCGAGCCTGGATCGCCCAGCCCATGATGGAACTCTCCACCGTGCCCACCCGGGTCGAAGGCAACTTGGCGCCGCGGTACGTCGACTTGCGGCCGTTCGCCGTCAACGACGGCAACGAAGTGTGGGTGCTACCGGGCGGACTGACCCGCACGGCGCTGGTCGAAGGATCGCGGGTGGTCAATTCCAGCCAGGGCGGCGGGTCGAAAGACACCTGGGTGCTGGCACCGCGTACCTCGGTGGCCGCCCGCGAGCTGGGGCGCGGGCAGGTGGTGCGTTCGCTTCCGCGCCCGATGCCCGAACAGCACCCGGAGGATGGGCGGCCGGCGCAGACCCAGCATCAGCAGCAGCCGCGTCAGCCGGTCGACGGTCAACCTAAGCAGGGACAACAGCAGCAGCAGCAACAGCAGAAGGCGATCGACTGATGCTTGCCCGCAATGCCGAGGCGCTGTACTGGATCGGCCGTTACGTGGAGCGTGCCGACGACACGGCGCGCATTCTGGATGTCGCGGTGCACCAACTGCTCGAGGATTCCAGCGTCGACCCCGATCAGGCGTCCCGACTGCTGCTCAAGGTGCTCGGCATCGAACCGCCCGACCACCGCCTCGACGTCTGGTCGTTGACCGACCTGGTGGCGTTCAGCCCCAACACCGAAGGCGGCTGCTCCATCGTCGATGCCATTTCGGCCGCCCGGGAGAACGCGCGGTCGGCCCGGGAGGTCACCTCCAGCGAGATCTGGGAGTGCATCAACACCACCTACCATGCATTACCGGAGCGCGAGCGCGCAGCCAAACGCCTTGGGCCACACGAGTTTCTGTCATTCATCGAGGGCCGCGCGGCGATGTTCGCCGGGTTGGCCGACTCCACCCTCTCCCGCGACGACGGTTATCGGTTCATGGTGCTGGGCCGCGCGATCGAGCGGGTGGACATGACGGTACGGCTGTTGCTGTCGCGGGTGGGGGACAGCGCGTCGTCACCGGCCTGGGTGACACTGCTCCGATCGGCCGGTGCGCACGACACCTATCTGCGTACCTACCGCGGTGCACTCGACGCCGGCCGGGTGGTCGAGTTCATGCTGTTGGACCGGCTGTTTCCGCGCTCGGTCTTCTATTCGCTGAGGCTGGCCGAACACAATCTCGAGGAGTTGCTGCACAACCCGCAGAGCCGGATCGGGGCGACCACCGAAGCTCAGCGGCTGCTCGGTCAGGCGCGCAGCGAGCTGGAGTTCGTCCAGCCCGGGGTGTTGCTCGAGACGCTGGAGAACCGCCTGGCGAGCCTGCAGCGCACCTGCCGAGACGTCGGAGATGCGTTGGCGCTGCAGTACTTTCATGCCGCACCGTGGGTGGCCTGGACGGATGCCCGGCAGCGTGACGTGTTGGCCGACACGCTGGACAGTCGAGGAGAATCCTGATGTGGCGGATGCGGGTGGTGCACACCACCGGGTATGCGTACCGGTCGCCGGTGACGGCGTCCTACAACGAGGCGCGGCTGACCCCGCGCTCGAACACACGTCAGAACGTCGTATTGAACCGGGTGGAGACCATCCCGGCCACCCGGTCCTACCGCTACATCGACTACTGGGGGACGGCGGTCACGGCGTTCGACCTGCATGCGCCGCACACCGAATTGACGGTGACGTCCTCGTCGGTGGTGGAGACTGAGCGTCCGGAGCCGCCGACGGCGAAAACCACGTGGGAAGAGCTGCAATCGAAACCCATCATCGACCGCTTCGACGAGGTGCTGCGCCCCACCGACTACACGCCGAACAGCAGACGTGTTGCGGCCGTAGGCAAACGGATCACCAAGAACCACGATCCGGGCGGGGCCGTCGTTGCGGCCGCCCGGTGGGCGCGCAGTGAACTCGACTATCTGCCCGGCACCACCGGCGTACATTCCTCCGGTCTGGATGCGCTGGAAAAGGGCAAGGGCGTGTGCCAGGACTTCGCGCATCTGACGCTGATCTTGTTGCGCAGCATGGGGATTCCTGGGCGCTACGTGTCCGGGTATCTGCACCCGAAACATGACGCCGAGATCGGCAAGACCGTTGCCGGCCGCAGCCACGCCTGGATCCAGGCGTGGGTCGGGGGGTGGCTGAACTACGACCCGACCAACGACACCGAAATCACCGAGCAGTACATCAGCGTGGGTGTCGGCCGGGATTATGCCGACGTGTCGCCGTTGAAGGGTATCTACTCGGGGCTGGGGGCGACCGACCTCGACGTGGAAGTCGAAATCACTCGCCTCGCGTAGTCCTCGGTCAGGCCGGCGGGCCCAGCAGGTCTCGCGCGGGCGCGTTGAGGGCGGAAGAGCCGGTTTGGAGCGCGGACGCGGCGGCCTGCTCGGCATTGGCGTAGGAGGCACCCCCGGCGGTCAGCGCCCGGACGAACTGGTCGTGGAACGATGACATCTGGGCGCTGATGTCCCGGTAGCCCTGGGCGTGCGCATTCCAGAAGTTCGCGACGGCCGACGAGACCTGGTCGGCGGCAGAAGCAGGCACTCCTGCGGTCTGCTGCGCCGCGGCTGTATTGGACTCGGCGATGGTCGATCCGATGCCCGCGAGGTTGTTCGCCGCAGCGGCCATTGCCTCCGGCCCTGCGACAAACCATGACATCGGGAAACCTCAAGTCAGTGAGCTACGGTCACGAGGCCAAAAGCTTACGCCTCGCTCATCATTATTACCCCTTCCGGGCCCCCGCGGGCGCACGAGTTGGTAATTCGGGCAGGACGCCGCGCCGGAGGCGGTCATCTGGGCCGGTGGGCCGATCAGCCGGGCAGTTCCTTGAGGGGCGACGCGGCAGCCGCCTCCGTATTCGCGTATGCGGCGCCGCTACCCGAGAGGATCTGCGCGAACTGGTGGTGAAACGCCGACATCTGGGCGCTGATGTTCTGGTAACCCTGTGCATGCGACCCCCAGAACGCCGCAACGGCCGCCGAGACCTGGTCGGCCGCGGCCGCCGGCATGCCGGCCGTCTGAGCAGCTCCTTTGTCGTTTGCCTCACTGATCGCATCGCCGACGCCGGTCAGGTTGGTGGCGGCAGCGGCCACCACCTCCGGCCCCACCGCGAACCAGGACATGCGGCACCTTTCCATCGATCGGCAGGAGCGGATCGTACCGCGATGGCAGTGTGGATTCGGTCGTTTTGACCTGCATTGATCTCTGCTGGCGTGTGTCCAGCGAGTTGACGAACGCGGAATCTCAGTCGCGTGCCGAGACCTCCACCCGGTGCAGATCGTCGCCGACCTCGATGCGTCCGCCGAACTCAGCGGCTGCCAATGCTCGCCACTGTTCCTCCTGACCCGGCACGATGGCGGGCACATAGTGCGTCATGATCAGAGTGCCGACTCCCGCACGAGCGGCGGTCGCGGCTGCCTCCTGTACCGACGAGTGATAGTCGCAGACGTCCTTGACCCGCTGCTGGGGGACGTGGCTCAAGATGTCTTTGCGGATGACGGTGTGCACCAGCGCGTCGGCGCCGGAGGCCAATTCGTCCAGGCCGGCGCAGGGCACCGTGTCGCCTGCCAGCACCACCGAGGCGCCGTCGAATCCGATCCGGAACCCGATCGTCGGCGCTACCGGCCGGTGATCGGTGGGGGCCACCCGAATCGTCACGCCGTCGCGGTCCCACACCGGCCCCTCGGTGTGCTCATGAACCTCGATCGGCGGTGGGGCATTCAGATCCGCGTGGTGGGCGATGCGGTAGCCGATGTCATGGCCGAACGCCTTGAGCGTCGCTTCCACCACCTCCGAGGTTCCGGGCGGCCCGATGATCTGCAGCGGCGGGGGATCGGGCAGGAAGTTGGTCACCCAGCTCGTGATGAGAACATCCCCGAGTTCGGCGATGTGGTCGCTGTGCAGGTGGGTGAGCAGCAGCGCGGACAGGCCGGCGGCGCCCACGCCCACGGCGGCGGCGCGCTGTAACACTCCCCGGCCGCAATCGACCAGGAATACCTGGCCACCCGCGCGCACCAGGGTGGCGGGTCCGGCGCGGTTTGGATCTGGGATGGGGCTTCCGGTTCCGAGCAGAGTGACCTCGATCATGTCGCCCATCCTCGCAAGGCGGGCGAGCTGACGTGACGATTTGGCCGCGACTGAGCCCGTGTTGCGGCGTTTGCTTTCCCGCCGCGCCGGTTAGCCGTAGCCTGTGTGAATCGGATCACAACCGACGGGAGGCTTTGATGCGGATCGCGGACGTCCTGCGGAACAAGGGTGCGGCGGTGACGACGATCAACCCCGACGCGACGGTCCGGGAACTGCTCGCCGGCCTGGCCGAACAGAACATCGGCGCCATGGTGGTGATGGGCGACGAAGGTGTGGTGGGCATCGTCTCGGAACGTGACGTTGTGCGGCAACTGCACATCCACGGCGCCAGCGTGTTGTCGCGCCCGGTCTCCAAGATCATGACCAACGCCGTGGCCACCTGCACCAAGGCCGACACGGTGGACAGCATCAGCATGCTGATGACCGAGAACCGGGTACGTCACGTGCCGGTGCTCGACGGTAGGAAGCTGATCGGCATCGTGAGCATCGGCGACGTGGTCAAGACGCGCATGGGGGAGCTCGAGGCCGAGCAGCAGCAGTTGCAGTCCTACATCACGCAGGGCTGACCGGGCAGCCCTCGCCGAACGTGAGCTGACGGCGGAAAAGTTGCCGGAACGCCGCCGTGGTTACACGCTCGACGAAAGGCGCGTCGGCCCGGCGTTGGCTCAGCGCCAGGCGTACTCGGCGCGCAGTCGCGTGGCCACTACCTCGAAAGTTTCGCGGTCCAGGATTGCGCCCTCGCGACGGATACCTTCCTCGGGCACGTCAAGCACCCGGTCCAGCCGCACCCAGCTCGTCTTGCCCTCGTAATCCCAGTCACCCGAACCGATCGCCACCCAGTCCCGGTCGTCGGCGCGACGTTCCTGGCTGGACAGCATCAGTCCGAGCAGCACGCTGCGCTCCCGGCCCACCACCAGCACCGGCCGGTCTTTGCCGCGTGTCGGATCGTCCTCGTAGACGACCCAGGTCCACACGATCTCGCCCGGATCGGCCCGACCGTCGAGGTCGGGCGCGTACGTCACTTTGCGGGCCCGCTGCGCAGTCGGGAAGCTCGTCTTGGTCACCGGCCGGCCGGCGGTGATCTCGGCGGGCGCAGCCGGCAGACCCATCGCGACGATGTTCGCGGTGATCTTCACCGCCTGCTGGATGGTCTTCAGCGTCTCCTGCGTGTTCTGCAGACGCTGAACTACCTTCGGAGCCTCGCTGACCAAGTTCTCCGCGAACCGCTGAAACGTCTTCCACTGTGACTTGCCGGACGACTTCTTACCCGGTGCCATGTTCGCAGCATAACCGTGTGATTGTGTCCCGACTGTTCTGCACGGATACGCTGGGCATACTCGCTGACCGCTCAACCAGGAGATTTCCCATCGCCAGTTTCGCCGACAAGACCTTCACCCCGCCGGCGCGGATTCGGAACTTCTGCATCATCGCTCACATCGACCACGGCAAGTCGACGCTGGCCGACCGGATGCTGCAACTGACCGGGGTGGTCGACGAGCGCTCGATGCGGGCTCAGTACCTGGACCGGATGGACATCGAGCGGGAGCGCGGCATCACCATCAAGGCGCAGAACGTGCGGTTGCCCTGGGTGGTGGACGGCAACGAGTACGTCCTGCACCTCATCGACACCCCCGGCCACGTCGACTTCACCTACGAGGTGTCGCGTGCCCTGGAGGCTTGCGAGGGTGCGGTCCTGCTGGTCGATGCCGCACAGGGCATCGAAGCGCAGACGCTGGCCAACCTCTACCTGGCGCTGGATCGCGACCTGCACATCATCCCGGTGCTCAACAAGATCGACCTGCCCGCCGCCGACCCGGATCGCTATGCAGGTGAGATCGCCCACATCATCGGCTGCGAACCGAGCGATGTGCTGCGAGTCTCCGGCAAGACGGGCGAGGGCGTCGCCGACCTCCTCGACCACGTGGTGCGCGAGGTGCCGCCTCCGCAGGGCGACGCGGACGCGCCCACCCGCGCGATGATCTTCGACTCGGTATACGACATCTACCGCGGTGTGGTCACCTATGTCCGCGTGGTCGACGGAAGGATCACCCCGCGCGAGCGCATCGCGATGATGTCCACCGGCGCCACCCACGAACTTCTCGAGGTCGGCATCGTCTCGCCCGAACCGAAGCCCTCGGCCGGCCTCGGGGTGGGGGAGGTGGGCTACCTGATTACCGGGGTCAAGGACGTCCGCCAGTCCAAAGTGGGCGACACCGTGACCAGCCTCTCCCGGGCCCGCGGGGCTGCCAAGGAAGCGCTGACCGGCTACCGCGAACCCAAGCCAATGGTCTACTCCGGTCTGTATCCCGTTGACGGCTCGGACTACCCGAACCTGCGCGACGCCCTGGACAAGCTGCAACTCAACGACGCCGCCCTGACCTACGAGCCGGAAACCTCGGTGGCGCTGGGCTTTGGCTTCCGGTGCGGCTTCCTGGGCCTGCTGCACATGGAGATCACCCGCGAACGTCTCGAGCGCGAATTCGACCTCGACCTGATCTCGACGTCGCCGAATGTCGTGTACCGCGTCGAAAAAGAGGACAACACCGAGATCGTGGTGACCAACCCGTCGGACTGGCCGGAGGGCAAGGTCCGCACCGTCTACGAACCCGTGGTGAAGACCACCATCATCGCTCCCAGCGAATTCATCGGCACGATCATGGAGCTGTGCCAGTCGCGCCGGGGTGAGCTCGGCGGCATGGACTACCTGTCCCCCGAGCGGGTGGAACTGCGCTACACAATGCCGTTGGGGGAGATCATCTTCGACTTCTTCGACTCGCTCAAGTCACGTACCCGCGGTTATGCCAGCCTCGACTACGAGGAGGCCGGCGAACAGGAGGCCCAGCTGGTCAAGGTGGACATCCTGTTGCAGGGCGAGGCGGTCGACGCGTTCAGCGCTATCGTCCACAAAGACGGGGCTTCGGCGTACGGATCGAAGATGACCACCAAGCTCAAAGAGCTGATTCCGCGCCAGCAGTTCGAAGTGCCGGTACAGGCCGCTATCGGATCGAAAATCATTGCGCGCGAGAACATCCGGGCGATCCGCAAGGATGTGCTGTCCAAGTGCTACGGCGGTGATATCACCCGCAAGCGCAAGCTGCTGGAAAAGCAGAAGGAAGGCAAGAAGCGGATGAAGACCATCGGGCGGGTCGACGTGCCGCAGGAGGCGTTTGTGGCTGCCTTATCCACCGAAGCTCCGGGGGACAAGGGCAAGAAATAGCAATGGTTTTCGCCGGCCTTGCGCGCGTCTTCACGGTGTTGGGCGTGGGCATGCTGGGAACCGGTTGCGTCAGCACGGTCGATGGCACGGCAGCGCGCACATCGCCACGGGCCGGTACGACGACGATGCCACTCGAGCAGCTGCTGCCCAGCGACGAGGAGCTCCGCGCCACGATGGGAAACGAGCTGGACCAGAATCTGCCACCGCTGGCGGGCGAAATCGACATGCTGCCCGACGGATACCGCAGCAACCAGGAAGCGTCGCCCATCGACTGTATCGGGCCGACTTACCCGGGACTGCGGGTCGTCTACGAGAAGGGCCCGGTCCGCGAGGTGGCCGTGCAGAACTACTGGAACTACGATCTCGATGTGATGGTGTCGGACGCGTCGGCAGCGGTGGTACGGCTGTCGTCGGCTGCCGGGGCGCAACGCCTGTTCACCTCCTTCGTCGCGCAGTGGCAGCAGTGCGCGGGCACCACGGTCACCATGCGCACCCTGGACTCCAGTAAGAGCCAGTGGTTTTCGAAGGTAACGCACGTTGAATTCCACGCAGGTGTGCTCTGGGCCACCCTGGAGACGTGGGACACGAACCAGACTCGGCCAGCCCTGGTCGAACGGGCGGTAGGTCTGGAGTCCGACGTCATTGCCGACGTCGGCGTCGACGTCTATCCGAACGTGCAAACCGGGAGTAGGGCAACCGATCTCGTCAAGGCGATGTTGCGCAAGCTGTCCGGCACGAACTGACGGACGGCAAGACTTCCGATGAAATCCCGCTGGTGTGTTGTCATCGCGGTGGTCGCCATCATGGTCGCGGGTTGCACGCGCGCCGTCGGCGGCACGGCCCGCCCCGCGCCGGGACTGAAGCCCAATCCACTGATCGGGGAAGTCATCAAGGCGGTGCTGCTCGACGGCGCGGCTCTGAGCAGCATGCTCAATCAGCCTTTCAAGAGCGACGCGAGCCTGCCGGCACGCTTCGGCGGTCGGGAGAAACTGCAATCGGGTTTCGGCGAGATCTCGCCCGTCGACTGTGCCGGCGTCACGACGATGACGGTCAGAAGTGCGTACGACCCCGCGGATGTGCGGCACGTCGCTCGCGAGACATGGTGGGCCGCGGGCAGTTCCGGAAAGGTGATCGACGTGGCCGAGGCGGTGGTGGCATTGCCCACCGCCGCCGACGCTGCGGAGCTGTTCGCCGAATTCACCGAACAGTGGAACAACTGTAAGGGCACCACCGTGCAGATCTCGGGCGGGGCGCTCAGCTACACCGACGAAGTCGCCGACGTGCGGGTGAACAATTCCGTGCTCGCGTCGACGGTGTACGTGCAGGCGACCGGCGCCTCAGGCGGGCGCCGGCCCGAAGCGCGGGCCATCGGAGTCAGGGTGAATTGCCTTGTCGAGGTGGAGGTCTCGTTCTTCAGCGTGCCGCGCCCGGCGGACTCCGGCACGGCGGACATCAACACCACCGCCATCGACATCGCGCGCGCGATGATGGACAAGGTGAGTGCGCGCAGCTGACCTCACACCGGCGCGTTGGCGGGCTGGAACGCCCCCGAGCCGTCGGCTTCCTCCTCGGCCCTGATCACGTGCACCACCGCGTTGATCAGCGCCAGGTGGGTGAACGCCTGAGGGAAGTTGCCCAGGTGCCGGCCGGTGCGCGGCTCGATCTCCTCGGCGTAGAGATGCAGCGGGCTGGCATAGGACAACAGCTTCTCGCACAGCCGCTTGGCGCGAGCCACCTCGCCGATCTCCACCAACGCAGACACCAGCCAGAACGAGCAGATGGTGAACGTGCCCTCTTCGCCGGACAGCCCATCGTCGGTCTCCTCGACGCGGTACCGCAGCACCAGGCCCTCCTCGGTGAGTTCGTCGGCGATGGCCAGCACCGTCGCGCGCACCCGCGGGTCGTCCGGCGGCAGGAACCGGGTCAGCACCACCAGCAGCAGCGAGGCGTCGAGAGCGTCGCTGCCGTAGCGCTGGGTGAATACACCGCGGGCGTCCACGCCGTGCTCGAGAATGTCGGCCTTGATCTCGTCGGCGATCTCGTGCCACTGCTGGGCGTAGCTCAGTTCGCCCTGCTTCTCGGCCAGCTTGGCCCCACGGTCCAGCGCCACCCAGCACATCACCTTCGACGACGTGAAGTGCTGCGGCTCGCCACGCACCTCCCAGATCCCGCGGTCGGGCTCCCGCCAGTGCTTCATCGCCTCCTCGACCTGCTTTTTCAGCACCGGCCACAGTGTCTCGGGGACCTGTTCGCGCGATCTGGCGTGCAGGTAGAACGAGTCGAGCACCGAACCCCAGATGTCGTGTTGCACCTGGTCGTAGGCGCCGTTGCCGATCCGGACCGGGCGCGCGTGGTCGTAGCCGGAGAGGTGATTGAGTTCTTCTTCGACCAGGCTGCGTTCGCCACCGACCCCGTACATCACCTGCAGAGGGTGGCGTTCGTTGCTGTTGGCGCCCGACACGTCGGCGATGAACGCGAAGAAGTCGTCGGCCTCGCGATCCAGGCCCAGGGTGTAGAGGCCCCACAAGGCGAACGTCGAGTCGCGGATCCAGGAGTAGCGGTAGTCCCAGTTGCGTTCCCCTTGTGGCGTTTCGGGCAGCGAGGTGGTGCTGGCCGCCAGCAGCGCGCCGGTCGGCGAGTACGTCAACCCCTTCAGGGTCAGCGCGCTGCGCTGCAGGTAGGCCCGCCACGGGTGGTCCGGGAAGTTGCCGATGTTGATCCACTGCCGCCAGCATTCGGTGGTCTGCCACATCTTGTCGGCCGCCTCTTGATAGGTCTGCGGCGGCGGATGCTTGGTCCAGCTCAACGCGACGAACACGTCGTCGCCCTCTTTCATCCGGGTACGGGCGCGCGCCTCGCGACCCTCCAGCCCAATGCGCAGATTGGTGGTGAGCCGCAGTGTCGGATGTGCGTCGGGTTGCTTGGTGGCCCGGGCGATGGCTTCGCCGTACGCGTTGGACGAATACTCCCAGGTGGCGCCGAGGCGGTGGTAGTCGAAGGCAGGTTCGCAGCTCATCATCAGTTCGACGGTGCCGCTGACGCAGCGCACTGTCCGAAGCAGAATATGTTCGGCGTCCCAGTCCATCGGGGTGCGGCGGTGCGTCCGGGAACGCCGTTCGATGTCGTGCCACGGTCCCATCACCAGCGCGTCGCGCACGATGAGCCAGCCGGTATGGGTCTGCCAGGTGGTCTCCATGATCAGACTGCCCGGCAGGTAGCGCCGCGCCGATGGCACCGCGACGCCGTACGGGCCCAGCCGGAAGTGGCCGGCACTGCGGTCCAGGATGGCGCCGAACACGCTGGGGGAGTCCGGCCGGGGCACGCACAGCCACTCCACCGAACCGGCCGGCGAGATCAGACAGGTCGTCTCCCAGTCGGACAAGAAGGCATAGTCGGCGATCGGCGGAAAAGGGTTGCGCGACGACGAACTGGGCAGGTAGGCGGCGGCCGAGTCGACTTCAACGGGCATTGAGGGGTCGAACGCTTGAAGTTCAGTTGACTTGGAGACCGTGGGGGACTCCTCGACCAGAGCGACCACGTCGTCGTTAGCTGAATCAGCGGTATCGGCGTGCAGAACCATCACGACATCATCGACCGTCGACCCGCTTCGCGTCCACCACTGCAACCGAGGTGTTACGTGGACGCGAGCCGCCGCGAGCCAGGACTAGGGTTGTCACGGTGAACGGGTTCCTGAGTTGGTGGGACGGCGTTGAGTTGTGGCTCTCCGGGCTGCCGTTCGTGCTCCAGACGCTGGCGGTGATGCCGGTGGTACTCGCACTGGCGTACCTGCTGGCGACGTTGCTGGATGCGCTGCTCGGGAAGGGAATCCAACTGCTGCGTCGCGTCCGCCGCTCCGATGAGACCGCGGGATAACCATGCCGCGTTCGCACGTCACACTCGTCCTGGTGGCGCTCCTGGCCCTGGTCATCGTCACCTGGCTGGTCACCCGCTGATCTCGCCCGCCGAATTGCCGGCTGGGAGAACTCTGTTAGGCTTCGCGACATGCACGCCGCAGCCACCGTCTTGCAGCGCCGGGCTGCGGCGCTCTGCTGCGCTCGCGTCGCCGTGGCCAGTCGTGCCGCGGTCGACGCCCGCTGTTGTCGCTGACTCCAAACCCGTGCGCGGTCTGGTATGGAGTTCGTGATCTCCGTCATTCCTGACTAAACGCCTTTCCGCAGCCACGGGACCCCGCTACCTATGTCCCGTACCGAAAGGTCATCAATGTCGCAGAGCTTCTTCGACACCAGCCGGAGCTGGCGGTTTGCGGCGCTGGTGCTGATCACCGGTCTCGTTGCCGCCTGCAGCGGCGGTCCCAGCGATGTCGTGGGCGGTGGCGGACTGGCCGATGCCAAGTCGAGCATCACGCTGGTGGCCTACTCGGTCGCCGAACCGGGCTGGAGCAAAGTGATCCCGGCGTTCAACGCCTCAACAGAAGGCAAGGGCATTCAGGTCATCACCTCCTTCGGCGCGTCCGGGGACCAGTCCCGCGGCGTAGCCGAGGGTAAGCCGGCGGATCTGGTGAATTTCTCGGTCGAACCGGACATCACCCGGCTGGTCAAGGGCGGCAAGGTCGCCAAGGACTGGGATACCGGCGCCACCAAGGGTATTCCGTTCGGCTCGGTGGTGACGTTGATGGTGCGCAAGGGAAATCCGAAGAACATCCGGGACTGGGATGACCTGCTGCGATCGGGCGTGGAGGTGGTGACACCCAGCCCGCTCAGTTCCGGTTCGGCGAAATGGAATTTATTGGCCCCGTATGCGGTCAAGAGTGAAGGCGGCAGGCACGGCGAGGCAGGCATCGAGTTTGTCAACCGATTGGTGAGGGAACACGTCAAAATGCGTCCGGGCTCGGGACGAGAGGCGACGGACGTTTTCGTCCAGGGCAGTGGAGATGTTCTGATCAGCTATGAGAATGAGGCCATTGCCGCCGAGCGGGCGGGCAAGCCGGTCGAACACGTCACGCCGCCACAGACCTTCAAGATCGAGAACCCGATCGCTGTGCTGAGCAACAGTACTCACCTCGCGGCAGCCGTCGCATTCAAGAATTTCCAGTACACGGCGGCAGCGCAAACGCTGTGGGCGAAGGCGGGTTTCCGGCCAGTCGACCCGTCCGTCGCGGCCTCGTTCAGGGATCAGTTCCCGGTCCCGCTGAAATTGTGGACCATCGCAGACCTGGGCGGATGGGGGACCGTCGATCCGCAACTGTTCGACAAGAACTCGGGCAGCATCACCAAGATCTACACGCAGGCCACCGGATGACCGTGACGACAACTCCCAATCCCGAGGCGATCCGGCCCGAGCTCGAGCCCGACACGCAGCTTCCCGCCGGGGGACGCGCGGGCAGCACCCCACTGCGGGTCGGCGTGGCGACCATCTGGCTGTCGGTGATCGTGCTGCTGCCGCTGGCCGCCATCGTCTGGCAGGCGGTCGGCGGTGGCTGGGATGCCTTCCGGCTCGCAGTCACCTCCAATGCGGCGCTGGAGTCGTTGCGGGTGACGCTGACCATTTCCGCGGGGGTGACGCTGCTCAACACGGTGTTCGGTCTGCTCATCGCCTGGGTTCTGGTGCGCGACAACTTCTTCGGTAAGCGCATCGTCGATGCGGTAATCGACCTGCCCTTTGCTTTGCCGACCATCGTCGCCAGCCTGGTGATGCTTGCGCTGTACGGCAACCACAGCCCGGTCGGCCTGCACCTGCAGCACACGGAGTGGGGCGTCGGGGTCGCGCTGGCCTTCGTCACGCTGCCGTTCGTGGTGCGCGCCGTTCAGCCGGTGCTGTTGGAGGTAGACAAGGAATCCGAGGAAGCCGCGGCGTCACTGGGAGCCAGCGGACCGAAGATCTTCACCGCCGTCGTGCTGCCGTCGTTGTTGCCCGCCTTGTTGTCCGGTGCGGGCCTGGCCTTTTCCCGCGCCATCGGCGAGTTCGGTTCGGTGGTGCTGATCGGTGGTGCGGTTCCGGGTAAGACGGAAGTGTCGTCGCAGTGGATCCGGACGCTGATCGAGAACGACGACCGCACCGGGGCCGCCGCGATATCCATTGTGCTGCTGTCGATCTCGTTCATCGTGCTGCTGGTCCTGCGGATCATAGGTGCGCGGGCGGCCAAGCGTGAGGAGATGTCGGAATGACGTCGTCGCGCACGGTCCGTTATCTGCTCCGATACACCGCGCTGGCATACATCGCTGTGCTGCTGCTTGTTCCGGTGCTGCTGATCCTGTGGCGCACCTTCCAGCCCGGTCTGAGCCAGTTCTACGACTGGGTCAGTACCCCGGCGGCCGTGTCGGCACTGAATCTGTCCCTGTTGGTGGTCGCGATCGTAGTACCGCTGAACGTGGTGTTCGGTATCCCGACGGCACTGGTGCTCGCGCGCAACCGTTTCCGCGGCAAGGGCATTCTGCAGGCGGTCATCGATCTGCCGTTTGCGGTGTCGCCGGTGATCGTGGGCGTGGCCTTGATCGTGCTGTGGGGCAGTGCCGGCGCCCTGGGCTTCGTCGAGCGTGATCTGGGCGCCAAGATCATCTTCGGCCTTCCCGGGATCGTGCTGGCCAGTATCTTCGTCACCCTGCCGTTCGTGGTGCGCGAGGTCGAACCGGTGTTGCACGAGCTGGGAACCGATCAGGAGCAAGCCGCCGCGACACTCGGTTCGGGCTGGTGGCAGACCTTTTGGCGGATCACGCTGCCGTCCATCCGATGGGGGCTGACCTACGGCATCGTGTTGACCATCGCGCGCACCCTCGGCGAGTACGGCGCGGTCATCATGGTGTCGTCCAACCTGCCCGGGCAGTCGCAGACGCTGACGCTGTTGGTGTCAGACCGCTACAACCGTGGTTCGGAGTACGGCGCGTACGCCTTGTCGACGCTGCTGATGGGGGTGGCCGTGTTGGTGCTGATCGTTCAAGTGGTGCTCGATGCCCGTCGGGCGAAGGCAAGCAAGTAGGCCGGAACAAGGAGATTCAGAGATGACCGGGACCGACCAGGGCAAGAACGCGATCGTGGTGCGGGACGCCTTCAAGCATTACGGCGACTTCGTCGCACTAGACCATGTGGACTTCGTGGTGCCCGCGGGATCGCTGACCGCGCTGCTGGGCCCGAGTGGGTCCGGCAAGTCGACGCTGTTGCGCACCATCGCCGGTCTCGACCACCCGGACTCGGGAACCGTCACCATCAACGGCCGCGATGTCACTCGGGTGCCGCCGCAACGCCGGGGCATCGGCTTCGTCTTCCAGCACTACGCGGCGTTCAAGCACTTGACCGTGCGCAACAACGTCGCCTTCGGGCTGAAGATCCGCAAGCGGCCGAAGGCCGAGATCAACGACAAGGTCGACCATCTACTGGAGGTGGTGGGGCTCAGCGGGTTTCAGAATCGCTATCCCAACCAGCTGTCCGGTGGCCAACGCCAGCGCATGGCGCTGGCCCGGGCGCTGGCGGTCGACCCTGAGGTGCTGCTACTGGACGAGCCGTTCGGCGCTCTGGACGCCAAGGTCCGCGAGGATCTGCGGTCGTGGTTGCGGCGCCTGCACGACGAGGTGCATGTCACGACCGTGCTGGTGACCCACGACCAGGCCGAGGCGCTGGACGTGGCCGATCGGATCGCCGTACTCAACAAGGGCCGCATCGAGCAGATCGGCTCCCCGACCGATGTGTACGACGCACCCGAGAACGCCTTCGTCATGTCCTTCCTGGGCGCGGTGTCGGCACTGAACGGTGCCCTGGTCCGCCCGCACGACATCCGGGTGGGCCGCAACCCCGAGATGGCGGTTGCCGGCGGTGACGGGACTGCGGAGTCGATCGGCGTCGTTCGCGCCACGGTCGACCGGGTTGTGACATTGGGGTTCGAGGTCCGGGTGGAGCTGACCAGCGCTGCCTCCGGTGGCCCGTTCACCGCCCAGATCACCCGCGGTGACGCCGAGGCACTCGCCCTGAAAGAGGGTGATGTGGTCTACGTGCGCGCCACCCGGGTGCCACCGATCGCCAACGAGGTTCGGGAGGAGTCGACGCTCACCTCGGCGTGATCTAGGGGATGCCGGCCAGCATCCACAGCGCGACCGCCACGAACATCAGCGCGAACACGATCACAGCGATGATGCTGGTCAGCACCACAGGTGTGAGCACCCGCTGCGGGCGTGGTTGCGGGTCGGACACGCCGGAAGTCTGCGCCGAGTCGGGGGGTGTCGAGCCGGGCGGGACACCTCCGCCCGGCTCCAGGCCCGGCACTCGGGAGGGATCGGGATCGGGTGGCGTTGCCGTCATGGGTGCGCGGGTACCCGGTCACGCGCGCGTCACACCGACGTCGCCGTGCTTCGTTGAGCCTGTGTTGTGGCGGGGTGTAATCGCACGTTGTCTGCAGCCTTGCAGGCTGGGCGGCCCCTCAGGCGGCGGCGCGCTCGGCCATGGCCCGCTCGAAGCGGTCCAGCACGGTCTGCGCAACCAGTGGGTGTGCGCCCAGCGGGGCGGCCATGGCGACGCCGGCCTCGGCGGCGAAGCGCTGCACCCGGTCCGGTATGCGTCCCGGTGCCAGGAACCACGGCGCGATGACCACCCGGCGGGCTCCCGCCGTGCGCAACCGTTGCACCTGCTCGGCCATCGAAGGATCCCGGTGGGTGGCGAACGCCGTCGCGACTGCGGCCCAACGGGTTCCGGCCGCCAGCCGGGGCGCCACCTGCGCGGTGCGGGCATTGGCCGCCGGGTTGGACGACCCGATAGCCACCACCAGCACACCAACGGTGTCGTCGAGCAGGGAAACCCCAGACTCCTGCACGCGCTCGCGGGTCACCGAGATCAGGCGGTCGTCCTCACCTAGGACGCCGGCTTGCCGCACCCGGTCACCGGCATCGCTGTGCCCGATCTGGCCCGGGATGTCGACGCGGGCGTGGTAGGCATCGGCCAGCAGCAGGGGAGTGACCACGGCCACGCCGGGGCATTCGTTCAGCACGTCGACCAGGCCCGGCGCATTGTGTTCACAGAAGGCCACCCGCACATCCAGGCCCGGCCGCAGCCGCGCCACCTGACCCGCTACGGCCCGCGCGTTGGCCGCCGAGCGAGGGTCCGCGCTGCCGTGCGCGGTCAGCACCAGGTGGGCGATCACGAGGCGTGCAAACCGCATTCGGTCTTGGCCAAGCCCTGCCAGCGACCGCTGCGCGGGTCGGCGCCCTCCACCGGCTTGGCGGTGCACGGAGCGCATCCGATTGACGGATAGCCTTCGTAGACAAGGGGATTCACCAACACGTCGTGCTCGTCGATGTAGTCCTGCATGTCCTGGTCCGACCACGCCGCCAGTGGATTGATTTTCACCAGCTTGAACGCCTCGTCGAAGCTCACCAGCGGGGCGTTGGCACGGGTCGGTGCCTCCACCCGGCGGATGCCCGTCACCCACGCCGAGTAACCACGCAAGGCCTTGCCGAGCGGGACCACTTTGCGCAATCGGCAGCATTCGCCGGGATCGCTGGCGAACAGGTCCTTGCCCAGCAACTTGTCCTGCTCGGCGACCGTATGCTCCGGGCTGACGTTGACAACGCGGATGTCGTACACGGATTCGACCGCATCACGGGTGCCGATCGTCTCCACGAAGTGATAACCGGTGTCCAGGAACAGCACCGGCACGCCGGGTCGCACCTTGGCCGCCATATCCACCAGCACGGCGTCCTGCATGTTGGAGGCCACCACGTAGTTGCACGTCGCCCAGCCGCGGGGCCCGTTCACGCCACCGAAGTTCTCTTCGGTCCACCGCAGCAGCTCGATGGCGTCGGCACCGTCGAGTTCGGCCGCGCCGCGCGCCGCCAACCGCCGCAACTCCTCTTCGGTCGGTTTGGTCGCCTCACTCATCGCAGGTCGTCCTCCTCGGCCCGGACGGCCCACTGCGCGAAGCGCTCGCCCTCGGTGCGGTGCTTGAGGAAGTTGCGGGTCACCCTTTCGATGTAGTCACCCAGCTCCTCGCTGGTGACCTTGTGCTGACGCAGTTTCCGTCCGAACCCACTGTCCAGACCGAGGCCGCCACCCAGATGCACCTGGAATCCCTCGACCGATCCACCTTCGCCGTCGTCGACCATCTGGCCCTTGAACCCGATGTCGGCGATTTGAATACGGGCACACGAGTTGGGGCAGCCATTGATGTTGACGGTGATCGGCACATCCAGACGGGAGTTGGTGTCTTGCAGCCGGCTCTCCAGCTCCGGCACCAAAGACTGTGCGCGCACCCGGGTTTCGGCGAACGACAACTTGCAGTACTCGATTCCGCTGCATGCCATCAGGTTCCGGCGCCACTGCGACGGCTGCACTTGCAGGCCAAGGTTTTCCAGCCCCGCAACCGTCTGCTCGACCTTCTCGTCGGGGACGTCGAGGATGACCAGCTTCTGATAGGGGGTGAAACGGATCCGGTCGGAGCCGGCCTGCCCGGCAAGCTCGGCGACCGCGGTGAGGATGGTGCCGGACACCCGCCCGGCGATCGGCGCGGCCCCGATGGCATTGAGTCCGTTCTTCGTGCGCTGCACGCCGACGTGGTCGATCGGATGCGCGATCGGGTCGGGCGCCGGGCCGTCGATCAACGGGCGCTTGAGGTATTCGGTCTCGAGAATTTCCCGAAACTTTTCTACACCCCAATCCTTGACCAGGAACTTCAGCCGCGCCTTGGCCCGCAGCCGCCGGTAGCCGTAGTCCCGAAAGATCGAGGTCACGGCCTCCCAGACCTCGGGCACTTCCTGCAGCGGAACCCAGACACCGAGCCGCTGGGCCAGCATCGGGTTGGTGGACAGCCCACCGCCGACCCACAGGTCCAGGCCCGGTCCGTGCTCGGGGTGGTTGACGCCGATGAACGCGATGTCGTTGATCTCGTGCGCGACGTCCTGCAGCCCCGAGATCGCGGTCTTGTACTTGCGGGGCAGGTCGGCGTATTCGGGTTTGCCGATGTAGCGCTTGACGATCTCGTCGATGGCCCAGGTCGGGTCGATCACCTCGTCGAGCGACTCGCCGGCCAGCGGCGAGCCCAGCACCACGCGGGGGCAGTCACCGCAGGCCTCCGTCGTGTGCAGCCCCACCTCATCCAGCCGTCGCCAGATCTCCGGGACGTCCTCCACCCGGATCCAGTGGTACTGGACGTTCTCCCGGTCCGAGATGTCGGCGGTGTCGCGCGCGAACTCGGTCGAAATCTCGCCCAGCGTGCGCAAGGCGGCCGTCGAGATCGCCCCGCCGTCGCACCGCACCCGCATCATGAAGTACTTGGCCTCGAGCAGATCCGCGTTGTCGTCACCGGTGAACGAGCCGTCGTAGCCCTGCTCGCGTTGGGTGTAGAGACCCCACCACCGGAAGCGCCCACGCAGGTCGCTCTTGTCGATGCTGTCGAATCCGCCCTTGGCGTAGACGTTCTCGATGCGTTCCCGCACCTCGAGCGGCGCGCCGGCCTTCTTCATCTCCTCGTTGGGGTTCAGCGGCTCGCGATTGCCCAGCGCCCACTGGCCCTCATTGCGGGGTGCCTTTGCGGGGCGTGCTGTGGTCATGGGGCAGTTCTCCTTCGCGAACGATGGCGACTGGAACGCGCGCAGCTCACCGTTGATTCCGGCGGCGCAGATCCGGCAGCCAGCGGGTGGTACGGGTGGGCTGGGTCTACGACATCAACGCAGACAGCAACAGCTGCAAACGCGCTTGAGGTCGATATGCCGTCGCACCACCAGTGCTACTCGCAGGTTCGACTTGGCGACGGTCACGGCTGCCATTCTGCCATGAAACCCGTGCGCCATCGCTACCAGGTCAAATTTCTTCTCACAGTGATTAAAACTACGGGCCGAAGCTGGGTGATTCGGTAAACGAAGCCGGGAACAGCCTGGGAAACGACCCGGCTCTGCCCGCCGTGCCAAGATTTGGCATGGCTCCCGTCGAGGTGCCGGTGGATCTGCCGGCCATCCAGCCCACCCCCGGACGACCGTTCGGCCTCTACGTGCACGTCCCGTTCTGCATCACCCGGTGCGGTTACTGCGACTTCAACACCTACACACCGGCGGAACTGGGCGGTGTCAACCCGGACGCCTGGCTGATGGCGCTGCGCTCCGAGCTGGAACGGGCCGCCGAACGGCTAGGCGGCCCGGCAGTGGACACTGTGTTCGTCGGCGGCGGTACTCCGTCCCTACTGGGCGGTGCGCGCCTGACGACGTTGCTGGACATGGTGCGTGACCACTTCACGCTGGCGCCCGGCGCCGAGATCACCACCGAAGCCAACCCCGAGTCGACGTGGCCGGAGTTCTTCGAGGCGATCCGGGCGGCCGGATATACGCGGGTGTCGCTGGGCATGCAGTCGGTGGTGCCCCGGCTGTTGGGCGTGCTTGACCGGGTGCACACGCCCAATCGGTCGGCCGCAGCGGCCCGCGAGGCGCTGGCCCTGGGCTTCGAGCACGTCAGCCTGGATCTCATATACGGAACACCCGGGGAGTCCGACGACGACCTGCTGCGGTCGGTGGACGCGGCGGTCGAGACGGGCGTCGACCACGTGTCGGCGTACGCACTGGTGGTCGAGGAGGGTACGGCGATGGCCCGGCGGGTGCGCAGCGGTGAGCTCGATCCGCCGGACGACGACGTGTTGGCGCACCGCTACGAGTTGATCGACGAACGGCTTTCCGCGGCCGGGCTGGGCTGGTACGAGGTGTCCAACTGGGCCCGTCCGGGCGGGGAGTGCCGACACAACCTGGGCTATTGGGACCGCGGCCAGTGGTGGGGCGCCGGGCCCGGCGCGCACAGCCATGTCGGCACTACCCGTTGGTGGAATGTCAAGCATCCCAACACTTATGGGTCCAAGCTCGCCGAAGGGTCGCTGCCGGTGGCCGGCTTCGAGGAACTGGGTGCCGACGCGCTGCACAGCGAAGAGGTGCTGCTGGGGATCCGGCTGCGCCAGGGCCTGCCGCTGGCCCGGTTGAGCGAGGCCGAACGCGAGCGCGCTGCGCAGGTCGTCACCGACGGGTTGCTGCATTCGGACGGCGATCACCTGGTCCTCACCGACCGCGGCCGACTGCTGGCCGATGCGGTTGTCCGCACCCTGCTGGACTGACGCCGGGCCGCCACACCGGTGTCCCGGTTCGTCCTAGGTCAGGAATGGGTTCAATATCGGCGGGATGATCTGGTTGCCGGTGACCCCGGTGAGCCG
This sequence comes from Mycobacterium sp. NGS49, assembly GCF_059812565.1. Lineage (NCBI taxonomy): Bacteria > Bacillati > Actinomycetota > Actinomycetes > Mycobacteriales > Mycobacteriaceae > Mycobacterium > Mycobacterium sp. NGS49. The sequence goes on along the minus strand of NZ_JCALCX010000020.1, from coordinate 56,849 downwards.
GATCCAGACCTGGGCGGGGATGTTGACCAGCTGGTATGCGCCGGCGCCGATCCAGGAGACGGGTACCTGCAAGAAGCTGGGCACCGCATCGAGGATGGTGTTCACCTGGTCGTAGACCAGGTAGGGGATCGTGGCCGCGATCGTGCGCGACACCAGAGAGGCATTGGTCAGGGGATCGGGGTAACCCTGTGCGGCGAAGTCGGCGCTGAGCACGCTGAACAGGTTGTTCGGGCCGGGATTGACGTAGGTGCCGTTGAAGACGGCGGATGTCAGGGGCGCGCCCTGCATATATGTCGGCGGCGCAATACCGAACTGATCCAAGACCGTCGGCGTGACGCTGACCGTCTGCCATGAGTTGTTGATGAAGCCGTCTTGGGTGTCGGTGTAGGCCTGATCGAAGATCAGGAATGTGGCTGTCTCGCGGGGTGATTGGAAGCCGTGACCGCGGCCGAACTGGTCGGGCCCGATCTCGCCGTGGTCGGTGACCACCAGCGTGGTCCATTCCTCGCCGTTGTTCAATGGGTTGGCTTCCCAGTCGGCTACCGCGCCCAACAGGCCCCCACCGCCCACGGTTTGGGAACCGAGATTGAAGTCCAGGTTCCGGAGTGCCTCCGCGTACTGCGGCGAATCGCCACCGTACATGTGCGCGTTGTTGTCGACACCTGCGAAGGACGCGAAGATGAAATTTCCCTGGTTCGGATTGGCTTGTGAAATCGCGAACTGGGCCTTCTGGCCGACCGCATTCTGGGTCGCTATCCAGTTGGTGTCGCCCGGGATCTGCGGGACGAATTCGATGTTGTCGGCGGGGTTGGAGCCGGCGCCGGCGATTCGGGTGTTGATGCCGCTGGTGGTGCCCTCCCCATTGGCGATGACCGTTGTGTTGACACTGTCCCCGTAGGCGGCTTCGAGGTAGTTGTAGACGGTCGGCCAGTCGTCATACGTCCAGGGCGTGTAGACATTGTTGCTCACGCCGGCCGTCTCCATCCACACCCCGGTCTGAATGGTCGTCCACGAGGGGTTGGAGATGGTGGTGTGCCCGATGATCGTCGACGCCGAGGTGACGCTCTGCGTCATCAGCGCGTGGAAGTTCGGGGTGCCCAGGGGATCGGCCAGGATCTTGCTCAGGTTGGTGCCGTCCGTAGCGATCACCAGGAAATTCACGTCCGGTGCGGTCATCATCAGCAGGGCGGCTTCTTGCGGAGTCACCACGTTCAGTACTGTGCCGGCCTGGCCGGTCGCGCCCGCGGCGCCGAACAACGACCACGCCCGGCCGCCGATCCCGCCGACCCCAGCGGGGACGGTCAGTCCGCCAACCCCGCCGGTGCCGCCGGTTCCGCCATTGCCCCACAACAATCCGCCCATGCCGCCGGCGCCGCCCGTCCCGCCGCGAAAGCCCCCGGTGCCGCCGATCCCACCATTGCCGATCAACCCGGCATTGCCGCCGCGGCCCCCCGTTGCGCCCATCAGCCCGGCCGAGCCGCCGTTACCGCCGTTGCCCCACAGGATCCCGCCGTCGCCGCCGGCTTGCCCAGTACCGGGGGTGCCGTTGACCCCGTCGCCGATCAACGGGCGCCCCAGCAGCAAGTTCGTGGGTGCATTGATCGCACCCAGGACGTTGTCGGCCACGGCCTGCAGCGGGCCGGCATTGGCCGCCTCGGCGACACCGTAGGCCGCGCCGGCGGCGCGCACCGCCTGGGCGAACTGGTCTTGCAACGCCGCGATCTGCGCACCGAGCGCCTCGTAGTCGCGGGCGTAGCCGGAGAACAGCGAGGCGATCGCCGCCGACACCTCGTCACCGGCCGCAGCCGCCACCGTGCCGGTCGGGGCCAACGCCGCCAGGTTGGCCGTCCGCAGCGCGGAGCTGATACCCGCCACGTCCGCCGCGGCGGCCGCGATCAGGTCTGGTGCAGCGACGAGATACGACATGGTTGTCCTCCTACCCGCTAACGCCGGCGCCATCGGGCGATATGGCGGTGCTCATATTGCCCGACTCGCGCCCAATTGAGTAGCACATCGCGCCTCACCGCATGTGTCGCAGGCACGTCACCTCTCGGGCCGGTTTCTCTCAGACGCCGAACCACTGCTCGAAGACTCGGGCGATCTCGATGTAGAGCGGAATTCCGATGGTGACGTTGTAGGAGAAGGTCAGGCCCAGCGACGCGGCCAATGGCAGCGTTGGACTGGCTTCGGGGATCGCCAGGCGCTGAACCGCGGGCACGGCGATGTAAGAAGCGGCGCCGCACAAGACGGCGAACAGCACATAGGTGCCGGGCTTGAAGTCGGTGTGGGTCAGGGCGGCGTAGCTGCAGGCGACCGCAATGCCAATGGTGGCAAAGAGATTGGGCGCCAGCAGCCCGAAGAAGATGAAGCCGATACCCGCCGATCGCAGGTCCTTCAGCTTGCGCGCCGCCGTCATGCCCATCTCGAGCAGGAACAGACACAGCACGCCCTGGAATGCCAGGACGAAGAACCTGTCGTCGTCGGCGACGACCTTCTGCCCCTGCAGGCCGCTGATCAGGCCGATGACGATGCCGCCGATCAGCAATACCAGCCCCGGGTTGAGGAATACTTCCTGAAACAGCTCACGGGAGAAGATCGGCATCCGCTTGCCCCGCGGTGGAGGTGGCGTCTGGTCGGGCTCCCAGTCCGGGTGGTCCAGCTTCTCCATCGAGAGTTCCCGCTCCAGCTCGATCGCGCGCTGGGCCGCTCGTTCGGTCTCCTGGTCCAGGCTTTCACCGGGCGCCGGTTTGGCGGGGGTGCCCGGACCGATCGCAGCCTTGACCGGCGGGGTGTAGCCGGCCTCATCGGGCATGTAACCCGCCGCGTCCAACCCGCGGTGCCGCAGCCGCGCGACCAGGTACAGGGCGACCAGACAGCCCGGAATCTCCATTACCGCCAGCATCACCGGCATGTACGCGTTGAACGCGATGTTGACGGCGCTCAGCACCGCCACACAGGTGGCGAAGGTTCCCGCCGAGTCCGAGCCGTAGTAGCCGGCAACGGTGGCCTTGTCGACGCGCCGCATCGTGCTCAGCCGGCTCAGCAACAGATAGGCCAGTCCGCCGATCGCGAAGTTCAACACGAAGCCCAGCACCATGAAGCCCACGATGACGCCGATGCTCGAAGCGTTGACCTTGGCCAGTTCCTCACCGCCGTGCCAGCCGATGGCCAGCAACAGGTACGTGGTCAGGCCCTGGTAGATCACATAGGGAAACTCGAATCGCACCTTCAGGATCGGAATGAGGAAGCCGAAGTAAAAGAACAGCAGCAACGGCTTGAACAGGTTGTGCGTGAAGTTCTCCCAGAACTCGTGCAGCATCGAGCACCTCCCGAGCGTTCTGCGGCGATTTTGAAGGAAGTACTGACCGTCCAGGCGACTTCAAGGCGACCACGACATCCCGGATAACGGTTGCGAATTTAACTTGGCCGGCCGGTCGGCCGCCACTCAGAACGCGCTTCTAACAGCAGTTTTGTGCGCAGTTTCCGCGGCGTTGCGGCCACCGAAACACCCGCGTAACGACCGGGCGGGACAACCGCGCTGGCTAGGGCGGTGCAGGAGTGCCGGTTGTGGGTTGGGTGCCAGTTACCTGTGAATCTGCTGGAAGTTCATGGTCGCGGCGGCGGGGCGAGGACAGCCGAGACGACGTGACGCCGAGGTCGCGCGTCCGGCGCGGCGCCGGGAGCCATGGTGCAAACGTGAGAGGGTCGCGCGCCCGGGAGTAGGTTAGGCTACATTTACTTGCGTGACGGATACCGGCGTCGAGACGAATACTGTCGGCACGGCGTCTCTGTCGTTGGGCGTACCCGCCGACATCGACCCATTCGACCTGGCGGCGGAGCTGGCCACAGTCCTGATGGAGCCCGCGGGCGAGGAGTACCTGCTCTACGAGCATGACGGGCGATGGGTGCTGGCCGCAGGCGTGCAGGCGATGGTAGAGCTCGACAGCGACGAACTGCGGGTCATCCGAGACGGTGTGACGGTCAGGCAGGAATGGTCGGGACGGCCGGGCGCCGTGCTGGGTGAAGCCGTGGACCGGTTGTTGCTGGAGACTGACGAGGCGTTCGGCTGGGTAGCGTTCGAATTCGGCGTCTACCGCCACGGACTGCAGGGAAGGTTGGCACCGCACACTCCGCTGGCCCGGGTCTTCTGGCCCCGCGTCCGGATCGTGGTGACCCGGGACGAGATTCATGTTTTCGGCGGCGGGACACGCGAGCGCGAGGCGGTGGAACGGTTGCTCGGCGCCGGAGTTCGCGCCGTGCAACGCACTCGGCCGGTCGATCTGTCCGTCGATCCGTCCGGTTACCGCGAGCGGGTTTCGCTGGCCGTCCGGGAGATCGTTGCGGGCAGCTACCACAAGGTGATCCTGTCCCGCTGCGTCGACGTGCCCTTCCCGCTCGACTTTCCGGCTACCTACCGGCTGGGCCGGCGGCACAACACGCCGGTGCGGTCGTTCCTGTTGCGGCTCGGCGGTATTCGCGCCCTCGGGTACAGCCCGGAGCTCGTCACCTCGGTGCGGGCCGACGGGCTGGTGGTCACCGAGCCACTGGCGGGAACCCGCGCGTTGGGACGCGGTCCGGTGCCGGACCGGCGAGCTCGCGACGACCTGGAGTCGAACTCCAAAGAGATTGTCGAGCATGCTATCTCGGTCCGTACCTCGCTTCAGGAAGTGACCGAGATCGCTGCGCCGGGTACGGCGGCCGTCACCGACTTTATGGCGGTGCGAGAGCGGGGCAGTGTGCAGCATCTCGGTTCCACCATCATCGGGCACCTCGACCCGTCGAGCGACCGGATGGATGCGCTGGAGACACTCTTCCCGGCGGTGACCGCGTCCGGAATTCCCAAAGCGGACGGTGTAGAGGCCATCCTACGTCTCGACGAGGGTCCGCGCGGATTGTATTCCGGTGCCGTCGTGCGGTTTTCGGCAGACGGCGCCCTGGATGCGGCGCTGGCCCTGCGGGCTGCCTACGAACGCGACGGGCGAACCTGGCTGCGGGCAGGGGCGGGCATCATCGAAGCCTCGGATCCCGAGCGGGAATTCGAGGAAACGTGCGAGAAACTCTCGACGCTGGCACCTTATCTGGTGGAACGGCGGTAGTCGCCGCCGATCAGCGGTGCACCAGGGCCGCGACGATCTGTTTCTTGTCCACCTTGCCGACCGCGGTCAGCGGCAGTGCCGCCATCGGGACGAGCATGTCCGGCCGCGCGTGCGCCGCCACCCCCCGGTCGTCCAGATAACGATTGAGCTGGGCAAGGTCGAGCTGGGCACCATTGAAAACGACTGCCGCGCAGATCTTTTCGCCCAGAAACTCGTCGGGGAGCGCGACCGCGGCGACGGACGCGATGGCCGGGTGGGCGAGCAGGTGTTCCTGGACGTCGGCCGCCGACACCGTCTCTCCGCCGCGCTGGATCACGTCTTTGATCCGGCCGGTGACCTCGACGTAACCGGCCCGCGGTCCGGCGGCGAACATGCGCACCCGGTCGCCGGTCCGGAAGAAGCCATCCGGGCTGAACGCACCGGCGTTGGCCTCGGCGGCACGGTAGTAGCCGTTGAAGGTATACGGTCCGCGCACCATCAGTTCGCCCTCTTCACCCGCGGCGACGTCGGCCCCGGATTCGTCGACCACCCGCATCTCGTCGTGCGGCGAGAGCGGTCGGCCCTGGGTGTTGTCCACGATGTCAGCCGGATCACCCGGGCGGGTGTAGTTGAGCATGCCTTCGGCCATGCCGAACACCTGCTGAAGCCCCGGCGTCAGCGTCGCCCGGAGATAGCGGGCCTCCACGGCGGACAGCCGTGATCCACCCACCTGCAGCAGCCGTAATGTTCTGGGGGGCAATGGCTCCCATTCGCAGGCCTGGGCCCACAACTTGGCCAGCGAGTTGACTAGTGCGGTTGCGGTGACGTTGTGTCGATGGATCAGCGCAAACGCCGACTCAGGGCTGGGGTCGGTGGTGAAGACGGTGGTGGCGCCGACCGTCATCGCACCCAGTAGCCCCGGGCAGGCGAGCGGGAAGTTGTGTCCGGCCGGCAGCGCGACCAGATAGACGTCGTCCTCGGTGAGTTGGCACACCCGGGCACTCGCGGTGGCGTTGTACAGGTAGTCGTCGTGCGTGCGCGGAATGAGCTTGGGCAGCCCGGTCGTGCCGCCCGACACCAACAACAGGGCGGGCAGCGCGGTATCCACCTGCGGTTCATTCCCCCGGCTCACTGTGCGTGTGCCGAATTCGGTCAGCGACGACCAGGAGACGAAAGGGCCGGGCTCGCCCACCACGACCACGTGCCGCAGGCTCGAATGTGATTCGACGAGTTGCGCGGCCATCTCGCGATAGTCGAAACCTGCTGCGCGGTCGGCGATTATCAGCGCTACCGCGCGGCTCACTTCGGCAAAGCGGCCCAGCTCCGCGGTGCGATGGCCAGGCAGGCACAGCACGGGAACGGCCCGGCTGCGCAGCACCCCGAACAACGCCACGGCGAACTCGCAGCGATTGGGCAGCTGCAGCAGCACCCGGTCACCCGGCCTGACTCCGAGATTTCGCAGCCCCGAAGCGATCCGGTCGGCTTGCGCATCCAGCTCGGCGTAGGTGTATGTGCGGTTTGCGTCGATGACAGCGGGCCGCTTCGGCCAGCCGGCCGCGGCATCGGTGAGGATCGAGTCAAGCGTGCGCCCGGTCCAGTAGCCCGCCCGCCGGTACTCGTCAGCCCGTGCCGGCGGAAAGGGAACGAAACCGTCCTCGAGATCATTCATCGCGCAGCACCGCCCCTGTTGCCTGCCTGGTATTGAGCGGCGACCCTGAGGTAGCCTTTCGCAAGTTAGGCCATCCTATACTAACTTCGGGTAAGGGGGCGTGGTGCGCGCTGGCGCGACGAATGCGCAGAGCGTCCGCGACGAGGTCGCCCAACTGCTGGGCGTCAGCGCGGACGAGGTGGACCCGGAGGCCGACCTGATCGCCTCAGGTCTCGACTCCCTCCGGATGATGTCGTTGTCCGGGCGCTGGCGTAGGCAGGGTATCGAGGTGGATTTCGCCATGCTGGCGGCGAATCCCACGGTGCGGGCGTGGACAGCACTCGTCGCCGCGCACGGCCCGGCCGAACAGGCGAACGCCGCCGGGTACGACAGCCCGCCTGCGTCTGACCCGGCCGAACCGTTCCCGCTGGCTCCCATCCAGCACGCCATGTGGGTGGGGCGCGACACCGGCCAGCAACTCGGTGGTGTCGCCGGACACCTGTACGTCGAATTCGACGGTGCCGGTGTGGATCCCGGGCGGTTGAGCAACGCCGCCGCTCAACTGGCGGCCCGCCACCCGATGCTGCGGGTCGAGTTCCTGCCGGATGGCATGCAACGAATCGGCGACCGCGAGCTACCGGTCAAGATCCTCGATCTGCGCGAGCTGGACGCCGAGTCGGCCGCTGAGGAGTTGCTTGCCGTTCGCGAAACCAAATCCCACCAGCTACTCGATGGCGACGTGCTGGAACTGACCCTGTCACTGCTGCCGGGAGGACGCACCCGCCTGCACGTCGACCTGGATATGCAGGCCGCGGACGCGGTGAGTTATCGCAGACTGATGGCTGACCTGGCGGCGTTGTACCACGGTGTGCAACTGCCCGAACTGCAGTACACCTATCGCGACTATCGCACGGCCGTGACGGCATCCGCGGATGCCGCCAAGATCGAGGAAGACCGCCGGTGGTGGGCCGAACGGGTTCCAGATCTGCCCGAACCGCCCACGTTGCCGCTGGTTCCGCTGGCCGAGCGGGTGAACCCGCGCCGCACCACCCGGCGCTGGCACTGGTTCGACGCGCAGGCCCGCGACGCGCTGTTCGCCGCGGCCCGCCGTCACGGCGTCACGCCGGCGATGGCGGTGGCCGCATCGCACGCCGGTACCTTGGCGCGCTGGTCCACCACCCGGCGATTCCTGCTGAATCTGCCGATGTTCGGCCGGGAGCCGGTTCACCCGGACGTAGACAAGCTGGTCGGCGATTTCACTTCGTCGCTGATCCTCGACGTCGACTTGACGCACGCGCACACCGCCTTGTCGCGGTCCATCGCGCTGCAGGAGACGCTGCACACCAGCGCCCGCCACTCCGGTTACTCCGGGCTTTCGGTGCTGCGCGATGTGACCCGCCACCGCGGTGCGCCGGCTCTTGCGCCGTTCGTCTACACCAGTGGCCTAGGCCTCGGCGACCTGTTCGCCGAGGAGGTCACCACCGCATTCGGAACCCCGGCCTGGATCATTTCTCAGGGGCCTCAGGTGCTGCTCGACGCGCAGGTGACACCGCTGAACGGCGGACTCCTGGTGAACTGGGATGTCCGTGAGGACGCCTTCCGGCCCGGCGTCATCGACGCCATGTTCGCTCACCACCTGGCCGAGTTGAGCAGCCTGGCCACCGACACCGACGCCTGGGAGGTGCCGGATTCCCCGGCCGCTCCGGCGGCGCAGAGTTCCGTGCGGGCGGCGCTGAACAGCAGGGTCGCGCCGCCGTCGGGCGATGCGCTGCACGACGGGTTCTTCCGCCAGGCCCGGCGCCAACCGGACGCGCCCGCGGTATTCGCCAGTTCCGGTGACCTGAGCTATGCCCAACTGCGCGACCAGACGGTGGCGGTGGCCGTGGCGCTACAGCAGGCCGGGGTCGTCCCTGGAGACACCGTCGCGGTGATGGGGCCCAAGACCGCTGAACAGGTGCCCGCGTTGTTGGGCATCCTGTCGATCGGCGCGGTCTATCTGCCGATCGGCATCGACCAACCTCGCGATCGTGTGCAGCGCATTCTCACCAGCGGCTCGGTACGGGCGGCGCTGGTGTGCGGCGGCCGGCAGCTGGCCTTGCCAGTAACGGAATTGGTGATCGCGGACCTGCTGCGCGACGCACCGGTGCCCGAATTCGCGCCGGCGCCAACCGATCCCGGCAATGTGGCGTATGTGTTGTTCACCTCGGGATCGACCGGTGAACCCAAAGGCGTTGAGGTCACCCACGATGCCGCCATGAACACCGTTGAGTTCTTCATCCGGCACTTCGACCTCGGTACCGATGACCGGTGTCTGGCGTTGTCGACGCTGGAATGCGACCTGTCGGTCTTGGACATCTTCGCCACACTTCGCTCGGGTGGGTCGATCGTGGTGGTGGACGAAGCGCAGCGCACCGATCCGTACAGCTGGGCCCGGCTGATCGACGAGCATCGGGTCACCGTGCTGCAATTCATGCCGGGGTGGCTGGAAATGCTGCTGGAGGCCGGATCCGGGCGGCTGTCCTCTCTCCGGGTCGTTCCCACCGGCGGGGACTGGGTGCGGACCGAGACAGCGCGCCGACTCCACGCGCAGGCACCCAACCTTCGTTTCGCCGGACTGGGTGGCGCTACCGAAACAGCAGTGCACGGAACGATTTTCGAAGTCGACGACCCCGACGCACTGCCCGCGCACTGGACGGCCGTACCGTACGGTACGCCGCTGTCCAACAACGCCTGCCGGGTGGTGAATGACGCGGGCGCCGACTGCCCCGACTGGGTTCCCGGCGAGCTCTGGGTCGGTGGGCGGGGTATCGCCCGAAGCTACCGCGGCAGACCCGATCTGACCGCCGAGCGCTTCGTCGAACATGACGGCCGGATCTGGTATCGGACCGGCGACCTGGTCCGCTACTGGCCCGATGGGACGCTGGAGTTCGTCGGCCGCGCCGATCACCGTGTCAAGATCAGCGGCTACCGAATCGAACTCGGCGAGGTGGAGGCCGCACTCGGCCGAGTTCCCGGCGTGGACAGGGCGGTGGCCACGGTACTCTCCACGCCCGGCGGCGCCGACGTGCTCGCCGCGGCGGTCTGCGTGTCCGACGACAGCGTGACCGCGGAGCTGATTCGCGAGCGGCTGGCCGATTTCCTTCCCGCACATATGATCCCACGCCACGTTGGGCTGGTGGACCGGATCCCTTTCAGCAACGCCGGCAAGATCGACCGCAAGGCGATCGCCGTCCTGCTCGCCGAGGTGCGTGCCGCCGGTGCCGAGTCGCCTTCGGGTGCACCGCGAACCGTCGTGCAGCGCGCCCTGTGCGACATCGTCGCGGGCGTGCTGGGCCGGCCCGCGGTGGGAGTGCACGACGACTTCTTCGCTCTCGGCGGGGATTCCGTACTTGCCACGCTGGCGGTGGCCCGCATCCGGCAGTGGCTCGATTCGCCGAGTGTGATGGTCGCGGACGTCTTCGCGGCAAGGAACGTCGCGAGACTGGCCGAATTGCTCGACCGCCGGGAATCGGACGCCGACCGGCTCGGGCTGGTAGCCGAGATGTACCTGGAGATTGCGGAGATGCCCGAGGTCGACGTGTTGAGCGCACTCGATTCGGCCTCGCCGGCACGGGAGTGATCGTCGCTTTCGGCCTGCGCTGAAGCCCTGACGCACGGCTGCGACGGCCGTTCGGGGACTTTAGGCACTCCTGCCGGGGGGACTTTCGGCTCTATCTGACGGGGGCGTCGACCAGCGAAGCTTCCATCTGGCGGTTTTCGATGTCGCGGGAATGGAAGAGAAAGCGGGGTCGCTGCGGCGTGAACGCACTCAAGTCGAGGTCGGTGCGCGAATTGCCTGATATCAAGGTGACGTCCAGTGGCCGGGTAACCGGCGCCCAGGCCGAGCACGTGGCCCAAGCGGTCGGTGCGGTGCTGTCCTGTCACGAGATCACCGGGGGCGCTCGGGTACGCCTCAAGACGGGATCCTGTGGCAGGGGACCGATGGTCATGCAGGTGAACCTGTCGGTCGGCGAGTTGCCGGCGCGGGTGGCTGCGGTCACCGCGGGCATCGATGACCTGTCGCCGGCACTGGAAAGGCTGGACGGCCAGATAACGCGGATGGTTGCGCCATGGCAGCCACGTCCGTGGCCGGACCCGACGCGCAGGATACTGACGGTCGGTTCCGACGCCGTTGTCGCCCGCCGCAAATCAGTTGTGCTGCAGCGCACCACGCCGCTGCAGGCAGTTGCGGTGATGGACGGCATGGACTACGACGCGCACTTGTTCACCGACTCCGAGACCGGCGAGGACGCACTGGTATACCGGGCGGGGCCGACGGGATTGCGCCTCGCGCGCCAGCGGCACGTGTTCCCACCGGGTTGGTCGTGGTCGCCCGGCACAGTCGGACCGCAGCTGCCGCTGATCGTCAATTCCCTTGCCACACCCGTACTCAGTGAATCCGGTGCGGTTCGCCGCGCCCGCGAACACAGCCTGCGACTGCTGTTCTACACCGACCGGGAAACCGGCCGCGGTCAGTTGTTGTATCCCCGCCATGACGGCAATCTCGGCCTGCTTGCGCCGACCAAGTAACCCTGGAGATGTCTGTGCCCAAAGAAATGACGAATCTGCAGCTGCTGCAAGAACTTGAACCCGTCGCCGAGCGCCTGCTCAACCGGCACCTGTCGATGTTCAAGGAATGGCATCCGCACGACTACATTCCCTGGTCGGACGGCAAGAACTACTACGCCCTCGACGGCCAGGACTGGGAGCCCGGGCAGAGTCAACTCTCCGATGTGGCGCAGGTCGCAATGGTGCAGAACCTGCTGACCGAGGACAACCTGCCGTCCTACCACCGTGAGATCGCCATGAACTTCAGCCTGGACGGCGCGTGGGGGCAATGGGTCAATCGGTGGACCGCCGAGGAGAACCGGCACAGCGTCGCGTTGCGCGACTACCTGGTGGTGACCCGCGCGGTCGACCCCGTCGAGCTGGAGAAGTTGCGGATGGAACAGATCACCCGCGGCTTCAGCCCGGGCCAGAACCAGCAGGGCGACATGTTCGCGGAAAGCCTGTTCGACTCGGTGATGTACGTCTCCTTCCAGGAACTGGCCACCCGCGTCTCGCACCGCAACACCGGTAAAGCCTGCGACGACAGCATCGCCAACCAGCTGCTTGCGCGGGTGTCGGCGGACGAGAACCTGCACATGATCTTCTATCGCGATGTCAGCGAAGCGGGTCTCGACATCGCACCCAATCAGGCGATGAAGTCCGTGCACCGGATCCTGCGCAACTTCAAGATGCCGGGCTACACGGTGCCGGAGTTCCGGCGCAAGGCGGTGGTCATCGCCGTCGGCGGCGTCTATGACCCACGGATCCACCTCGAAGAGGTGGTGATGCCGGTGCTGAAGAAGTGGCGCATCTTCGAACGCGAGGAGTTCACCGGCGAGGCGGCGCGCATGCGCGACGATCTCGCGGTGCTGATCAAGGAACTCGAGCAGGCCGCGGAGAAGTTCGAGGACTCCAAGCAGCGTTACCTGGACCGTGAGGCGCGTAAGGCCGAGCGGATCACCGCCGCCCGGGTGCTCAAAACCGAAGGGACGCTGACGCTCAGCGGGCACTGACGTCGGGTTCGGCCGACCGCTCCAGGTATTCCGACAGCAGTCGGCTGACCAGAGATTCGATGTTGGACTCGATCGAGGACGCGAGGGTGGCGGTGACCGTCGCCACCGCTTGCGTGCGAAACCGGACCAGCATGGTGATCAACTCGGCGACTTCCGCGTCCGCCGGCAGGGCCTCACCGGGTTTGATCCGATCCGCGACGTGTTCGAACCCCGCGCGCACCAGCATGTCGCTGATCTCGTCCACCTTGGGCAGGATCTGCTCGTGTAGGTCGACGAGCTTATCGATGCTCATGCCGTAGCCGCGGACTTCGTTGAATGCCTCGATGAGCTTGGGCCGGGTGATGGTGGCCCGCTCGCCGTCCACGCGCATGACGTGCAGCGCCACCAGCCGGTCGAAAGCGGTTGCGTCGTCGACGAGTTCGCGAGCCTGCGCCAGCGACACGGTTTGCGGCTTCTCGGTGGTCCAGGTTCCCACGATGGCCGTCTCCAGTCCCAGGACATCGCCCAGATTTTTGCCTTCCTCCCACGCGCTGAGCATTTCCCGCACGTGGGCGATGTTGTAGCCGCGGTCGAGCATCGAGGTGATCAGGCGGAGCCGGGTCAGGTGGGTGTCGTTGAACAACGCGATCCGCCCGACCCGCAGCGGTGGCGGCAACAAACCGCGGTCGCGGTAGACGCGGATATTGCGGGTGGTGGTGCCGGCCAGCCGGGCCAGCTCCTCGATCCGGTACTCGCCGGATGTCGCAGCGTCCTGCGGGTGGCGCACCGCCGCATCGAAGAGCTGCGTCACGGCGGTTTCGATGAAATCTCGTGACTGGCGCCGCACCCGGTGCGGCGCCCGTCGCACGTTGTACAGCACGCTGGCGATCGTCCCGGGTGCGGGCCTGGCGGACCGCTCGTGGGGTTGCTCGGTGACCAAGGGGTGCGGCCCGTCAAACCGGCGCGCCGACGCGCTCGCGGGCAACGGCGTCGTAATCCCGGTACTGAAAGTCGCTCATCTGCCGAAGATACTGGGTGGCGGTTCCCGGATACATGGACCCGTTGTACCCGTCCTTGGTGAGATACCAACTGCGGCATCCGGACATCCACGTCGTCTTGGTCAGACGGCGCTGGATGTGCCGGTTGTGGCGGCGCTGGACATCTCCGCGCACGTCGAGGTAGCGCAGGTCGTTGTCCAGGATGGTGGTGATGCCGCGCACCGCGTAGTCGAGCTGACCTTCGATGTACACCAGCAGGGAGTTGTGGCCGGGACCCGAGTTGGGTCCGGTCATGAAGAACAGGTTGGGGTACCCGTGTGCGTTGATGCTCTTGTAAGCCTGTGCGCCACCGGCCCATTCGTCGGAAAGCGATCGGCCATCGAGGCCGGTTACCTCGAACGGCGGCCCGGTCAGGTGGACGTCGTAACCGGTCGCGAAGACGATGCAGTCCACGTGGTGTTCGATGCCGTCGCTGGTACGGATCCCCACCGGGCTCAGCGTCGCGATCGGCCAGTCGATCAGCTTGCAGTTGTCGCGCTGCAGGGCCGGGTAGTAGTCGCTGGAAATCAGCATGCGCTTGCATCCCGGCGCGAAGTCGGGCGTCAGCTGGCGCCGCAACCAGGGATCTTTGACCTGGGCGCGGATGTGGGCCCGGCCCAGCCGCGCTACTACGGAGGTCAGCGGAGTGTTCCACACCATCGCCGTCGCGGTGGCTTCGTGACCCCAGAACAGCATCTGACGGGCAAGTTGTTGGGTGGCCGGGACTTTCGCGAACAACGCCTGCACCGCCGGCGGCGTGGCGACATCCAGCCGCGGCAGCACCCAGCCGGGCGTGCGCTGAAATACCTTGACGAAACCGGCCCGCTTCACCAGCTCGGGGATAATCTGAATCGCGCTGGCACCGGTGCCGATGACGGCAACCCGCTTGCCCGTGAAGTCGTATTCCGAATCCCACCGGGCGCTGTGGATCTTGTGGCCTTCGTAGCTGTCCAGCCCACGGATGTCCGGAGAGCCGGCGTCCGATAGGGGCCCGGACGCCAGCACGACAGTACGTGCGCGAAACCGTTTGCGGTTGTTCGTCGTTGCGGTCCACACCCCGGCGTCCTCGTCGAACGTCAGACGCGTCACCTCGTGACCGAACCGGATGTGCCGGCGGATGTCGAACCTGTTCGCCATGTCCTCGATGTGCCGATGGATTTCCGGCGCGGGCGAGTACGTTCGCGACCACTTCGGGTTCTTGACGAACGAGTACGAGTACAACAGCGACGGCACGTCACAGCTGGCACCGGGATACCGCGTGTCGCGCCACGTTCCCCCCACGGAGTCGGAACGTTCCAGGACGACCACGTCTTCGACACCGGCTTCGGCCAGTTTGATGGCCGCCCCGAGCCCGGTGAAGCCCGCGCCGATGATGATTGTGGCGTAGACGGTGTCCCCGGCCATGGTCACGCCGCCGGCTTGTGCGTGAGTTCCCGCGACCAGCTCGGCATCGGCCTCAGCAGCGGCTTGGGGTAGTAATCCGACAGCCACACCATGGAGTTGGCCAGCAGCTGGTAGGGGTGGCGCGGGTTGACCACCCATCCGGCGTGCCGCTTGAGCAGCTTGTAGGTGGGCACCCGCCGGGTACGTTCACCCCGTTCGCCGAGTTGCTTGAATCGGTTGACCGCGTTGAACAACCGCTCCGGCTCCATACCCATCCCGGCCATCTCGTTTCGGACCCGGTTGAGCAGCGGGACGTACATGACCATGCCCAGGATCAGACCCGGTGAGGCTAAGCGCCCCACCAGTTCGATGGCCAAGCGGCGTGCGGTGGCGTGGCCGATCATCTCCAGCACCTCGAAATCGACGGCAATGTGCCGCGATTCATCGTTGTTGATCTTTTCGAACACCTGGTGGCAGACCGGGTCCTGCACCGAGTCCAGCAGGAACTTCAGCAGCGCGCCGTCCAGCGCCACCTCCAGCATCGGAATCACGGTGCCCAGCACCGACAGCGGCATATCGTCTGCGAACGTGTCCAGCCATTCGATGGCCAATCGGAAGTTGACGTTGGGCTCCGGGATCTCTGCGTCGTCGAGCATTCCCCAGCGCTTCATCAGCGCCAGTTCCGCGTTGGCGTGCCGTTGCTCCTCGGCATGGAAATACCGGTAGATTTCGGCGATGGTCGGGTTGGGCGCCTTCTTGGCCAGCGCCGCGAAGCCCCGCGCGCCGATGTTCTCGATCCAGCACAGATCGGCCATGAACGCCTTGAGCTTGGGCCGGAATTCGGGGCGAATGGTCTCCGCCCCCGGCGCCTCCCAGTCGATGTCGGCGAGTGCCCATTGCCGATCCTTGATTTTGGCGAGCATGACGTCCATGTCGATGGCCACCGCTTCTCCTTTCGGGGGACGGGTGTTCAGTGCCGCACCCGCGATACCAGACCGACCGCGCGCGTATATGCGCCCGGGGCAAGGCGTTTGACATTCCAGGCGAACTTGGCGTCCAACTGGGGCATGCAGTACAGGTCGCCGCGATCGTTGGCGTCCAGGCAGATCCGCGCGACCTTCCGCGCCGAGAACCCGGTCCAGCGCATCAGCTTGGTGGCCAGCGCACTGGACTCCTCGCTGATGCGGCCGGCGGCCAGACCCGATTCGACGATGCCGGTCTTGACGAAGGTCGGGCACAACACGGTGACTTTGATTGCGGTTCCGGACAGCTCGGCCGCCAGCGTCTCGGTCAACGAGAGCACTCCGGCCTTGCTGACGTTGTAGGCGGCCATACCGGGCGCGGCCCCGAACGCCGCCGCCGAGGCGACGTTGATGATTCCGCGTGGCGGGCAAGACCCTGCTTCGCGCAGCATGGGGGTGAAGACGTGACAGCCGTGGATGGGTCCCCACAGATTGACGCCGAGTGTCCGCACCCAATCGTCAAGTGGAACATCGCCGATGGGCTCGCCGCCGGCGCCGACACCGGCGTTGTTGATCACCAGTGTCGGTGGTGCACCGAACCACGCCAGTGCCTGATCGGCCAGGGCGTGCACGTCGTCGACCCGGGATACGTCACAGCGCACCGCAACCGCCTTGGCGCCCCGTGCGGTGATCGCATCGGCCGTTTGTAGGGCGGCCGCTTCGTCGATGTCGCTGCAGACCACGTTGCCACCCCGGTGACCGAGTTCGGTGGCGAATGCCGCACCGATGCCGCTGCCCGCGCCGGTCACCACCGCCAGGGCCCCGCGACTCGTGGGCTTCCCGCCCAGCAGCCTGTTCACTGGTCCCAGCATCAAACCGCCTCTGTCCCTTAGGGTTCCCGGTCGCCCCGGAGAGCGTCGCTGACAAATCGCGCGGCATGCACCATCGCCTTCGATGCTTCCGGCGACATGCGGGGGAGGGCTTGGAACACGTGCATTTGGTGGGGCCAGATCTGCAGCTCGCAATTGCCGCCGGCAGCCGAGATGTCCGCTGCGAGCTGGCGTGCGTCGGCCTCCAGCATTTCTGCTCCACCGGCCTGGATCAGTGTTGGCGGAAGCCGCGGACCCTGTGCGACGTTCAGTGCGAGGCGATGGTGGGTGGGATCGACGCCGGCGTAGTACAGGGCCACTATCTTGGCGACGGCGGCCGCTCGGAGCGCCGGGTCGGGGCGGTGTCGCTCGCGCGCGGCGCAAAGCTCGAAGGTCAGGTCGATCAGCGGTGAGAACAACACCAGGGACGCGGGCGGTGTGGCGGCGACATCCGGTTGCAACAGCAGGTCCACAGAGAGGTGGCCGCCTGCCGAATCCGCCGCCACCGCAATGCGTTCCGGCGGCAAGCCGGTTGCGTGCGGCAACCAGTCCCAACCGGCTCGTACGTCGTCGGCGGCAGCGGGGAAGCGGTGTCGCGGCGCCAAGCGGTAGTCGACGCAGAACACCGGCAGGCCGGTCAGCGACGACAGCCAGGACGTCAACCTGCGATGGGTACGCGGCGAACACATGGCGTAGCCACTGCCGTGCACGTAGTAGATGGCTCCGGACGATGACCGGCTGGTCGTCGAAACCTGCGGTCCATAAACCCATTCACCGACGACCCGGCGCCGGTCTGGCAGCACGGAGTCGACCGGCTTGACGTGGGTACCGGCCAGCGACGGTCCGAATGTGCCCATCAGGGTGGCGATGAGCTGACGCGTCACCCACATGCCCCAGGCCCGCTCCGGCGGGATCGATGCAGTGATCGGCCGCACCATCACAGTGCTCACCGCTATCGCAGCGCGGGACCGCAGTGACCCGCGTGCCGGAACGACGTCCGCCATGCGAGTTAGTCAACGTCAAATGGTGACATTCGTCAATGACAGTTTTATCGGCGCGAGTTGCGATAGCCCGCGGGGCGGGCGGAGTCGGCGCGTGCCGAAGCAGGCGGGATCGGTGTCGAATCTCGAAGCCCACCCGATGATCTCGCGGTGACCACACCAGAGGTGGTGCCGCCGCTCGCACTCTCGCACGGGCCCGTTGATGACCTGTCATGCGATCGCGAATGGCGTCAGGGTGTTGCTCGGGTCCGCGACCGCATTGACGCGAGGGGGGACAACCGCGGTGCTACTGGTGAGCAGCCCACCGCTGTTCGATGTGCGTTACATGACGAAGTTCCACCACGAACCACAGCGCTGCGGCGACAGCGGCCAGCGCCGCGATCACTGCGGTGGTAGCCACCCAATCGTGGTACCCGTAGGCCGCGACAACGACGGTACAAATGAGCCCGGCTACTGCTACCGCCGCAAGTATCAAACCCGGCCACATTAAATTGTCCTTCAGCGTCAGACCAGCACGCGGTTGCGTCGTCCGATAACGATCTGACGGGTCTCGATGCGTGTCTCCCATGACCACCCCAATCTGCGGTCGTCGTGTCACCTCGAATTGATATTACTCGCGGCCGCCAGCCCGGGCGAGTTGCAATTTCCCGTCCAGCGGCGGCATGCGGGGAGCGTGCCGCACTTCCCAATGGCGGGGGCTACCCCACGCTCAGAACGAGCCGACTTCGTCGCGCATGAACACCGGCCACAAGATCGCTCCGATGGTGGTCACCAGCCACACCACGGTCGTGGCGGCAACCCAGGATTCGACTCCGCGCAGATCCATACCGTGCGTAAACACCGCTGACAGCCACATCGCGGCCACTGTCAACGCCAGGCCGGTGCCGCCAAGCGCCAGTGGCGCATATCGATGCGGCAGCTTCAGGATCCACACCGACAGCATCGCCTGTGCCGCCGAAAACAGCGCGACCGCGAGAATGAATGCCCCCACCGATACCGAAACCCCCGGAACCACCCACGCCGCAAGCAACAATCCGATCGCCCACGCCGCCATCAATACCGAATCGCGTAACAATCCTTGCCTCATCGAATAAGTCTATGACTTGAGTGAAGATTGGCCCATAGTTCAGGAAATGAATTTGTCCGGCCCTGGAACATCCGAGTCGGAATCGATTTCTTCCGACCGGCGCGCGAGCCTTCGTCGCGCGCGGGCGTGTCTAGGCCGTGGCTGCCATCGCCGGGTTCATGACTGAATTGACAGGTCGCGACTCTGCATAACGCCGGAGAGTGGCGCTGCATCAACGCGCCCCTGCGGGTGGCTACGCGACGCTTCGCCGACGGTATGCCCGCCGGCCGGACCGCACCAAGAGCGTGTCGCGCAGCAGTCACGGTGAGCGCCACCGACGCCGCCGTTACCGCCGTCACCACAGTCACCGCCCATGATCATGCCGCCGGGGCCGCCGGGGCCGCCCTGACCGCCGGTGCTGCTGAGGTTGGCGAATCCGCCGGTGCCGTCGTGGCCCGTGCCGCCGGTGCACCGCCGGCAGCAGTCCCCTCAGCTGGCAGTGCTCCGTGCGCGAACCCGTCCGCTCGCGCACCGCGGGCTGTCGGCGCCGGGGACTAACCGTCGGGCTATTGGCGGTGGCGTGCCGACGACAGCTAGTGTGAACACACAAATTAGGGCAGCCTGTGCTAATTCTGGGAGGGTTTGTGGGTGCCGCGGCGTATCGGGAGCACATCCGTGCGGAGGTCGCCCAATTGCTTGGCGTCCGCGCCGATGCCGTTCGCCCTGGTCACAGCCTGGTCGAGCAGGGCCTGGACCCCGTCCGCATCTCGGCATTGGCGGCTCGCTGGCGTGCCAAGGGCATCGCCGTCGACTCTGACATGCTGTCCGCTCGACCGACGATCGACGCCTGGTCCGAACTGGTGTCGTCCGCCGGGCCCGCGGCAACGCCGCTGGAAAGGGCGCTGTGCGACATCTTCGCCGGCATTCTGGGGCGCGCCACCGTGGGCGTGCACGAGGAGTTCTTTCCGCGAGGTGGCGCCGAGCTCGCCACGCGGGCCGTAGCCCACGTCAGACAACTGCTCGATTCGCCGACACTGACGGTCGCCGACCTTGCTCACACCCGCACCGTGGCGAAGTTGGCCGAGTTGCTCTCCGGCCGGGAAGCCGACCCGGACCGGCTGGAGCAGGTGGCCGGCGTGTACCTGGAAATCGCCGAGATGGACGGCGCCGACGTGATGTCCGCGCTGGATCCGGCCCCTGCGATCACACCCTCCGCGCCGCATTTCCAGTCCTGGGTCAAGTGCTTCACCGGCACCGGCACGGGTGGATCGGTGGTGCTGTTCCCGCACGCCGGAGGCGCGGCCGCGGCCTACCGCACGCTTGCCAAAGCCGTGTCCGCCAACGGCGTCGACGCCTATGTGGTGCAGTACCCACAGCGTGCCGACCGGCGCAGCCATCCACCGGCGGAAAGCATCGAGGCGCTGGCGCTGGAACTGTTCGCGGCGGGAGACTGGGCGGCGACCGCGCCGCTGACCCTCTTCGGCCATTGCATGGGTGCGGTGGTGGCCTTCGAGTTCGCCCGCGTCGCCGAAACCAACGGCGTGCCGGTTCGCACCTTGTGGGCATCCTCGGGCCAAGCGCCCTGCACCGTTGCCGGGTCCGGACCGCTGCCGAGTTCCGATGCCGACGTGCTGGCCGACATGGTGGACCTCGGCGGCACCGATCCCCTGCTGCTCGAAGATGAAGAATTCGCCGAACTGTTGATCAGAGCGGTCAAAGCCGATTACCGGGCGCTGGGATGCTATTCCTGTGCGCCCGAGGTACGCATCGGTGCCGACATCCACGCACTCGGTGGCCACCGCGACCACCGGATCAGCCGAAACATGCTGGCCGGCTGGGAAACACACACGTCGGGCCGGTTCACCCTGTCGCAGTTCGACGGCGGTCACTTCTACCTCAACGACCACCTCGACGCGGTGGCCCGATTGGTGAGCGCCCGTGCCCGATAGCGATCCGATTGTCATTGTCGGCCTGGCAGTCGAGGCCCCCGGCGGCTGTGAAAGCCCCGACGACTTCTGGTCGCTACTGGCCGAGCAGCGCGAGGGGCTCGGACCGTTTCCGACTGACCGGGGCTGGGCCCTGGCCGAGTTGTTCGACGGATCGCGGCGCGAGGGCTTCAAGCCCGTGCACAACCTCGGCGGGTTCCTTTCCGGCGCAACGACCTTCGATCCGGAGTTCTTCCGCATCTCACCCCGCGAGGCGACCGCCATGGATCCGCAGCAGCGAGTCGCCCTGCGCGTGGCGTGGCGAGCCGTGGAGAACAGCGGGATCAATCCCGACGACCTGGCCGGCCATGAGGTGGGCTGCTATGTGGGCGCTTCGGCGCTCGAATACGGCCCCCCTATGTCCGAATTCTCCCAGCACAGCGGGCATCTCATCACCGGCACGTCGCTGGGCGTCATCTCGGGCCGGATCAGTTACACCCTGGACCTGGCCGGGCCGGCCCTGACCATCGACACCTCGTGCTCGTCGGCGCTGGCCGCGTTTCACACGGCAGTCCAGGCCATCCGGGCCGGGGACTGCGACCTGGCGCTCACCGGCGGGGTCTGCGTGATGGGGACTCCGGGCTATTTCGTCGAATTCGCCAAGCAGCACGCGTTGTCCGACGACGGCCACTGCCGCCCCTACAGCGCGCACGCCAGCGGGACGGTCTGGGCCGAGGGGGCCGCCATGTTCCTGCTGCAGCGCAGGTCGCGGGCCCGCGCCGACGGTCGTCACATCCTCGCCGAAGTCCGGGCCAGTTGCCTGAACGCCGATGGCCGTAGCAACGGCTTGACGGCACCGAGCGGTGACGCCCAGCAGCGGCTGTTCCAGCGGACCATCGGCCGGGCCGGGGTCCAGGTCGCCGAGGTCGGCATGATCGAGGGACACGGCACCGGCACCCGCCTGGGTGACCGTACCGAACTGCGGGCGCTGGTGGCCGGCTACGGCGGGGCGCCGGCCGCGCGAGTGCCGCTGTTGGGTTCGGTGAAGTCCAACATCGGGCATGCCCAGGCCGCGGCGGGCGCGCTGGGCCTGGTGAAGGTCATCACGGCCGCCGAGCACGGCGCGATACCCCCGACGTTGCACGTCGACGAGCCGAGCCGGGAAATCGATTGGGAGAGTGCGGGTCTGCGGCTGGCCGACAAACTGACGCCATGGCCGGCGGTCGACGGGCGGCGCACGGCGGCAGTGTCCGCGTTCGGGATGAGCGGAACCAACACCCACGTCATCGTCTCGATGCCGGACGCCGGGTGCGGGGGGCCCTGATGGGTGCCAGACGACTCCCGGACGGGCGGGTGGCGGTGGTGCTGAGCGCACACGCCGAGGAACTCATCGGGGCCGATGCCAGGGCCATCGCCGACTATATCGATCGATTTCCCGCCACCACCGTCGGCCAGGTGGCGCGGCAGCTGGTCCGGACCCGGCGGGTGCGGCGGTACCGCGCCGTGGTGCGAGCCGCGAACCGATCCGAGCTCGTCGGTGCGTTGCGCGCGCTTGCCGCCGGCCGGGACCATCGGCTGGTAGCCCGCTCAGCGCTGGCCGGCCCACCGCGGCAGGCCTTCGTCTTCCCCGGCCAGGGCGGGCAGTGGCCGGGCATGGGAGCGGCCGCCTACGGTGCGGTGCCGGCCTACCGGGCGGCGGTCGACGGTTGCGCCGCGGAATTTCAGGCTGCCGGCAGCCCGTCGCCACTGCGCTACCTGATCTCCACGGGTCTGGCCGAAGGGTCGTTCTCGGAGATCGAGATCGAAGGTGCTCAATTCGCCCACGCCGTGGGGCTGGCCGCGATCTGGCGGAGCTGCGGTGTGCTTCCCGACCTCACCGTCGGGCACAGTCTCGGCGAGGTCGCGGCCGCCCACGTCGCGGGTTGCATCACCCTGCCAGATGCCGTGGCCGTGGTGGCCGCCCGTGCCGGCGTGGTGGACCGGCTGCCGGGCCGTTACGCGGTGGCGGCGCTGGCAATCACCGAGCCGGCCGCACGCGAACTGATCGAGCACCGCGACGGATGGCTGGAGCTGTCCGTGGTCAACGCCGCCTCGGCCGTGGCGGTGTCCGGTGACCGCGACGCGGTGCTGGCCATCGTCGACGAGGTCCGGGCCGACGGCCGGTTCGCCCGCGAGATCACGGTGGGGTTTCCGGTGCACACCAGCGTGCTCGAGCCGCTGCGCGACGGGTTGATGGCCCGGCTGCCAAACTCGTCGTTCACCGACGCCGCAGTGCAATTCATCGGCGGTACCACCGGGGACGTGGTGCCGGCCGGCACCCCTTTCGCGGATTACTGGTATGCGAACTTGCGGCACACGGTCCGCTTCGACCGCGCCATGGGGTCGGCAATCCGTTGCGGCGCAAGCTCGTTCATCGAACTGTCCGGAACCCCTGTGCTGTTGTTCGCGATGGGGCAGAACCTGGAGGCCGCTGCCGGCCTGCCGGACGGTCCGGCCGTGCTGGTGGGTTCCGCGCGCAAGGGTGAACCGCCGCTCGATGCGCTGTCGGCGAGTATCGTCACCGCCGCGGCGGCTGACCCGGGGTATGCGTGGAGCGAGTTGGTCGACGAATCCGGCGACGACAGCGCGTTGCGCGGCTTCCCGAACGCGCCGATGAGGGCGGTGCCGATGTGGGCGCATCCCGAGCCGCTGCCCGCATGGCCCGGGTCCGCCGAGGGGTTGACTGTCGCGGGGGAGCGTTGGCAGCGGGTAACACCGGTCCGGCCAGCCGGACGGCGGCGTGTCGGCGTGGTCGATCTCGGCCCGGACGGCGTTCTCGACCGCCCGCTGCGCGCGGCCATTGACCTGCACCCGGCGACCGAGCTGAGCGCGCCGGGCGAGGCGGACCTGGTGGTGGTGATCGCACCGCGGATCGACGGCCGCACCGCCGAGCTTGCCGCCGCTGTGCTCGCCGATCGAGTCGGGGCCGGAATGCTCGACTATCCGGCCGCGCCCGGTGCGCAGTGCCGGACGGTTTGCCTGCTGACCGTCGCTGCCGAGCAGGTCGATTCGGGAGATCCGGTGCCCGCCGCCGGTCATGCCGCATTAGCGGCGATGCATCGCAGCATCGGATTCGAGTATCCCGACCGCACTTTCACGCATCTGGACCTGCCGTCGTGGCAGCTCGAGCCGGCGGCGGCCGCCACGGCGCTCGAGGCAGCCCTGGCCGGTGCCCGCGAGGCGGCCTTGCGTATCGCCTCCGCCGGCCACTCCTGCTGGGAGCGCACCTTCGGTGACATACCGGTGGCCCAGCCGTGGCCGCTGGACAGCGCTGCGCTCGACGAAGTCGTCATCACCGGCGGCGCCGGTGCCCTCGGCATGCACTACGCCAGGTATCTGGCCGAGCGGGGCGCGCGGCGCATTGTGCTGCTGAGCCGTCGTGGGGCCGATGCGTCCGCTGTCGCCGCGCTGTCGTCCCGGCCTGACATCGAGGTGCAGGCACCGCGTTGCGACATCACCGACCCGCATCAATTGCGCCGCGTTGCAGACCAATACGGCGGTCCGGGTGCCTCATTGCTGATCCACGCAGCCGGCGGCGCCACCTTCGGCGGGGCCGCCGCCATGACGCGTGACGCCGTGGCCGATACCTGCGCCGCCAAGATCGTCGGCCTGGCCCGGATGACCGAACTGTGGCCGATCCGCCCCGGCGCCCGGATGCTGTTGTGCTCCTCGGTGTCTGGTGTACTCGGCGGACGCGAACACGTCGCCTATTCGGCCGCCAACCGACTGCTCGACGTGATGGCCGCGCAGTTGCGCGCCGACGGCAGGCAGTGCGTGGCGGTGAAATACGGACTGTGGCAGGCTGATTCAGCTGAAGGCGGCGGCCGGGGCATCGTGGACGCGGCCGGGCGGGCGCAGATCGAGCGCTCCGGTCTGCGGCCGATGCCTCCGCGGCCGGCGATCGAGGCCGGCCTGCGCGAATACCCGGTCGACCCGATGGTCTTCGCCGCCGATGCCGCCCGGTTCCAACTTTTTCTTGGTGGCCCGGCGCCGCGCCACGCGGACCCGATCGAGGTGCAGGACGGGCCGGTCACCGTGGTCGATGCGGTACGTGACCAACTGGCTGCGGTGCTCGGCATCGAGCCCCCCACCGCCCTCAACCTGGCGGACTCGCTGTTCGACCTCGGGGTGGACTCCATGTTGGCGGTGGATCTGCGCAAGCGGCTCAAGCGGGTGATCGGCCGGACGGTGCCGCTGAGTCTGCTGCTCGACGAAATCAGCGGCGACGACATCGTCGCGAAACTCGAAGGTGCCGGCGAGCACTGCGCCACGGGACAGAAAGTAGACATCGCGCGTGACTGATACCCAAACCGGGCTCGACGAGGCTCGACTGCAGCTGCTGCGCCGGAGGCTGGCTGACCGCGGGTTGTCGGCCCCCCTCGCAGCACCCGCCCCGTCCGCCGCGAAGGCACTTACCGACGGCCAGGCGCGAATGTGGTTCGTGCAGATGGCCGATCCCACCGGGACCTTACTCAATGTCTGTGTGTCCTACCGCATCACCGGCGACATCGACCTCGTCCGGCTACAGGAGGCCCTCGACGCCGTCGCGCGCCGCCATCCGGTCCTGCGCACCACGTACGCCGTCGACGACAACGGCGTCCCCGAGGCGACGACACACCCTGAATTACGCCCGGCCTGGACCCGGCACGATCTCGCCGACCTGTCCCAACATGCCCAGCGGCTGCGAATGGAAGTGCTTGCCCAGCGGGAATTCTCGTCACCTTTCGACCTGTCGAGCGACGCTCCACTGCGGATGACCGTGGTGCGCACGGCCGCCGACGAGCACGTGCTGCTGCTGGTGGTCCACCACATCGCCTGGGACGACGGCTGCTGGCGGGTCTTCTTCACCGACCTCACCCGCGCATACTGCGGTGCCGACCTCGGACCAGAGTTGCGTCCCACTGTCCTTTCCACGCCGGACACCACCGCGGCCGATCTCGACTACTGGCGCTCCGTCATGGCCGACCCGCCGGAACCGCTGGAACTGCCCGGACCCGCCGGAACGAGTGTGCCGACCAACTGGCGGGCGGCCCGGGCCACGGTGCGGCTGCCCGACGACATCGCCGGTCGGGTGACCGCGATAGCCAAGGCCACCGGCTGTACGCCCTACATGGTGCTGTTGGCTGCGTTCGGTGCGCTGATGCACCGCTACACGCACAGCGACGACTTCCTGGTTGCCGCACCGGTACTCAACCGCGGCGCCGGAACCGAAGAGACCATCGGCTATTTCGGCAACACCGTGGCGATGCGGATCCGTCCGCAACCCGCGATGACCTTCCGCGATCTGCTCGCGGAGACGCGCGAAGCCGCGGCCGGAGCCTTCGCCCACCAACGCATCAATCTCGATCACGTGGTGCGGGAATTGAATCCGGATCGCCGCCACGGCGCCGAGCGGATGACCCGGGTAAGCTTCGGCTTCCGCGAACCCGACGGCGGTGGCTTCAACCCGCCGGGCACCGAATGCCGGCGCCACGAACTGCGCAGCAACGTCACACAGTTGCCGCTGGGCATGATGGTGGAATTCGACCGGACCGGTGTCCTGGTCGAGGCCGAGTACCTGCTGGAGATCCTCGAGCCGGCTTTGGCGCAGCAGTTGCTCGAGCACTTCGGCGTCTTGCTCGACGACGCGCTGGCCACTCCGGACAAACCGTTGTCGCGACTGGCGCTGACGAGTGCACGCCAAGCCCGGTGGTTGCAGGATGTGACCTGGGGCGACAAGTTCGAGACTCCGCCGCGGACCCTGGTGGATCTGGTGTCCGAACAGACCCGGCGCAATCCTGACGCGACAGCGATCGTCTACGAGGGCAGGCGATGCAGTTACCGGGAACTCAACGAAGCATCAAATCAGCTGGCGCACTGGCTGGTTGCGCAGGGCATCGGCAGCGAAGACCGGGTCGCGGTGTTGCTGGACAAGTCGCCGGAACTGGTCGTCACCGCATTGGGACTGATCAAGTCCGGTGCCGTCTACGTTCCGGTGGATCCCAGCTACCCGCAGGACCGGCTGGACTTCATTCTGGGCGATTGTGACGCGAAACTGGTGCTGCGCGAAGCGGTGCCGGAGCTGGCCGGCTACTCAACCGAGGATCTCGGCGACGCTGACCGCATCCGACCGCTGCAGCCCGAGAACAACGCCTATCTGATCTACACCTCCGGAACAACCGGGCTGCCCAAGGGTGTCGCGGTGCCCCACCGCCCGGTCGCGGAGTACTTCGTCTGGTTCTCCGGCGAATACCAAGTCGACAGCACCGACCGGCTGCTGCAGGTCGCTTCGCCCAGCTTCGATGTGTCGATCGCCGAAATCTTCGGCACGCTGGCATGCGGGGCGACGATGGTGATCCCGCGACCCGGCGGGCTGTCCGACATCGGCTACCTCACCGCGTTGCTGCGCGACGAGGGCATCACGGCCATGCACTTCGTGCCCTCCCTGCTGGGACTGTTCCTGTCGCTGCCGGGCGTCAACGAGTGGCGGACGTTGCAGCGGGTGCCGATCGGCGGAGAGCCGCTGCCCGGCGAAGTGGCCGACCGATTCCACGCCACCTTCGACGCCCTGCTGCACAATTTCTACGGCCCGACCGAAACCGTGATCAACGCCAGCCGGTTCAAGGTGGAGGGCCCGCAGGGCACCCGGATCGTGCCCATCGGCCGGCCCAAGATCAATACCGCCATGTACCTGCTGGACGACTCGCTGCAGCCGGTGCCCGTCGGCGTGATCGGCGAGATCTATATCGGGGGAACCCATGTGGCGTACGGATATCACCGCCGCGCCGCACTGACCGCGCAACGTTTCGTCGCCGACCCCTTCAACCCCGGGGCGCGCATGTACCGATCGGGAGATCTGGCCCGTCGCAATACGCACGGCGACATCGAGTTCGTCGGCCGCGCCGACGAGCAGGTCAAAATTCGTGGGTTCCGAATCGAACTCGGCGACGTGGCGG
The DNA here is from genome assembly GCF_059812565.1 of Mycobacterium sp. NGS49. Lineage (NCBI taxonomy): Bacteria > Bacillati > Actinomycetota > Actinomycetes > Mycobacteriales > Mycobacteriaceae > Mycobacterium > Mycobacterium sp. NGS49. The sequence goes on along the minus strand of NZ_JCALCX010000020.1, from coordinate 29,330 downwards.
CCGCCATTTCCGTGGATCCCACGGTGGGGCAGGCCGTCGTGGTGGTCAGTGAGCTGCCCCGCCTGGGCAAGAGCCTGGTCGGCTACGTCACGCCCGCCCACGGCGACGACGGACCGGGTGAGGTTGACCTGGACCGGATCCGGGCCCGGGTGGCCGCGGCGTTGCCCGAGTATATGGTGCCCGCGGCTTACGTTGTGCTGGAGGAGATTCCGATCACGGCGCACGGCAAGATCGACCGCGCCGCGTTGCCCGACCCCGAGGTCGGCACCGGCACCGAGTTCCGGGCCTGTGCGACCCCCACCGAGCGGCGCGTCGCGGCACTGTTCGAAGAGCTGCTCGGCCGGGACCGGGTGGGCGCCGATGACTCCTTCTTCGAGCTCGGCGGACACTCGCTGCTGGCCACCAAACTCGTCGCGGCGCTGCGCAATACGTTTTCGGTGGATGTCCGGGTGCGGGAGATATTCGAATTCGCCACCGTCGCCCGGCTGGCGGCGCACCTGGAAACGCTGAACCCGGACTCGGCGCGGCCCCGGCTGACACCGACGGATCGCCAGCGCCCGGTGCGGCTGTCGTCGTCTCAGATGCGGACCTGGTTCAGCTACCGAGTCGACGGGCCGAACGCCTACAACAACATTCCCTTCGCCGCCGCGCTGCGCGGCCCCGTTCACGCCGACGCGCTGGCGGCGGCGATCACCGATGTGGTGGCCCGACACGAGATCCTGCGGACCACCTACCGCGAAATCGACGGGGTACCGCACCAGATCATCCACCCGCCTGCGCACCTACCGGTGCGGCGCGACCACGGACCCGACCAGATTTGGCTGCAGACACAGCTCGACGACGAGCGGGGCCAGGTCATCGATCTGGAAACCGACTGGCCGGTCCGGGCCGCTTTGCTGAGTACACCGGACCAGACGGTCTTGTCGCTGGTGCTGCACCACATCGCCGGCGACCACTGGTCGGCCGGCGTGCTGTTCAACGACGTGTTGACCGCATACCGGGCCCGAAGTGCCGGCCGAGAGCCGTCCTGGGCGCCGTTGCCCGTCCAGTACGCCGACTACGGCATCTGGCAGGCAAGGCTGTTGGAGGACAGCGCGGGAATCGTTGAGCCGCAACGTGATTACTGGATCGGTCAGCTCCGGGGGTTACCCACCGAAACCGGCCTGCGCCCGGACTTCCGGCGGCCCCCCGTGCTCAGCGGCGCCGGGGACGCCGTGGAGTTCTGCATCAGCGCGGCGACCCGCGACAAGCTGACCGCGCTGAACCGCGAATCGGGTGTCACCGAGTTCATGCTGCTGCAGGCCGTCGTTGCGGTGGCGCTGCACAAAGCCGCCGGCAGCGTCGACATCCCGATCGGCACACCGATCTCCGGACGCAACGAGTCCGATCTGGATCAGCTCATCGGGTTCTTCATCAACATCCTGGTGCTGCGCAACGACCTGAGCGGAAACCCCAGCCTGCGTTCGGTGCTGAAACGGACCAGGGACATGGCGCTGGCCGCCTACGAGCATCAGGACCTGCCGTTCGACCAGGTGGTGGATGCCGTCCGCCCGGTCCGCTCGCTGTCGCGCAATCCGCTGTTCGACGTCGTGGTGCACGTGCGCGACCAGCTGCCCGACGGTCAGGTCATCGAGACCGGACCGGACGGTGACACCACCTTCACCGCGCTGGAGCCGACCTTCGACGCCGCGCACGCCGACATCTCGGTCAATTTCTTCGCCTGCGCCGACGGATATCGCGGCCACGTCATCTACCGCACCGAGCTGTACCGGCGCAGCACCGGCCAGCGGTTCGCCGACTGGCTCGTCCGCATCGCCGAGGCGTTCGCCGAGCATCCAGACCAGCCGCTGCGGGATGTCGAGATTGCGAATCCGCAAGAAACGCAACGTATTCTGGACCGCTGCAAGGCGGGCGTCGACACCGCGCGGGTTTACCTACTCGATGCGTCGCTCAAGCCGGTGCCGCCCGGCGTGGTGGGTGACGTCTATTGCGGAGGCGGCATCGCGGCATGCGGCAGGCTGACGCCGCCGTCGTCGACCGCGGCCCGGTTCGTCGCCGACCCCTTCGCCTCCCAGCCCGGCTCGCGCCTCTACCGCACCGGTGATCGCGGCGTGTGGGACGCCGACGGCCTGCTGGAAATCCTGCCGGCAGCGTCCGTCGCTGCGCCGGACAAGCCGGTGCCGGCAACCGTGCCGGCGGAACCACCGCGAACGGCCACCGAATGCCTGCTGGCGGACATTCTCGGTGACGTGCTCGACGACGCCGGCGAGGTCGGGCGCCACGACGACTTCTTCATCCTCGGCGGGGACAGCATCCTGGCGGTTCGGGTTGCCGCACAGGCCCGGGATGCCGGCCTGCCGCTGACGCCGCGGATGATCTTCGAGCATCCGGTGCTGCACGAACTCGCGACCGCGCTGGATGCCCGGGCGCAGAGCCAAGCCGGTGCCAACGACGCGCACCACGCGCCGATGAGCACCTCCGGGTTGTCCGCCGACGAACTCGCCGAGCTGACCACAACCTGGGACCAGCAGCCGTGACTCGAGCCGACGCACGCCCCGCCGTCGAGGATGTGATGGCGCTCAGCCCGCTGCAGCGCGGACTGTTCTCCATGACCACGCTGCTCGACGGGGAACCCGATGCGGCTGACCCGTATGTCATTGCGATGGCCGCCGAGATCACCGGTTCGCTGGACGTCGCCTTGTTGCGGGACTGTGCGGCGGCGATGCTGCAGCGGCATCCCAACCTGCGGGTGAGCTTCGTCCATGGCAACCTCAGCCGGCCGGTGCAGGTGGTCCCCACCACCGTGGAGGTGCCCTGGACGGTGGTCCAAGCGCACGCCGACGAGGTGGCGGCGCTGGAAGCCCGCGAGCGCCGGTGCCGATTCGACCTCGGCCGCGGCCCGCTGTTGCGGTTCCTGCTCATCGAACTGCCGGACCGCCGTTGGCGTCTGGTCATCGTCGCGCACCACATCGTGATCGACGGCTGGTCGTTGCCGCTGTTCGTGTCCGAAATGCTAGCCCTGTACCGGGCCGGCGGCGACACCGCCGCGTTGCCGCCGCCGCCGCGGCCCTACCGCGACTACATCGGCTGGCTGGCCGGTCGCGACGAGACCGCCAGTCGCGCGGTGTGGGCCCGCCACCTGAAGAACCTGGACGGCCCGACCCTGCTGTCCCCGGCGCTCACCAGGAACCCGCCGCTGAACGGAATTCCGCGACGTACCGAGTTGCGTCTGGACCGGCCGTCCACCGGCGCGTTGACCGACACCGCGCGCGCCCGCGGCGTCACGCTCAACTCGCTGGTGCAGATGGCCTGGGCTCTGACGCTTTCCGCGTTCACCGATCGAGGCGACGTGACGTTCGGCGTGACGGTCGCCGGCCGGCCGAGCGAGTTGTCGGGCGTGGAAACGATGGTCGGTTTGTTCGTCAACACGGTGCCGCTGCGGGTGCGGCTGGATCCGCGCGCACCGGTCGGGTCGCAATGTCTTGCCCTGCAACGGGAGTTCGCGGCACTTCAGGACCACAGTCACCTGGGGCATGCCGAGCTGCGCGCCATCGCCGGCGTCGGCGAGATGTTCGACACCTTGTTGGTCTACGAGAACTTCCCGCCCGGTGAGGTGGTGGGCAACAACGAGTTTCAAGCCGGCGGGGCGACGTTCCGGCCGGTCGCGCTGGAAAGCCTCGCCCACTTCCCGGTGACCGTCGCCGCACATATCGGCGCCGGCGAGCTGACCATCCTGGTGGAGGTGCTGGACGGGGCGCTGGGCAGCACGGCGCCGGAGGATCTCGGCAGACGCGTGCTGGCGGTGGTGCAGCGCCTGATCGACCGGTGGGACGGGCCGCTGCGCGATGTCGACGTCCTGCTCGACCGCGAGCGCATCGCCGCCGGTGTGGCAGCGCACCCCGGATGGCGAGCGGACGTGCACAGCAGATTCACCGAAGTCGTTGCTCGACAACCGCATTCGGTGGCACTGAGCTGGGCCGACGGTCAGTTGACCTACCGGGAGCTGGACGGCCGGGCCGATCGACTGGCCGCCGCGTTGCGCCGCGCCGGGGTGTGCGCCGAAACCCCGGTGGCGATCACGCTGCCGCGCGGGCCGGACTATGTGACCGCGCTGCTGGGCGTCCTCAAGTCCGGCGGCATGATCGTGCCGCTCGACCCGGCGACGCCCGGCGAGCGGATCGCCGAGATCCTGCGGCAAACGGGCGCTTCCCCCATCCTCGATCAGGACCTGTTCGACGCCGCCGTGGCCACCGACGTGCCCGCCGATCACCGGCAGTTCGCCGCTGCGCCCGAGCAAGCGGTATACGCGGTATTCACCTCCGGCACCACCGGGACTCCGAAAGGCGTCATCGGCACCCACCGGGCACTTTCGGCATATGCCGACGACCACATCGAGCGCGTCCTGCGACCGGCCGCCGCACGGCTCGGGCGGCGCATGCGGGTGGCGCACGCCTGGTCCTTCACGTTCGACGCGGCCTGGCAGCCGCTGGCGGCGCTGCTCGACGGTCACTCGGTGCACATCGTCGACGACGACCGCCGGCGTGACGCCGACGCGCTGGTGGAGGTGATCGACCGGTTCGATCTGGACCTGATTGACACCACGCCATCGATGTTCACCCAGCTGCACAGTGCGGGACTGCTCGATCGGGTGCCGCTGGCGGTGCTCGCGCTCGGCGGTGAAGCCCTTGGCGCCACCGCGTGGCACCAGATTCAGCAGGAATGCGCACGCACCGGCATGACCGCCTTCAACTGCTACGGGCCGACCGAGACCACGGTCGAGGCGGTGGTCGCCGCCATCGCCGAGCATGCCGAACCGGTCATCGGGCGCCCGACCCGAACCACGCGTGCCTATGTGCTGGACTCGTGGCTGCGGCCGGTGCCGGACGGGGTCGCCGGCGAGTTGTATCTGGCGGGTGAGCAGCTGACCCGCGGCTACCTCGGCCGCGCGGCCGAGACCGCGGCACGATTCGTCGCGGAGCCGACCGGGCGCGGCAACCGGATGTACCGCACCGGAGATGTGGTGCGCCGCTTGCCCGATGGCGGACTGCAGTTTCTCGGCCGCAGCGACGACCAGGTGAAGATCCGGGGATTCCGCGTCGAGCCCGGCGAAATCGCCGCGGTGCTCAATGGACACCCGGGTGTTCGCGGTTCGCACGTGGTGGCGCGCACCCATGCCACCGGACCACGGTTGATCGCCTACGTGGCCGCCGGACCTGATCCACTGCCGGTAGCCGAGCTGCGTGCCGTGCTCTCGCGGCGGCTGCCGCGCTACCTGGTCCCGCATCACATCGTCGTAGTCGACGCGCTGCCGCTCACCTCGCACGGCAAGATCGACGAAAAAGCTTTGTCAGCAATGGATCTCGCCGATCAATCGGTAAGCCCGCCGGTCACTGCGACCGAACTGGCACTGGTCGAGGCGTTCCGGTCCGTGCTCGACATCGCCGAAGTCGATGTCGCGGCGAGCTTTTTGCAGATCGGCGTGGACAGCATCGTCGCCCTGTCGGTGGTGCAGGCCGCTCGGCGCCGCGGCATCGCGCTGCGCGCCCGGCTGATGGTGGAGTGCGAGACCATCCGTGAGCTGGCGGCGGCCGTCGACGCCCAGGCCGCGGGGCAGACGTCCGGCGGGCAGGCCACCGGGCCGATCCCGGTGCTGCCCAACGTCCACTGGCTCTATGAATACGGCGACCCGCGCCGGCTGGCGCAGACCGAAGTCATCAGGCTGCCGGACTCGGTGACCCGAGAGCGGCTGGACGCCCTGCTGGACCGCGTCGTAGACGCACACGAGGTGCTGCGTTGCCGGTTCGACCGGGCCGCGATGGCCATGGTGGCCCAACCGAGGCAACGCATACTGAGCGAGGTGCGGGCCGGCGGGGAACTGGTCGACGAAGTCGCCGAACAGACCCGCAGGGCGCTGGCGAAGATGGATCCGCAGGCCGGCCGCGTACTGTCCGCGGCGTGGCTGCGCGAACCGTGCGGGCCCGGCGTGCTGGTCCTGACGGCGCATGTGCTGGCGATGGACCCGGCATCGTGGCGGATCGTGCTGAGCGAACTCGACGCGGGCCTGCACACGCTGGCCGCCGGACGCATGATCGCTCCCTACCGCGAGCACACCACGTACCGGCAGTGGTCGCAGTTGCTGGCCGCGCGGGCCGGGTCGCTGCAGAGCGCTGACTTCTGGCTCGGCGAACTCGACGGTCCGGATCCGCCGCTGGGCGCTCGGCGGGTGCGTCCGCATGCCGACCGGGCCGGCGACCTCGCACTGAGCCTTGCGGTCTGCGATACGGATCTGACCGCGCGGCTGCTGTCCCTGGCCCGACCGATGCCTGAGCTGCTGGCCACCGCCGCCGCGCGGACCGTGACCGCTTGGCGGCGCCGACGCGGCCAGGCGACGCCTGCACCGCTGCTGGCCCTCGAGACGCACGGCCGCGCGGACGCCGACGTCGACGACACCGCCGCCCACGACGTCGACACCAGTGACACCGTGGGGCTGCTCAGTGCGATCTTCCCGCTGCGCATCCACTCCGGCGGAGCGGCTGACCTGGCCCGAATACCCGGCAGCGGTATCGATTACGGACTGCTGCGGTATCTGCGGTCCGACACCGCCGAACGACTACGCGCATTTCCCGAACCGCAACTGCTGCTGAACTATCTGGGCAGCCTTCAGGTCGGGGTCGGTGACCTGTCGGTAGACCGCAACCTGCTCGCCGGGCTGGGGCAATTGCCCGAACCGGAACAGGCGGTACGCCACGAACTGACGGTGGTGGCCGCGCTGTTGGGACCGACTGATGCATCCGTGCTCGCCACCCAGTGGCGTGCGCTGCCCGACGTCCTCACCGGGGACGACATCGCCGTGCTGCAATCGCTGTGGCAGGAAGCACTATTGGAGATTGCGCCATGAATTCGACGCTTGCCGTGCTAGGTGCCGGAGCCAAGGCGGTCGCGGTGGCCGCGAAGGCCTCGGTGCTCCGCGACATGGGTGTGGACGTCCCCGAGATCGTCGCCGTCGAACGCATCGGCGTCGCCGCGAACTGGCAGGCCAGCGGGGGCTGGACGGACGGTGCCCACCGGCTGGGCACCTCTCCGGAGAAGGACGTCGGCTTTCCCTACCGTTCAGCGCTGGTGCCGCGCCGCAACGCCGAACTCGACGAGCGGATGACCCGATACAGCTGGACCTCTTATCTGATCTCCACCGGCTCATTCGCCGAGTGGGTGGACCGCGGCAGGCCCGCCCCCACGCACCGGCGCTGGAGCCAGTATCTGAACTGGGTCGCTCAACACGTCGAACTCAACGTGGTGCACGGCGAGGTCGAAAAGCTCGCCCTGGCCGGTGACCGTTGGGAATTGCGTACCCACGAGACCAGCGTGCAGGCCGACGCCTTGATGATCACCGGGCCCGGCCAAGCCGAAAAGTCTCTACTGCCGGGCAATCCCCGCGTGCTGTCCATCGCACAGTTCTGGGACCGCGCCGCCGCCCATGACCGCATCAACGCCGAGCGGGTCGCGGTGATCGGCGGTGGCGAGACGGCCGCTTCGATGCTCAACGAGCTGTTCCGGCACCGGGTTTCGACTATCACCGTCATCTCCCCACAGGTGACCCTGTTCACCCGCGGGGAAGGCTTCTTCGAGAACTCGCTGTTCTCTGACCCCACCGACTGGACCGCGCTGACGATCAGCGAACGCCGCGACGCGATGGCCCGTACCGATCGCGGGGTGTTCTCGGCGAACGTGCAGGAAGCGCTGCTCGCCGACGACCGCATCCACCACCTGCGCGGCCGGGTCGCCCACGCCGTGGGCCGGCAGAACCAGATCAGGCTGACCCTCAGCACCAACCGGGGCAGCGAAAACTTCGAGACGGTCCACGGTTTCGATCTCGTGATCGACGGCTCCGGCGCCGACCCGCTCTGGTTCACCTCGCTGTTCAGCCAGGACGCGCTCGACCTGCTCGAGCTCGGATTGGGCGGACCGCTGACCGCAGACCGCCTGCAGGAGGCGATCGGCTATCACCTGCAGGTCAGCGACGTCACGCCCACGCTGTTTCTGCCCACGCTGTCCGGACTCACTCAGGGCCCGGGGTTTCCCAACTTGAGCTGTCTCGGATTGCTGTCGGACCGCGTGCTGGGCGCCAGTGTCCCTGCAATGCACCACTTGAAATCCAGCGCACCCTTGATGAGGAGAAGTGATGAGCACCAACCCCTTTGACGACGACACCGGGAGCTTCCTGGTGCTCGTCAATGACGAGTGGCAGCACAGCCTGTGGCCGGCGTTCGCCGAGATCCCGGCCGGCTGGCGGACGGTCTACGGCGCCGCGGGTCGCGCGGACTGCCTGGAGTACGTGGACCGGAACTGGACCGACATCCGGCCGAAGAGCCTGCGCGATGCCCTGGCGGGGAAGTGATCGTGGACCTGTCGACACCCGGCGCGGTGAGCGCCGCTCTGCAGGAGATCCTCCGCGACGATCTGCGGGTGGACGTGCGCGAGGTGACCAGGGAGTCGCGGCTGATCGACGACGTCGGGTTGGATTCGGTGGCGTTCGCGGTGGGCATGGTGGCGATCGAAGACAAGCTGGGTGTGGTGCTCTCCGATGAGGACCTGCTCAGCTGTGACACCGTGGGCGACCTGGAGGCCGCCATCTTCGCCAAGGCCTCGGTGCTCGGATGAGCCCGTTAGCCGCCGCCCTGTCCCGGTCGATGAGTTCATCGGCTCACGACCTCGTGGTCCTTGACCAGGACGGCGCCACCTGGCACCACCACCCGTGGCCGGAGGTCCAGTCCCGGGCGGAGCTCATCGCGACGCAGATCCTGGCCGTGGACAGCCCCGGGGCGGTCGGCCTGGTCGGTGAGCCGACCGTCGAGTTGGTTGCGGCGATCCAGGGCACCTGGCTCGCCGGGCAGAGTGTGGCCATCCTGCCGGGGCCGGTGCGCGGCGCGGACCCGAAGCAGTGGGCACAGTCCACGCTGACCCGGTTCATCGGACTCGGCGTCACCACCGTGTTCAGCCACGGGTCGGTGCTGGAGCTGCTGCAGAGCACCGACCCGCCGATGGGCGTGCACGACGTCACCGCGGCCGCGCGAGGCCGGCGGTCGAGCACCCTGCCGCCCGCAGCGGCGGCCCCGGACACGCCCGCGGTGCTGCAAGGCACCGCGGGGTCGACCGGAAACCCGCGCACGGCAATGCTTTCCCCGTCCGCGGTGCTCAGCAATGTGACCGGGCTGCTGGAACACGTGCGCCTGGATCCGTCAACCGACGGCGGCTGCTCGTGGCTGCCGCTGTACCACGACATGGGGTTGATGTTTCTGCTCAGCGGCATGGTGTCCGGTGCCCCGGTGTGGCTGGCCCCCACCGCTGCCTTCGCCAGTTCCCCGTTCCGGTGGCTGACGTGGCTCAACGACAGCGCGGCCACCTTGACCGCGGCACCGAACTTCGCGTACTCGGTGATCGGCAAGTACGCTCGCCGCGTCCCCGACGTCGACCTCGGCCGGGTGCGGGTCGCCATCAACGGCGGCGAGCCCGTCGACTGTGTCGCACTGGAGCGGTTCACCACGGCGCTGAGCAGGTTCGGTTTCGATGCCCGGGCCGCCACCCCGTCCTATGGGCTTGCCGAAGCCAGCTGCGCGGTCACCGCGCCGCATCCCGGTACCGGCCTGCTGTACGACGAAATCGCTTCCGGCAGCGATGGTTCGGCCGGGCCGCCGCGCCGGCACGCCATCCTCGGCGAGCCGATCCCAGGGATGCAAGTCCGGATCAGCCCGGTGTCAGGCGCCGGACCCCGGGCGCCGGGACGCGACATCGGCGAGGTCGAGATCCGCGGCGCCTCGATGATGTCGGGATACCTCGGCGAAACACCGCTCGAACCGGAAAGCTGGTTCAGGACCGGCGATCTGGGCTACTTCGCGGACGGCGGACTGGTGGTCTGTGGTCGTGCCAAGGAGGTGATCTCGGTCGCCGGACGCAACATCTTCCCGAGCGAGGTGGAGCGGATCGCCGCGGAAGTGCGCGGAGTTCGCGAAGGAGCGGTGGTGGCGATCGAGGCCGACGACTCAGCCCGTCCCGGCCTGATCATCGCGGCCGAGTTCCGCGGACCCGACGAATCCGGCGCCCGCAGTGAGCTGGTGGCCCGGATCGCGTCCCAGTGCGGCGTGGTGCCGTCGAATGTCGTGTTGCTGGCCCCGGGCTCGCTGCCGCGTACCTCCTCTGGCAAACTGCGCCGGCTGGAGGTGAAGCGAAGCCTCAGCGGCCGATAACTCCAACGCGCTAGCCGACTTCCGGAATGTCCCCGGGTGTCCTGAGCAAGGCGTACAGCGCTACCTGCCGGTGATTCATGGGGTGCTCGCCGAGAAAGACGCAGCCGGTGAACTCGCAGAGCCTGCGGGCCGCCGTGTTGTCCTGGTCCGGCTCGAAAATGATTCGCCGGCAACGGTCTTCGAGTTCGAAGACGCTGGCCGCAATGCGCGGAAACAAGATCGGGCCCAGGCCGCGGTTGACGATCCGCTCGTCGGCGATGGCGGCGTGCAGACCGATGTCGTAGGGGTCGGCCCGGTACAGCGTGCCTACGGAGTCCTTTGCCGCACGGTACAACTCGATATAACCCAGATCCTCGCCGTGCCGGCTGCCGATGAACGGACGGGAATAGCTTCCGTCGAGCTGGGCGCGCAAATAGCGGTGCCAGCGCGGCACCGGCCAGTCGTACTCCCACGCCTGCGCCAGATGCGGCCGGTTCATCCACTCGGCGATCATCTCCGCGTCCGCGTCGGCATCGGCGAGACGAAAAGCGTACGGCGCGGACATCATCGGCGTGGGCGGCGGTGGGACGGCGCGCACCTCATCCGGGATATCGGTGAGCTCACGTGGAAGCACCGGTTTGGCATCAGTCATTTCGAGGTGCGAGCCTACCGAAGGCGCATCTGGGCATGTCGGCGGCGTGTCGAGCGCTCCCGATCGGGAATTTCATGGCTGACGCATAGCCGGCGCACAGGTTCGAGCGGCGTGTCCGGGTAGCGTGAGGTAACGAAACTGGCCGGAAATTCGAAGAAACCGTAAAGGCGCAACGCTCAGCAATGAGACGTCAGGCGTCCGTCGAAGGGGAGAGAACTCATGAAGTCCATCGTTATCGGTGCTGCGGCCGTGGCCGCGATCGGCGCCGCAGCCGCCGGTGTGACGGCGATCACCGGCCCGGTCGGCTACCAGGTGCAGCCCGTCGTTTTCGGTGCACCGCTGCCGCAGGACCCGGCGCCGGCACCGGCCGCCGTTCCTACCGCCGCCCAGTTGACCGGCATCCTCACCAGCCTGGCCGATCCCAACGTGCCGTTCGCCAGCAAGAGCGACCTGGTCGAGGGCGGCATCGGCGGAACCGAGGCGCACATCGCCGATCACCAGCTGAAGAAGGCCGCCAAGAACGGCGACCTGCCGTTGTCGTTCACCGTGGCCAACATCCAGTCGGCGGCGGGCAACTCGGCCACCGCCGACGTGTCGGTCTCCGGTCCCAAGCTGTCGCCCCCGGTCACTCAGAGCGTCACGTTCGTCAACCAGGGCAGCTGGGTGCTCTCGCGCAGCTCGGCGATGGAGTTGTTGCAGGCCGCCTCCCGCTGACGCGGGCCACACCTGTTTCCGCCGATCGCTAGTTCGGCGTCGCCATGTCCATGTCGTAGACCCGGGCATGCAACACGATCCGGTTTCGCAGCGCCGCACGCACCGCGCGGTGCAGGCCGTCCTCGAGGTAGATGATGCCGCGCCACTTCACGGCGTGCGGGAAAAGGTCGCCATAGAAGGTGGAGTCCTCCGACAGCAGACGGTCCAGGGCCAGCACCGTCGTGGTGGTGACCAACTCGTCGAGGCGGATCTGCTGAGGTGGGATCTGCGACCAGTCCCGGTAGGACAGGCCGTGCTCCGGATATGGTTTGCCCTCGCGAACGCCCTTGAAAATCATCGATAATCGCTTTCGGCTGAGTTTCGTCTCGACGTGCCGCTCGACCAGACCACCTGGAAAGGCTAGCCGCCGGGGCGGACCGATGGGGCGATAAGTAGCCGATCGCGCAGGTTGGCAGGTCAGATCCCGGCGAGACCGTAAAATGGACCCGGTCGTTACGTGCAGAGGGGGTGTAGCCAATGGGTAGCGCTGACGAGCGTCGCTTTCAGGTGTTGCATGCCATCGTCGCCGATTTCGTCGCCACCCAGGAACCGATCGGTTCCAAGTCTCTGGTGGAGCGACACAACCTGGGCGTATCCAGCGCGACCATCCGCAACGACATGGCGGTCCTGGAGGCTGAGGGCTACATCACCCAGCCGCACACCAGCTCCGGAAGGGTGCCCACCGAGAAGGGATACCGCGAGTTCGTCGATCGCCTCGACGACGTCAAGCCGCTCTCGTCGGCGGAGCGGCGTGCGATTCAGACCTTCCTGGAATCCGGTGTCGACCTCGACGATGTGCTGCGTCGCGCGGTGCGGCTGTTGGCGCAGCTCACCCGCCAGGTGGCCGTTGTGCAATACCCGACGCTGTCGACCTCGACTGTCCGTCACCTGGAAGTGATCGCGCTCACGCCGGCCCGGCTCTTGATGGTGGTCATCACCGACTCCGGCCGGGTGGATCAGCGCATCGTCGAACTCGGCGACGTCATCGAAGACCATCAGCTATCCCAGCTGCGCGAGATGCTCGGTCAGGCGCTGGTGGGTAAGCGGCTCTCGGCTGCCTCGATCGCGGTGGCCGATCTCGCCGGGCGGCTGCACGGCGGGGACGGTCTGGGAGATGCCGTCGGGCGTTCTGCGACCGTACTGCTCGAATCGCTGGTGGAACACACCGAGGAACGCCTGCTGTTGGGCGGCACCGCCAATTTGACGCGCAATGCCGCTGATTTCGGCGGCTCGCTGCGCTCCATTCTGGAAGCGCTGGAGGAGCAGGTGGTAGTGCTGCGCCTGTTGGCGGCGCAGCAGGAAGCCGGCAAGGTCACCGTGCGCATCGGCCATGAGACGGAGGCCGAGCAGATGGTCGCCACCTCGATGGTGTCCACCGCCTACGGCACCAATGACACGGTCTACGGCGGGATGGGTGTGTTGGGTCCCACCCGCATGGACTATCCGGGAACTATGGCCAGTGTTGCCGCGGTTGCTATGTATATCGGCGAAGTTCTGGGTGCTCGATGATCGCGCACCCGCTACAGAATTTTTGGATGGCCGCCTGACCGGCGGCCATAAACAGCCTAGAAAGGCGAATCGTGGCACGCGATTACTACGGGCTACTCGGCGTCAACAAGGGCGCCAACGACGCGGAGATCAAACGCGCCTACCGCAAGCTGGCGCGCGAACTGCATCCCGACGTCAATCCCGACGAGGAAGCGCAGGCGCGGTTCAAGGAGATCAGCGTCGCCTATGAGGTGCTCAGCGATCCGGAGAAGCGCCGCATCGTCGACCTGGGCGGCGACCCGCTGGAGAACGCCGCTGCCGCCGGGGGCGGGTTCGGCGGCTTCGGCGGTCTGGGCGACGTCTTCGAGGCCTTCTTCGGTGGTGGCTTCAGCGGGGGCGCTGGTTCTCGCGGTCCGATCGGCCGGGTGCGGCCGGGTTCGGACTCGTTGCTGCGGATGCGCTTGGACCTCGAGGAGTGCGCGACCGGGGTGACCAAGCAGGTCACCGTGGATACCGCCGTGTTATGTGACCGGTGCCAGGGCAAGGGCACCAACGGAGATTCGGCGCCCGTTCCCTGTGACACCTGCGCCGGCCGCGGCGAGGTGCAGACCGTCCAGCGTTCGCTGCTCGGCCAGATGCTTACCTCGCGACCCTGCCCGACCTGCCGGGGCGTGGGCGTGGTGATCCCCGACCCGTGTTACCAGTGCGTGGGCGACGGCCGGGTGCGCGCCCGCCGGGACATCACCGTCAAGATCCCGGCCGGCGTCGCCGAGGGCATGCGGGTCCGGCTCGCCGCACAGGGCGAAGTGGGCCCGGGCGGCGGACCGGCCGGCGACCTGTACGTGGAGGTTCACGAGCAGGCCCACGACATCTTCGCCCGGGAGGGCGACGACCTGCACTGCACGGTGTCCGTGCCGATGGTCGACGCCGCGCTCGGTGTCAGCGTCAGCCTGGACGCCATCCTCGACGGAACCAGCGAGATCATCATCCCTCCCGGTACGCAGCCCGGTGCGGTGATCACATTGCGCGGACGGGGAATGCCGCAGCTGCGCTCCAGTACTCGCGGCGACCTGCACGTCCACGTCGACGTAGTGGTTCCCACCCGGCTGGACCACCACGACACCGAACTGCTCCGGGAGCTCAAGAACCGCCGCAGCCGGGACGTCGCCGAGGTGCGATCGTCACACGCCAACAACGGCGGGCTGTTCAGCCGCCTGCGTGAGACCTTCACCGGCCGCTGACCCGGCCGGGGCGCACACATGGTGGCCACGCTGTTCTACGTCGACGCGCTGCCGGATGCCGGCGCGCTGGCCGTCGTGGCCGGCGACGAAGGCTTTCATGCCGCCACCGTGCGCAGGATCCGGCCGGGCGAAGAGCTGGTGCTCGGCGACGGCGCCGGCGGGCTGGCCCGCTGCCTGGTAGAACACGCCGGGCGCGACGGCCTGGGCGCGCGCGTGCAACGGCGCTGGACCGTTGCCGGTGGCAGCCCCCCGGTGACCGTGGTGCAGGCGCTGCCCAAGTCCGAGCGGTCCGAACTCGCCGTCGAGTTGGCCACCGAGGCCGGTGCCGACGCCTTCGTGGCGTGGCAGGCGTCGCGCTGTGTGGCCGTCTGGGAAGGCGCGCGCGTCGACAAGGGCCTGCGCCGCTGGCGAGCGGTGGCGCGCTCGGCGGCGCGGCAATCGCGCCGGGCACACATCCCGTCGGTCGACGGAGTGCTGTCCACCACCGAGCTGACCTTCCGGATACGCGCCGAGGTCGCCGCCGGCGGCGCGGTGCTGGCGCTGCACGAATCGGCGACCGACCGCATCGCGGAAGTGTCTGCGCTGCAAGCTAAGTCGTTGACGCTCGTGGTAGGACCCGAGGGTGGCATCGCCCCGGAGGAGATCGATGCGCTGGTCGCCGCGGGCGCGGTCCCGGTCCGGCTGGGGCCCACCGTACTGCGCACCTCGACTGCGGCTGCGGTGGCTCTGGGCGCACTCGGCGTATTGACGTCGCGGTGGGACGCACCGCCGCTGGACGGATGAAAGGAACCTACCCGGACATGACTAGCCCTGCACACGATCTGAGCGCGGTCTTCGATGAGCACGTCGCCAGCGAGTTCGTCACCCGGGACCTGCAGGCGACCATGGCGACGATGACGGCCGACCCGTTCGTCAACCATGTCCCGACCATGATGGGTGGCGTGGGCGCCGGCGCGGTGGCCGACTTCTACCGCAGGTACTTCATCGGGTACTGGCCCGACGACACCACGATCACCCCGGTCTCCCGCACTGTCGGTGCCGATCGGGTGGTCGACGAGATGGTCATGTCGTTCACGCATGACATCGCGATGCCGACCTTTCTCCCCGGCGTGCCGCCCACCGGTCGTCCGGTTCTGCTTCCGTTGGTGGTGGTGATGGGCTTCGACGGAAATCGGGTGGCATACGAACGCATCTACTGGGATCAGGCCTCGCTGCTGGTGCAGGTGGGAATGCTGGACGAAACACTGCTTCCGGTCACCGGAGCCGCCCAAGCGCACAAGGTGCTCAACAAGGATCTGCCGTCAAACACGCTGCTAACCCGCTGACACCCGGGCCCGCAGTTCGTCGACACCGTTGCCGCTGAGTTGATCCAGCGCCCACGGGCGCCCGGCAAGCACCGACGCCAAGTGCGCGGCTGTGCCGCTGACGGTCCGCGCAGCCCGGCCGTGGATCCAGTCGATATCGGTGGCGCGCAGCCGCAGGCCGCGCGCCCTGGCGGCCGCCGGCACGAACGGGTTCGGCACTCGCACTTGCGTATCGAGGACCGCGATCAGCACGGCAGGCTCCACTGCGGGCGGCCGGTCCAGCGCGAGAACGATGTCGAGTTCATGGATTACGTGATCGCCCAGCAACAATCGCCGCGGAAACACCCGGGCCACCCCGCGAGGCCGCCGGCTGAGCGCCGCGTAATCCTCGATGAGCTCGGCGGGACTGCGCCGCTGCGCCAGCCCGAGGGCCAGCGCAGCGTTCACCCGGTCGAAAGAACCGTGTTGCCGGGCCATCCCGAAGGCGATTTCCCGCAGTGATGCCCGGTATCCCACTACCAGGTGGGCCAGCACTTCGTGATTGCTCCACTGCGAACACAGGCTGCGCTGAGACCACTCCGCGTCCGACAAGCTGCGGGCGACGGTGATGAACCGGATGTCGTTGTCGATCAACAAGTCACGCGGCACGGAGATGCTCTCGCAAGAAGGCGGTCTGGTCGGCGAGCAGAGCGTCCCGCAGCGGGGGATGGTAGATCTGGAAATGGTCGCCGTCGTAGTGGCGCACGATGGCATGCGGTGCGCGCCGGGCCACGTCCTCGGCATGATGCGGATCAATCAGCGTCTCGCGTCGCGATATGCACACCAGTAGTGGCGCCGAAATGTGTTGCGCCACAAGCTTTGCGCTGGTGACACCGATCGCTACGACGTTGCACGCGGCGATGCGGTTGTCGAACGAGCCGCCGGGATCGATCGTCGAGTACCAGCCGCCTTCGGCGCCGGCCACGGTGACCGCGGACCGGCTGCCCGGCGGTCCGACGATCGGAACGTACCGGCGTGGGTGTCCCAGCGCGCTCGAGACGCTGTCGGCCACGATCGCCGGCCCGATCCGCAGCGCCGCCGTCACCCCGAGCCGCCGCAGCGTCGCCGGGCCGTCGACGATCGGGCACTGCACCACCACCGCGGCGATGTCGGGCCGGCCGGCGGCCACCCGCAGGACGTGCATCGCTCCCAGGCTGGTGCCCCACAGTGCCACGCGATCCGCGTCGATGCCGGGCAGGGTGCGGACGTACTCGATCGCCGCGCCGATGTCCTGGCGATGGCGGCGCAGGCTGAGCCGTTGCCGCGGTGTCCCGTCGGATGCTCCCAGGTGCCGGTAATCGAAAGCCAGCGTGGCCAGCCCGGCGGCGGCGAAGTGCCGCTCATAGCCGGATAGCGACATGGTGTGGTTGGCGCCCAAACCGTGGGCGAGGACAACCGCCGGATGCGGACCCGCGCCGGGTGGCCGGGTGACCCAGGCGGCACAGCGCGTGCCGTGGGAGAAGAACTCGGTGCGAGATGTCATCAATCCTCCAATACGTACAATGTACGTGTTGTACCCCACGTACGATGTACGTGTCAATAGAGAGGGAACCGCCGTGCGCGCACGCTTCAAGGTCGCCGACATTGCCGCGGCCGCCCTGCAGATCGTCGACCGAGACGGTCTGGGCGGGCTCAGCATGCGGTCGCTGGCCACCGCCCTGGGCACCGGTCCGATGACGCTCTACAACTACGTCAGCGACCGCGGTGAACTCGAGGACCTGGTCGCCGAAGCCGTCATCAGCGAGGTGAAAGTTCCTGCTCCCGAGGATGATTGGTGCGACGACGTGCGTGCCGTCGCGGTGGCGATGTGGGAGGCGGTGCGTCGGCACCCCAACGCCGTCCCGCTGGTGCTCACCCGGCGCACGATGTCGGCGTCCAGCTATCCGGCCGCGGACCGGTTGATCGCCGCGCTGCAGCGTGCGGGGCTTGCGCAGGAGGATCTGCTGGCCGGCTTCCGGGCGGTGCTCGGTCTGGTCATGGGCAGCGCACAGGCCGAACTGGCCGGACCCCGGGCCGGTGCGGGGCGAGAGCGGGAGCAGGCCGCAGTGGCGGCGCGCATCGGTTCAATAGCCGGTCACGAGCACCCGCATATCGCCGCTTTGGCCCAGGTCAGCCAGCATTCGACGGCGGCGGCCGATTTCGAACGCGGTTTGGCACTCTTGTTGGCGGGCATCAAATCCCTGGGAGGCGGTGACCGGACGGCGGTAGACTGATGGCCGTCGTCTTCACCAAGTTCCGTACGCCAGCCCTTGACGCCAGAAAGCAGGCAGCAGAAACCACGTGACGCCCCGCGAGACCCGCGCCGCCGATGCTGGGGTAGCCAGGCAGGCCGACGCTCAAGTTCGCAGCAGCATCGATGTGCCACCCGACCTCGTCGTGGGCCTGCTCGGTTCGGCCGACGAGAACCTGCGTGCCCTGGAACGTGCGCTCAAGGCCAACCTGCATGTCCGCGGCAACAGCGTCAGCCTGTCCGGTGAGCCGGCCGACGTTGCGCTCGCCGAACGCGCGGTCTCGGAACTGGTGGCGATCGTGTCCAGGGGCCAGTCGCTGTCGCCGGAGGTGGTGCGGCACAGCGTGGCCATGCTGGTCGGCACCGGCAAGGAGTCACCGGCCGAAGTGCTCACCCTCGACATTCTGTCCCGGCGCGGAAAGACGATCCGGCCCAAGACGCTCAACCAGAAGCGCTACGTCGACGCGATCGACGCGCACACCATCGTGTTCGGGATCGGCCCGGCCGGCACCGGGAAGACGTATCTGGCGATGGCCAAGGCCGTGCACGCGCTGCAGACCAAGCAGGTCACGCGCATCATCTTGACCCGCCCCGCGGTGGAAGCAGGTGAACGCCTCGGTTTTCTGCCGGGCACGCTCAGCGAGAAGATCGACCCCTACCTGCGCCCGCTGTACGACGCGCTCTACGACATGATGGACCCCGAGCTGATCCCGAAGCTGATGTCGGCCGGGGTCATCGAGGTGGCGCCGCTGGCTTACATGCGGGGACGAAGCCTCAACGACGCCTTCATCGTGTTGGACGAAGCGCAGAACACCACCGCCGAGCAGATGAAGATGTTCCTCACCCGGCTTGGATTCGGGTCGAAGATGGTTATCACCGGCGACGTCACGCAGATCGACCTGCCCGGCGGCGCGCAGTCGGGCCTGCGGGCCGCGGTGGACATCCTCGAGGACATCGAGGACATCAACATCGCCGAGCTGACCAGCCAGGATGTGGTCCGCCATCGCCTGGTCTCGGAAATCGTCGACGCCTATGCCCGATACGAGGACCCGGCCTCCGGCCTGAATCGCGCGGCTCGGCGGGCGTCGGGGAGCCGCAATCGCCGATGATGGAGCCGGTGAGCGTCTTATGAGCATTGAGGTATCCAACGAGTCGGGCATCGACGTGTCTGAAGCCGAACTCGTCAGCGTGGCGCGCTTCGTGATCAACCAGATGGACGTCAACCCTGCAGCCGAGTTGTCCATGGTGCTGCTGGACACCGCGGCCATGGCCGATCTGCATATGCGCTGGATGGACCTGCCCGGCCCGACCGACGTGATGAGCTTCCCGATGGACGAGCTCGAGCCCGGCGGCCGGCCCGACGCGCCCGAGCCCGGTCCGGCCATGCTGGGCGACATCGTGCTGTGCCCGGAATTCGCCGCCAAGCAGGCCGCCGCCGCGGGCCACAGCCTCGGACACGAACTGGCGTTGCTGACCGTTCACGGTGTGTTGCACCTGCTCGGTTATGACCACGGTGAGCCCGACGAAGAACGAGAGATGTTCGCTTTGCAGGACCGGTTGCTCGAGGAGTGGGTGGCCAAACAGGTCGAGGCCTACCAGTACGACCGGCAGAACGAGCGGGACCGCCGGCTGTTGGACAAGTCAAGGTATTTCGACCAGCCGTGACCAGCTTTTCTCAGCTGCTCGGTGCGATTGTGCTGATCGGTCTGGGCGGCTTGTTCGCTGCGCTCGACGCGGCGATCAGCACCGTGTCGCTGGCCCGGGTACACGAACTGATGCGCGACGAGCGGCCGGGCGCCAGGTCGCTGCTGAAGGTGATGGCCGACCGGCCCCGCTACATCAACCTGGTGGTGCTGCTCCGCATCACCTGCGAGATCACCGCGACGGTGCTGCTCGTGGTGTTCCTCTACGACAACTTCGGCTTGGACTGGGCCGTCATGGGAACCGCGGCCATCATGGTGGTCACCACCTTCGTAGTCATCGGCGTGGGCCCGCGCACCCTCGGCCGGCAGAACGCGTACTCCATTTCGCTGGCGACGGCCCTTCCGCTGCAAGCGATTTCGTGGCTGTTGATGCCGATCAGCCGGTTGTTGGTGCTGCTGGGCAACGCGCTCACCCCCGGGCGCGGCTTCCGCAACGGACCGTTCGCCTCCGAGATCGAACTGCGCGAAGTCGTCGATCTGGCCCAGCAGCGCGGCGTGGTCGCCGCCGAGGAGCGCCGGATGATCGAGTCGGTGTTCGAACTCGGTGACACCCCGGCGCGCGAGGTGATGGTGCCGCGCACCGAGATGGTCTGGATCGAGGGCGACAAGACGCCCCGTCAGGCAATGGCGCTGGCGGTCCGCAGCGGATATTCCCGGATCCCGGTGATCGGCGAGAATGTCGACGACATTATCGGCGTGGTATACCTCAAAGACCTTGTCCGGCAGACCTTCTACGAGAATGGCAGTCGAGGTGGCACTGTTTCTCACGTGATGCGGCCGGCGGTTTTCGTGCCGGACTCCAAGCCGCTGGACGCACTGCTGCGGGAAATGCAGCGCGACCGTAACCACATGGCGCTGCTGGTCGACGAGTACGGCGCCATCGCCGGCCTGGTGAGCATCGAAGACGTGCTCGAGGAGATCGTCGGCGAGATCGCCGACGAATACGACCAAGCCGAGACCGCGCCGGTAGAAGAGTTGGGTGACAAGCGCTTCCGGGTCTCGGCACGACTGCCGATCGAGGACGTCGGCGAGTTGTACGGGGTTAAGTTCGACGATGATCTCGACGTCGACACGGTGGGTGGGTTGTTGGCTCTGGAGCTGGGCCGCGTGCCGCTGCCCGGCGCCGAGGTGACGTCCCACGGCCTGCGGCTGCAGGCCGAAGGCGGCCGCGATCACCGCGGCCGGCTGCGCATCGGCACCGTGCTGTTGAGTCCGGCCGAAACCGAGGAGGACGAGTGACGCCGAATGTGAGTCGGTGGCGGCCGACCGCGCCCGAACCCGCCCTGACAGCACGGTCGGCGAGGCGGGCGTAGTGAGCGAGTTTCGTTCGGGCTTCGTGTGTTTCATTGGCCGGCCGAACACCGGCAAGTCGACGCTGACCAACGCGCTGGTGGGATCGAAGGTGGCGATCACCTCGATGCGTCCGCAGACCACCCGGCACACCATCCGCGGCATCGTGCATCGGGAACACTTTCAGATCATCCTGGTCGACACCCCTGGCCTGCACCGGCCGCGCACCCTGCTGGGCAAGCGGCTCAACGACCTGGTCCGCGACACCTACACCGAGGTCGACGTCATCGGGTTGTGCATCCCGGCGGACGAGACGATCGGCCCGGGTGACCGTTGGATCGTCGAGCAGATTCGGTCACTGGCTCCCAAGACGACCCTGGTGGCGATCGTGACCAAGATCGACAAGGTCCCCAAAGACCGGGTAGCCGCGCAACTGGTCGCGGTCAGCGAGTTGGTGCCCGACGCCGCCGAGATCGTCCCGGTGTCAGCGGTCTCGGGCGCACAGGTGGACGTGCTGATCGACGTCCTGGCGGCCGCATTACCGCCGGGTCCGGCCTACTACCCCGACGGTGAGCTCACCGATGAGCCCGAAGAGGTGCTGATGGCCGAGCTGATCCGGGAGGCCGCCCTCGAGGGCGTGCGCGACGAGTTGCCGCATTCGCTGGCGGTGGTGATCGATGAGGTCAGTCCACGGGAGGACCGTGACGACCTGATCGACGTGCACGCGGTGCTCTACGTCGAGCGGGACAGCCAGAAGGGGATCGTCATCGGCAAGGGCGGCGCGCGGCTGCGGGAGGTGGGAACCGCGGCCCGCAACCAGATCGAGAAGCTGCTGGGCACCAAGGTCTTCCTGGACCTGCGGGTCAAGGTTGCCAAGAACTGGCAGCGCGACCCCAAACAGCTTGGCCGACTTGGGTTTTGACGCCGAGTGCCGCCAGGTCAGCCGCGTTCCTCCCGTTCTCAACGCCTTGCGCGACCGACGCGACGGTCCCAGCCCGGGATGCAGGCCCGGTTTCCGCACCGTCAGGTCCCGGCGACCATGACGTCGACTAGACCCTTTTCACGCACCGCCGCCATGGACAGCGTCCGGTAACCGAACTCGTCGAAAGCACCGTGCTGCGCTCGCACCACCGATGACCATGCCCGGACCCCACTGGGAGTGGCGAACGGTACTGCCGATCGCCAATGCCGAGGCTTCGATACCGACGTCATCGAGCCGCCGGGCCGCCAGGCACCGATCACAGTTGCCGCACGGGTCCGCCAGGTGCTGACCAAAATAGGAGAGTAGGGAGACCCTTCGGCACGAATAGGTTTCGGCGTAGCCGCGCATCATCTCGACCCGACTGAGATCAACGCGTTGGCGCAGTTCCACCATGTGCATCGCCGCGGCCACCGCCGCAGCGGATGACGTTGCCGCGCGCAGGAATCCCTTCGGCGTAGTACTCGGCATCTTTGCGGGTGGCGGTGTCCAACAAACCGGGGCCCGGCAGGGTGGCGACCCAATCGATCACCGCCGCCCGCTTGCCGTCCTCGTCGAGATACCGTTTCACAATCAGGCGCAGTTTGGGCCGGTCGAAACCGCCGATGACGACGTCGGGGTCGCGTAGCCGCAGGCGGCTGATCATGTCGCGTCGCACCACCACCGATGCGGTTGCCGTCAGCGCGGCGACCGGAATCGATTCCCCCAGTTGACCGAAGACGTCGGCGAGGCGCCTATAGTCGGGACGGAAGTCGTGGCCCCACGCCGAGACACAGTGCGCTTCGTCGACCACGATGAGCTACAGCCGTGCCCGGCGCAACCTCTCGACCACGTCCTGGTTGGCCAACTATTCGGCAGAGACGAAGACGAAGTCTGCGCTGCCGCTTTCGATGGACTGCCAGTTCCGTCGGCGCTGGGCGGCGCGCAGCGTGGTTGACGGCCACCGCCCTTCCTGCGCCGCTTTCCTCGATGGCGGCGATCTGATCCTGTTGCAGCGCCAGCAGCGGCGACACCACCAGCGTCACACCGCCGGTCGGCAACGAAGGAATCTGGTAGATGGCCGGTGAACTACCCGCCGGCGCCACCGCCAAACCCGAAGCGATTCAAGGGTTCAGCGCCGCGGCTCCGGCACGGAGTGGATAGGGGGGGTGCTGTTCCCGGTGTTCCACCACACCTCGGGCTGTTTGGCCGCCCAGCCGCTGACGGCCTCCAATTCGGCGGCCAGTGAAATCAGCATGCCTTCACTGTTGGCCGGTCCCATCAATTGGACTCCGATGGGCAGTCCGTCGGAGCTGAAGCCCGCCGGCACGTTGATCGACGGCCAGCCCAGGACGTTCCAGGGCCAGGCGTACGGGCACGCGGCGATGACCGCGCGGTCGGTGGCCACGCTGCTCAGCCGGTCGAAGGCACGCGCCGGCGGCGGTGGTTGCGCCGTGGTGGGTGCCAGGACCACGTCGACAATGTTGAAGATCGATCCGACTCGCCGCTGGTCGGCTGCCTCGTGGCGGCGGGCGGTCCGCAGGGTCGCCTGCGACAGCATGTGGCCGGTTCGCATGTTGGACAAGGTGCGGGGATCCCAGTCGACACCGTCACCCAACCGCTCTCCCCAGGCCCACAGGCCCGCCATCGATCGGGCCAGGAAGTCCCACGACAGCCGCACGCCGTAGTCCGGGTTACCGGTGACCACCGTGTGTCCGAGCAGCTCGAGTTGCTCGCCCACCTTCTCGATCGCGGCCAGAATCTCCGGATGCAGCTTGGACCGGAAAAAGGTGTACGGGACGCCCGTCGACAATGCGACCTTCAGCGGACCGGGGGCGATGCCGACGTACTCGTAGGCCGTCAGTGGGGGAGGCTTGTGCAGGTCGCCGTCGACGTTGCCCGAGGCCGCGTCGAGCACGAGCGCCGCGTCGGCGACGGTGCGTGCCAACACGCCGTTGACGGTGATGCCGTTGAACGACTCGGGCTCCGGCCAGGTGGAAATGCGGCCCCGTTGCGGCTTGATGCCCACCAGGTGTGTCCACGCCGCCGGGATGCGGATGCTGCCGGCGCCGTCGGAGCCGATCGCGGCGGTCACCAGGCCCGCGGCCACCGCGGCCGCGCTACCGCCCGACGATCCGCCCGGCGTGTGCCGGCGCGACCACGGGTTTCGGGTGTGGCCGAACCCCGGCCCGCTGGTGAATGGCCATTGGCCCAGTTCGCTGGTGTTGGTCTTGCCGACGATCACCGCGCCGGCCGCTTTGAGGCGGCGCACCACTTCGCTGTCCTGGGTGGCGGGCCGGACGTATCCATCGGTGCCGTAAGCGGTGGGGACGCCGGCGATGTCGACGTCGTCTTTCACCGCGATCGGGATGCCCAGCAGCGGCGCCGTGTCGCCGGCGGCGCGGCGCCGGTCGGCCGACGCGGCGTCGGCCAGAGCTGACTCAGTGAGCACCACCCGGAAGGCATTCAATGTGGACTGGCTCACATCGATGGCGTGCAGGGAGCGGCGGACCAGGTCGGCGGCCGTCACCTTCCTGGTCGCCAACTGATAGAGCAGGTCGGTTAACGTGGGAAAACGCCGTTTGCCGGAGCCGAATTCGACCCCGGCAGCGAACTCAGAAGCGCCAACCACGGGGTACGAGACTATCGGCGCGGATCCCCGCGATGTCGCGGCGGGGTGCAAAACTATTGTGATGCGGCTGTATCGAGACCGGGCTGTTGTGCTGCGTCAGCACAAGCTCGGTGAAGCCGACCGCATCGTCACCCTGCTGACCCGTGATCATGGGCTGGTCCGCGCGGTGGCCAAGGGGGTGCGGCGCACCCGCAGCAAATTCGGCGCGCGACTGGAGCCGTTCGCGCACATCGACGCGCAGTTGCACCCGGGCCGCAACCTCGACATCGTCACCCAGGTCGTCGCCATCGACGCGTTCGCCACCGACATCGTCAACGATTACGGTCGCTACACCTGCGGTTGCGCCATGCTGGAAACCGCGGAACGCCTGGCCGGCGAGGAGCGGGCGCCCGCGCCGACTCTGCACCGGCTCACGGTGAGTGCGCTGCGGGCGGTCGCAGACGGGCGCCGCCCCCGCGAGCTGCTGCTGGATGCCTACCTCTTGCGTGCCATGGGCACCGCCGGATGGGCGCCGGCCCTGACCGAGTGCGCGCGCTGCGCCACCCCCGGTCCACATCGCGCATTCCACATCGCCGCGGGGGGTAGCGTCTGCGCCCACTGCCGTCCGGCCGGAGCCACCACGCCGCCGCTGGGTGTGCTGGACCTGATGTCCGCGCTGCACGACGGCGATTGGGAGGCCGCCGAGCAGTCGCCGGCGTCGCACCGTAGCTATGTGAGCGGATTGGTGGCCGCACACCTGCAATGGCATCTGGAGCGGCAACTCAAAACGCTGCCGCTGGTGGAGCGGGTCTATCACGTGGATCGTACGGCTGCCGAACGGCGCGCGGGGTTGACTGAACAGCATGCCGTGCTGATCGGGCAGGATACCGAGTGTGGCTAAGAAGGCCGAACGACTGAAGTCCACCGACTTCCCGCAACTTCCGCCGGCGCCCGAGGACTACCCGACCTTCCCAGATACCTCGACTTGGCCCGTGGTCTTCCCGGCGCTGCCGCCGGCGCCCGGCGGAGGACCGCGCCGGCCCCCGCAGCACACGTCGAAAGCGGTCGCGCCGCGGATCCCCGCCGCTCAACTGCCCAATCATGTCGCCATCGTGATGGACGGCAACGGCCGCTGGGCCACCCAGCGCGGCCTGCGCCGCACCGAGGGCCACAAGATGGGTGAGGCAGTGGTGATCGACATCGCTTGTGGCGCGGTCGAAATCGGGATCAAGTGGCTCAGCCTCTACGCCTTCTCCACGGAGAATTGGAAGCGGTCGGCCGAGGAAGTCCGCTTTCTGATGGGTTTCAACCGCGACGTGGTGCGACGCCGCCGCGAGATCCTCAATGAGATGGGAGTCCGGATCCGCTGGGTCGGCTCGGCCCCCCGGCTGTGGCGCAGCGTCATCAACGAACTGGCTGTCGCCGAGGAAGTGACCAAGAACAACGACGTCATCACCATCAACTACTGCGTCAACTACGGGGGCCGCACCGAGATTGCGGAAGCTGCCCGAAGAATCGCCGCCGAGGCAGCGGCCGGCCGGCTCAACCCGGACCGCGTCAAGGAGTCGACGATCTCGCGGCACCTGCAACGACCCGACATCCCCGACGTGGATCTGTTCCTGCGGACATCGGGTGAGCACCGGTCCAGCAACTTCATGCTGTGGCAGGCGGCTTATGCCGAATACGTCTTTCAGGACAAGCTGTGGCCGGACTATGACCGCCGCGATCTGTGGGCGGCGTGCGAGGAGTACGCGTCTCGTAATCGACGGTTCGGGAGCGCCTGATGACAACTCTGCAGGAGCGGCTGGCCGCCGTCCTGGGCGAGGTCCTCGCGGTGGAGTCCGAGGCCGACGGCGCGCTCACCGTCCGCCACAACGGCACGTTCGCTTCCTTGCGGGTGGTGCGCATCGTCGAGGACCTCGACCTGATGTCGCTGACCCAGGTCCTGGCCTGGGACGTGCCGTTGACGAAGAAGGTCCGCGACCGGGTGGCCATCCAGGCGCGGGAGGTGAACTTCGGCTCGGTGAACCTGTTGGAGAAGGGCACCAGGAACGCCAAAACCGCTGACGTGATGTTGCGCTACAACTTCCCCGGCGCCGGCCTGACCGACGACGCATTACGCACGCTGATCCTGTTGGTTCTCGATACCGGCGCCCGCATCCGCGGTGAGCTCACGGCCTGATCTGCGCCGAGCGTGCGGCCAGCTTCACGCTCGGCGGAGGGTCAGGCGCACTCCGAGCAGGTGCCGAAGATCTCGATGGTGTGGCTCACGTCGGAGTACCCGTACTTCGCCGCCACCTCGGCGGCCCAGGCCTCGACCTCGTGGTCACCGACCTCGATCGTGGAACCGCAGCTGCGGCACACCAGGTGATGGTGGTGGTGCTCCGAGCATCTGCGGTACACCGATTCGCCGGTATCGGTGCGCAGTGTGTCCACCATGCCCGCCGTGGCCATCGACTGCAGCGTGCGGTAGACGGTGGTCAGGCCGATGTTCTCGCCCCGCCGGCGCAGTTCGTCGTGCAGTTCCTGGGCCGAACGGAACTCGTCGAGCGTTTCCAGCAGCGTGGAGATGGCTGCGCGCTGACGTGTGGAACGGACGGTGGTTCCTTCGCTGGAAGAAGTCACGGCGCGTCCTCGCCGGCATGAGCCACCGCGTCGACCACGATATGGGCGAGGTGATGGTCGGCAAGCCGGTACAGCACTTCCCGACCGGACCGCTCCCCGGAAACCACGCCGGCCGCCTTCAGGATCTTCAGATGCTGGCTGACCAGCGGCTGCGGCACACCGAGTGCATCGACCAATTCGTGCACGCAGCGCTGGGACTCGCGCAATTGCAGCACGATGGCGATTCGCACCGGTGCGGCCAGGGCGCGCAACAACTCGCCCGCGGCATCGAGAATGTCCCGCGGCGGTGGTGTGGGATAGTCGGCGTGCTCCGCCAGACCGTCGGCACTGTGCGAGTGATGGCCGGCCAGTTCGTCATCGGCGGCGGTAGGGGTTGACGGCGACGTCACCGTTTGGAGTCACCACCTCTTGAATTCCGGCAATAGGAGCGCTTCGGACGTGCCTGGGGCCTGCCTTCGACCCGCCCGCGGCTGCCCTCCACTGTCACATGCATGAAGATGCATGTCAAAGACCGGGACGCCGATCGCTACCATGACTGATGATTTGCGGGCAGTGGTCGTCACTGCCCGTGTCTGCCAGACCCTCCGAAGGGAGCGCACACCCCCGTGGCGTCCGTCATCGAAACCGTAGTCAACCTGGCCAAGCGGCGCGGCTTCGTCTTCCCCTCAGGCGAAATCTACGGCGGCACCAAATCGGCCTGGGATTACGGGCCGCTGGGGGTGGAACTCAAGGAGAACATCAAGAAGCAGTGGTGGCGTTCGGTCGTCACCGGTCGCGACGACGTGGTCGGGCTCGATTCGTCGATCATCCTGCCGCGCGAGGTGTGGGTGGCCTCCGGCCACGTCGAGGTCTTCCACGACCCGCTGGTCGAGTGCCTCAACTGTCACAAGCGGCACCGCCAGGACCACATGCAGGAGGCCTACGCCGCGAAGAAAGGGAAGGGCGATCCCGCCATTGATCCAGATTCGGTGCCGATGACCGAGATCGTGTGTCCCGACTGTGGGACCAAGGGCGAGTGGACCGAGCCCCGCGAGTTCAACATGATGCTCAAGACCTACCTGGGTCCCATCGAGACGGAGGAAGGCCTGCACTATCTGCGCCCCGAGACCGCCCAGGGCATCTTCGTCAACTTCGCCAACGTCGTCACGACGTCCCGCAAGAAGCCGCCGTTCGGCATCGGGCAGATCGGCAAGAGCTTCCGCAACGAGATCACCCCGGGCAACTTCATCTTCCGCACCCGAGAGTTCGAGCAGATGGAGATGGAATTCTTCGTCGAGCCGTCCACCGCCCGGGAATGGCACCAGTATTGGATCGACACCCGGCGCCAGTGGTACATCGACCTCGGTATCAACCCGGAGAACCTGCGACTCTACGAGCACCCCAAAGAGAAGCTGTCGCACTACTCGGACCGCACGGTCGACGTCGAGTACAAGTTCGGTTTCCAAGGCAACCCGTGGGGTGAGCTGGAAGGTGTCGCGAACCGGACCGACTTCGACTTGTCGACGCACAGCAAGCATTCGGGGACCGACCTGTCGTTCTACGACCAGGCCACCGACACCCGCTACACGCCGTATGTCATCGAGCCTGCAGCCGGCCTGACCCGCTCGTTCATGGCGTTCTTGATCGATGCGTACACCGAGGACGAGGCGCCCAATGCCAAAGGCGGCGTGGACAAGCGCACGGTGCTGCGACTGGACCCGCGGCTGGCGCCGGTCAAAGCGGCGGTGCTGCCGCTGTCCCGGCACGCGGACTTGAGCCCCAGGGCGCGCGATCTGGCCGCCGAGCTGCGCAAATTCTGGAACATCGATTTCGACGACGCCGGCGCCATCGGCCGTCGCTACCGTCGGCAGGACGAGATCGGAACCCCGTACTGCGTGACTGTGGATTTCGACTCCCTCCAGGACAACGCCGTGACCGTGCGCGAGCGTGACGCCATGACGCAGGATCGCGTGACCCTCGACAAGGTCGCCGAGTACCTGGCCGTGCGTCTCAAGGGCGGCTGAAGCTGCACCTGTGCCCGCCGGCCAGGTTCCCCTGGCAGCGGCGCGAGTCGTCCCTGCGCTTGCCGTGCCTGAACGCGGCTGGTTTCCGCGGTGGCACGGCCGAGCCCGCTGCGGGTTTCCCCGGCAGACGTCGCTGCAATGGCTGGCGTGTCGATCTCGGTAACGCGCGCACCTCCGGTTGAGAATTACCGGGCAGAGAGGGGCGTATTGAGA
>NZ_JCALCX010000002.1:0-354500 GCF_059812565.1 Mycobacterium sp. NGS49 | reverse complement strand
GTGCAATGCCCACCATGCCGACGGCGTCGGTGCTGTCGATGAGGATCGCGACACCGGTCCAGATCGCGGTTCCGACCAGCGCCGCCAACATGAAAAGCCCGGTTCGGGATATCGGCACTGAGGCGCGTTCACGGTGATCGGCGATGGCGAAAGCCAGTAGCGACGCGATCGCCGCGGCCAGCGCCAGGCCGCTACTGAGCCAATGCAGCTGGTGGCTCAGCGGCACCGTGCCCGAAGCCTCGCGGGCTGCGCATGCGGCGTTCGAACTGGGTGCGCACACCAGCGTCCACACCGTGCTGTCCAAGGCCGTCGCCACGGCGAAAACGCCGAGCGCCGACCATCCTGCCTTGCTCCACCGGCCGCCCCGCACGCCGGCCAGGGCAGCGGCGGTCGCGACGAGGAGCACGACGGCCGAGGCCCGATCGCAGCCGCGAAACCACTCGCCGTACGGTTGATCCGCCGCGGAAAGCTCACTGATGTAGAGGTCCGGATCGGGCAGCGTGCGGGTGAAGAAGATCTCGAGTATCCAGTTGGAGTACAGCACGGCACCGAGGGCGGCGCCGGCCACGGCTACCCATCGGAGCGCGGGCAAGCGCTCATACCCGATGTCTGCCATCGTGTCGGAGCGCGGCCGCACAGCCATGACGCCATCATGCCGTGCCGTCAGGGCGAGGGTGTTCGAGGAGACTGGGCGTGCCGTTTAGCGCTATGCCAGATCCGACGTGACCTCGACCGAGACGTCATCGGGGTAGTGACGGACACCCGATTGGAGCGCCTTGAGCATCAGCTCCGGTTGGTGCTGGTGGGGCACCGTCTCGTCGATGAATCGCTCGATGACTTCCACGAAGCGGTCCGGGTGGTCACCGTGCGGCATGTGCCCGGACTCCTCGAAGATCTCCAGGCGCGAGCCGGGAATCTGCTGGTGGGCCAGCTGGGCGTGGCTTGCCGGGATGATCAGGTCGTCCTCGCCCCAGATGATCTGCACCGGAAGGTCGTGCATGAGGTAGGTCCGGTCCAGCATCGTCACGTACTGTCCGCGGGTGTCGACCACCGCGCGCAGCGTGCGGGCGAAGGCCTCCACGGCACCGGGCTTGCTCAACCCTCCCACCAGCCGGGGCAGGCTGGCCACGTCGCGGGTGAATCGGGTGGAACCCACGACGCTGCCGACGGCGCGGCTGACCAGTCCCAGGGCGGGGACCGCACCGGGCAGCCGCAACGCCGAGAGTGCTTCGGCGCCCATCGGCATTGCCGCCAAGCGCAACGCGATGCTTACGTCCTTCGTCACGCCGCCGGCGCTCACCAGGACGACACGTTCGACGAACTGGGGGTACTGGTAGGCGAACTGCGCTGCCAGACCGCCCCCCAGGGAATGCCCGACGAGGGTGACGCGGTCGATTTCGAGGGCGGTCAGCAGGTCGCGCAGTCCGTTGGCGAAGGCCGCCAGGGAGTAGTCGGCACGCGGCTTGTCCGATTCGCCGTGGCCCAGCATGTCCGGGGCGATAACGGTGAATCGCTGCGCAAGCTTGGCATGCACCGGTTCCCACGTCGTGGAGCTGTCACCCACGCCGTGCAGCAGCACGACGACCGGGCCGGACCCGGCGATGCGGAAGGCGCGGCGGTGGCCGTGGATGGTGCGGAACTGCAGCGCCGGTGCGGCGACATCCCGTACCGGCCGTAGGTGGCGGCGTGAACGGTTCGTCATGGTCTGGTCCCCTCTGTGTGCGTCTCCACCGCCGAAGCGGGGTATTGCAGAGAAGCTTGCAGAGGAGCTCTTGGAGAATTCTTGTCGTGCGGGCTCGTTTCGCCGGACCTGCAAATCCGCAGGCTTCCACTCGCACTTTCGCTGCTGGATTTCAGGCTCGACGACGGGCCCGGCGTTCGGTCAGGCGGCCGCTAGGCGATCTTGACCAGCGTGAAGCTGTTATGCGGGTTGGGGATGCCGCAGGGTGCCGGGCTTTCCAGGAAGTCCACATCGCCGGCGAGGCTGACCGGGTCCCACCATTGACGGACGGTGACCGGGTAGGTGCCGCCTCCCCATGATGAGCCGTTATCACCCAGGAAGTACGAGGGACAGGTGACGCCTTCGGGCACGGTCCGCGTCACCACATGGTGGCCGTTGACCAGAGGGGCGGTGAATCCATGACCAGGGGTGGTCGTTACGTGGGCGACGCAACCAGGGCTGCACGTGGTTCTGATGGTCCACGTTCCCGCCGCGGCGGCGCCTTCCATGTAGGCGTAGACGCCGTCGGCCGCGGGGGCTTCGGCCCGGGCTACCGGGGATACGGCGACCAGGCCGCCGGATAATAACGCAACTGCTGCCAGAGGCAAGTGCGGCCACATCATTTCCCCTCCTGTCACGGCGTCGTTGCCGATGGACAACGTGGCTGAAGAATATCGGCGAAAGCGCAGCTCAAAATATTTTTACAAGCGGTTCATAAGAAACTACTATCCGGACGATTCGCGCGGAGAGTCGGCGGGGTCCCGAGTTAGGATCATCCTGCGCGAAACCGCTAATCGTCGGTGCGGCCGCAATCGTGCGCCGCTGCAGCACTCTCCTCGGTCGTACACAGCACGCGCCACCGGCCCAGCCTCTAGCCGACCGGCGTGAGGGTGAACGTGTCATGCAAGTTGGCAATGGGGCAGGGTGCTGCGCTGAGCCAGGCGCGGCACAGTAAGCCAAGTGTCGTAAGGGTCATGTAGGTCCGCACGTTGCCGCCTGAAGTCCGAGTTGTGCTGGCGATGCCGCGGCTACAAGTGGATACAGCGGGGGGTTGCATGTCGTACCGGACGAGTCGAAGCCGTCAGTCGTCGCAGCAGCCGCAATCCTGTTCCACCGCATCGGATTCGTCCCGGACGGGCGCCGCGCAACAAGCGTCGCCCCGCCACGCGTTGATTCCCTCTCTGACGGCGATACCGGCGATCACCAGACCCGCGAGCGGGTCGGCCCACGCCCAGCCGAAAGCACTGTTGAGGAGTAGGCCGATGAGTAAGACGGCCGACAGATAGGTGCACAGCAGCGTCTGCTTCGAGTCGGCCACGGCCGAGAGCGACCCGAGTTCGCGGCCGGCTAGGTGCTGCGCGCACGACAGCACCGGCATGACCACCAGGCTTACCGCCGCGAGGATGATTCCCGGTGTGGACGGCCGTGCTTCGCCTTTGCCCACCAGCGACCGGATCGACTCGACCGTCACGTACATGGCCAACCCGAAGAAGGAAAACGCGATGACGCGCAGCGCGATCCGCTCACGCGCTTCGTGGTCGTGGCCGGCGAACTGCCATGCCACCGCCGCTGCTGAGGACACTTCGATCACCGAGTCGAGTCCGAACCCGATCAGGGCCGTCGAATCGGCCACCGTGCCCGC
The DNA here is from genome assembly GCF_059812565.1 of Mycobacterium sp. NGS49. NCBI lineage: Bacteria > Bacillati > Actinomycetota > Actinomycetes > Mycobacteriales > Mycobacteriaceae > Mycobacterium > Mycobacterium sp. NGS49. Next base: position 351,138 of record NZ_JCALCX010000002.1, on the reverse strand, counting down.
CGTCATCGCGACGATCGCCTCGACGAGGTTGTAGCTGATCGTGGTAGCCACGAGCCGCCGGATGCGACGCGAAAGTTGTTGGCGCCGTGCGACGGTAGTCATTCGCACCCGCAGGCACTGCCCTCGGTGCCGGGGCAGACGCAGTCCGGGTCGACGGCCAGCACCAGTCCCATCAAGTCGTCCAGCGCGTGACTGATGCGTTGATCGGCCAATTCGTAACGCACGCGACGCCCTTCGGGTATCGCGACGACGAGGCCGCATCCGCGCAGGCATGTCAGATGGTTCGACAGGATCTGGCGGGATACGCCGAGCCGGTCGGCCAGTTCCGCGGGATAGCTCGGCTCACGATTGAGCCGCAGCAGGATGCGGGTTCGGGTGTTGTCGGACAGGGCGTGACCGAGGCGGGCCAACGCGTCGACGTGGGTCAGCGTCTCCATGTCCGGATAGTACAGTATTTTCTGTATTCAGAAGATAATGAACCGTCTTCTCGGCCTCTGGTCGCCACGAAACCAACTTCGCGGGAGGCTGCCGTGTGCAGCGGCGCGGAGTTCGACTGGTTTGACGAGCGCTGCATCACACCCCCGATGGGTCGTTATTTTCGACGGGTCCCATCCGAACGCCAATTGCGCGGTCAACACGCCTTTTCGGAATGCGCTTCTAGAAGCCGTGACCACCGCGAGAAGCGTTGCGCGCGTGCGGTTGCGGCTTTTCCCTGGTGCCAACCGATGCGCATTGACGTTGCGAGAAACAATTAATCCATTCCGTGTATTGCCGCGCCATAACGGAGCTACGATCTGCTCCTTGCAGCGGGCGGGAGTGGGAGGTCTTGTGGTGTCTTTTGTGATTGCTATTCCTGAGCTGATGGGCTCGGCGGCCGCGGATGCGACGGGTATCGCCTCGGCTCTGAATACGGCCAACGCCGCCGCGGCGACCCAGACGGTCGACCTGGTGGCTGCCGCAGGGGATGAGGTGTCGGTGGCAGTCGCGGCGCTGTTCGGTTCGCATGCGCGCGATTACCAGGCCGTCAGCGCCAGGTGGCTCGCCTTGAACCAACAATTCACACACACGTTGGCGTCGGCTGCCGGCTCGTATGCCGATGCTGAGGCCCTCAACATCGAGCAGGTTTTGCTGGGTGCGATCAATGCGCCGACGCAGGCGCTGCTGGGTCGTCCGCTGATCGGCAACGGCGCCGACGGGCTTGCGGGAACGGGCCAAAACGGCGGGCCGGGCGGGATCTTGTACGGCAATGGCGGCAACGGAGGGTCGGGAGGCCTCAATCAGGCCGGCGGTAACGGCGGCGCCGCCGGGTTGATCGGCAATGGCGGGAACGGCGCGGTGGCCGGTACGGCGGCCGGTCCGGGTTTGGCGGGCGGGGCCGGAGGTGCTGGCGGGCTGCTCTTCGGTAATGGCGGCGCCGGAGGGGCCGGCGGAAGTGGCAACAACATCGGCGGATCCGGCGGCATTGGCGGTTCGGCGGTGGGTCTCTTCGGTGCCGGCGGTGTCGGCGGTGCGGGTGGTGGCCCACTGTTCGGCAACGGTGGCGCCGGAGGCGCAGGCGGTAGCGGCGGCGTCCTCTGGGGCGACGCTGGTGCCGGCGGGGCGGGTGGTGTTGCGGGTGCTCTGGGCATCGGTGGTGTCGGCGGCACCGGCGGCAACGCGGGAATGTTCGGCAACGGCGGAGCCGGCGGGGCCGGCGGTGTGGGCGCGGTCGGACTCGATGGGGTGAACCCCGGGCCTGACCAAACCAGCCAGGCCCAGAACGGATCTGCCGGTCTTAATGGTGGCGTCAATGGGATCCCCGGTGAGCCGGGTGCCTCCGGCGTTGCCACTGCCGGGCAGGGCGGGGGAGACGGCGGACCCGGGGGTCAGGCCAATTCGAAGGGCATCGTGACCGGCGGTAACGGTGGAAACGGAGGTGACGGCGGTGCCGGCGCAGCCGGCGGGCAGGGCGGTAAAGGCGGCTCAGCTGTCGGTTTGCAGCCGACCGACCTCACTTTCGGAGGCAACGGCGGTAACGGTGGCGATGGAGGCGCGGGCGGTGTGGGGGGTGCCGGCGGCGACGGTGGAGTCGCATCGAGTAACGCCTCCACCGGAGGCAACGGAGGTGCCGGGGGCCGTGGCGGCACCGGTGCAGTTGGCGGTGCGGGCGGTAAGGGCGGTATCGGTTCCATCGGCGGAGCCGGCGGCAACGGTGGCGACGGTGGAAGCGGCGCCAACCTCGCGGGTGCAGGTGGCATCGGCGGAACCGGCGGCGCAGGCGGTCGTGGCGGCCTCCTGGTGGGTAACGGTGGTGCCGGCGGTATCGGTGGCACCGGCGGTGTTGGGGGCGGAGGTGCCGGCGGCGGCGCCGGCGGGCAGGGTGGTTGGAGTTTGACCCACCCGGGCGACGGTGGCAATGGTGGCGCGGGAGGTGACGGCGGTACCGGCGGGAATGGCGGGTCAGGCGGCGCCGGTGGTGCCGGCGGACTCATCGGCCAGTCAGGCAGCGCCGGTGCGGGCGGAGCCGGCGGGCAGGGCGGTGGCGGTGGCGTCGGCGGTGCGGGCGGGGCCGGCGGCGACGGGCCCACACCCGGCAACGCCGGAAACGCCGGCGGTTTCGGCGCTGCGGGTGCCGACGGTCAACCCGGCCAGTCCGGCTGATCCGGCCCTGGGCTTCGGCTGGGCTTAAGGCGAACAGCGCCAGGTCCCGGCCGCCAGTCGACTCCTATTTCCCTGGTCCAGCCTGGTGCTGCGAGTTACAGCTCATCTCAACATGATTGGAGCGCCCGCCGTGACCTTTGGTGCCCACTCCCTACGCGGTATTCGGGTCGGCCACCTGGACGTCCGGTGCCACGTCACCCACCCGAGTGGCGGTGAACGGTATGACTATCGGGGGGCACGGCGCCTCCAGTTGGGTGCTCACCCCCACGAACGTCCCGTCCGGCTTCACCTGGAAGGCAAGGGTTTCCGTTCCCTGCTTCATGGTGTTGTTGCAGGTGAACATCTTCCACCGGGTCGCCACCCACTGGTCACGGTTCTCACGGAAGACGAGCGCCCCTTCCTCGGGTGGCTGCAGCCATGTCGGACCGATCGAGGTGTCCCATGCCGTCGCGACGCAACCCGACCCCGGGCATGCGGAGCGCATCGCTATCAGCGTTGAGTGCGAGCCGGTCGGCGTCGGGGCACCGTCGACCGTCTGCTTGCTGCCGTCGAAGTCGAACCGGTATGTGCCGTCAGGTAAGGCTGACGCCGAGGCTGCACCGGGCGTGGCCACTGTGACGACCGGCCCGAGGGAGACCACGAAAGTGGCCGCGAGCACAACGCGAGAGATGGTCATGATGTCGGCCCTCGTTCAATTGACGCTGAACTGATCGTGAGCGCATGAGCAAACTAACGCAATAGGTTCTGGCTCTCGTATGGTCGGGAGGTGCTGATCGGATTGCTGTTCGCCCTGGGCTGCTCGGTGTGTTACGGAACGGCGTCGGTGTTGCAGGCCATGGCGGCCCGGTCGGTGGAAGCGGGCAGCGGTTCGGGTGTCGACGCGGTATTGCTGATGCGCGCCCTGCGGCAATGGCGCTACCTGGTGGGCATCGCTCTTGACGGGCTCGGTTTCGCATTACAGGTCGTCGCGCTGCGGTTGGTCCCCATCTACGTCGTCGCCGCCGCGTTGGCCGCCTCCATCGCCGTGAGCGCGATTGTGGCCGCATGGCTGTTGTCGGCCCGACTGTCACGGGCCGAGTGGACTGCGGTGGGCGTGGTATGCGTGGGCTTGGCGTTGCTCGGAATCGCGGCGGGGCCGGAGGGCGAGGGGCACGGCCCGGCGGGACTGGCCTGGGCGTTGCTGGGTGTCGTCGCAGTGGTTTTCATCGCCGGGGCTGCGGCCGGCCAGTTGCCCGACCGCCCGCGCGCACTTGCTCTCGGCTTCAGCGCGGGCACCGGCTTCGGCCTGGTCGAGGTGGGGGTGAACCTGATCGATTCGATCGATCCGACCAAGGCCTCGTTCTACGCCAACCCGGCCCTGTATGCGAGCGCCGCCGGGGGAGCCGCAGGTTTTCTGCTGCTCACCTCCGCCCTGCACCGCGGATCGGTCACGACGGCTGTGGCCGGGATGGTCGTCGGTGAGACCGTGCTGCCTGCGGTCATCGGCGTCGTATGGCTCGGTGACCGTACCCGTGACGGCCTGGGGTGGATGGTGGCCGCGGGGTTGGCCGTTGCTGTGGTGGCGACGCTGGTATTGGCCCGGTTCGGCGAAGCGCCAAGTCCTGAAACGGTTTAGGCGCGCGCACGTGAATCGCATCATCGAAGTCCCCGTCCCGGGCGGGCCGTATGCGCTGACCGCAGGACCCGACGGCGCGATGTGGGTGACGCTGGTGCACAGCGGCGAAATCGCCCGGGTGACGGGCGACGGCGGCCTCGACGTGTATCCGGTTGCACCACAATGCAAGCCGTCGATCATCGTCGCCGGACCCGACGGCGCGCTGTGGTTCACCCGCAGCGGTGACGACCGGATCGGGCGCATCACCATCGACGGCGACCTTTCCGAGTTCGAATTGGCGAGCGGCAGTGCACCGTTCGGCATCGTCGCGGGTCCGGACGGGGCGCTGTGGTTCACCGCGATGACGTCGGGCGTGGTGGGCCGGATCGACGTTGACGGCGTGGTCACCGAGGTGGCGGCCCCCGGCGGCATGCCCTCGATGATCACCGCCGGACCCGACGGCGCGCTGTGGTTCACGTTGAATCAGGCCAATGCGATCGGCAGGCTGCAGCCGTCGGGCGAACTGACGCTCCGTGACGCGCCTACTCCGGGCGCCGGTCCCGTCGGCATCGCCGCCACGCACGACGACGCCGTGTGGTTCACCGAGATCCGGTCCGGCAAGCTCGGCCGCATCCCGGTCGACGACGCCATCCAGGAACTCGAGTTGCCCGGCAAGCCGCACGCGGTGATCGCCAATCCGACCGGGGGTGTGTGGGTGAGCCTGTGGGGCTCCGACCGATTCGCCGGCGTCAGCGCCGACGGAGAGGTCACGGTGATCGATCTGCCGTCCGGCAGCGAGCCGCACGGGCTGGCGATCGGTCCGGATGGCGCACTGTGGGCGGCGCTGGAGGCCGGCTACGTCATGCGGTTGCCGACGGTGTGAGGGTGACCTGCGGCGAGATGGTGCCCCCGGCAGGATTCGAAAATGCGACCTTCTGCTCCGGAGGCAGCCCAGAAGCGTTCAGGGCGGTCTGTGGCGTTCGGTGTCGCAGCGACAGCTTAATCATCGCCCTGACGTGCGGCATCAGGCTGCACGAGTCCACAGGGGTTCGCGGCTTTTCGCCGAGGAGTTTCGGTTGAGTTGTGGACAACGTCGTGACAGCGACACGAGCCCGGCTGACAGTGCCGAAGTCATCCGTCAGTTGAATGCTGGTGCAATGAAGCGCTCCACTATCTGGTGTTCCGCCTCGCTGCCGCCGATTGGCCAAACCGCCAGCGACATGACGACCCGGACGATCCATTGGGCCGCCTGCGGGTCGTCGTCGGTCATGCCGGTGAGGTCGGCGGCGGGCCGGACCAGCACCGGCGACGACGGAAGCTCGGTCAGATCACGACCGGCGCTCAACCCCATCATCATTTGGCGCATCGGGTCCGATCGGATGTGTTCGAGTGCGACAGTGATTGCCTTTACCACTCGCTCGGTGCCACTCAGGTCTTTCACGGCGCGTCGCACCGAGTCGACGATGCGGGCCGCAAGTCGGAGCAGAACGGCGTCGCGGATCTGGGCTTTGCCTCCGGCGTAGCGGTAGATCGTCGCCCGCGAACAGTGCACTCGTGCAGCCAAGGCGTCCATCTCCAAGGCTTCCAGTCCGTCCCGTAAAACGAGGTCGGTGGCAGCGGCATAGATGCGGTCTGCGGCTGCCGTACGCCGCTCGCCACCCAGCAGCCAATCGTCTCGAACCACGGATATATTCCTTTCGAACCAGTATTCATATCGTCTCAGGGTTGAGACAAAATCAGCAGCAGATTTCAGCGTCGATGCAGGTTACAGGGTGCAGTGTGAGACGGCCGCCACGCGACGGATCTCGCAGCGGTTTCAACTTCTCGGAGCTAGTTGACGCGCTCCGGCGACACCGATCAGCGTGGAGAAATGACGTCACGCAAGGGCCAACTCGGCATCGAGTTGTTTGATGATGAGTGCATTCAAGACCCTTACCCTCTTTACCGGCGCATGTTGGACACAGCGCCGGTGCATCAGATTGGCAATTCCGGGTTCTATGCGTTGTGCAGCTGGGATGCTGTCAACGACGCCGTTGCTCGACCCGAAGACTTTTCCTCGAATCTGACCGCGACGATGACCTATCAGCCTGGCGGCGAAGTGGGCGCTTTCGAGATGGAAGGGTTAGGCGGAAAGAGCCATGTGCTGGCCACTGCCGACGAGCCCGCGCATGCAGTGCACCGGAAAGCGTTGCTTCCGCAGCTGGCAGCCAAGCGTATCCGTGCCTTCGAGCCGTTCATCGCTGAAACAGCCGAGCGGCTCTGGAATGCCAACATGGGAAACGGGCGCATCGAATGGATGAGCGCCATGGCGAATCGACTGCCAATGATGATCGTGGGGCGGATCATCGGTGTCCCGGATGCCGACATCGACAACCTTGTGCGTTGGGGATATTCGGCGACCCAGATGGTCGAGGGTCTTGTCAGCCGAGATCAGCTCACCGCTGCTGGCGTCGCCGTGATGGAACTCGCGGCATACATCACCGATCAGTTTCGACAGGCAGCTGCCGACCCGCAGGACAACTTGCTCGGCGATTTGGCCGTGGCGTGCGCATCGGGTGAGTTGGAAGAGCTCACCGCGCAGGCGATGATGATCATCTTGTTCAGTGCGGGTGGTGAGTCCACAGCGTCGTTAATCGGTTCCGCGGCTTGGATTTTGTCGACTCGCCCTGATATCCAAGCGCGTGTGCGCGATCAACCGGAGCTGCTCGGCGCGTTTCTTGAAGAGGTATTGAGATACGAGCCGCCGTTTCGGGGTCACTATCGTCACGTCGTCAAAGACACCACACTGTGCGGTGTGGACCTCTCGGCGGATTCGCGCCTTCTGCTGTTATGGGGGGCGGCCAACCGCGATCCGTCGCACTTCGACGATCCCGACGAATTTCGACTCGACCGGCCGGCCGCAAAGAACCACATCACATTCGGCAAGGGCGCGCACTTCTGCGTCGGAGCGACGCTCGCTCGGTTGGAGGCTCAGATCGTGCTCGGTCAGCTTGTTGACCGCACGTCGAAGATCGATGCGGCTGACACTGGGCGGTGGCTGCCGAGCCTCCTCGTGCGCCGCCTCGAACGCCTGCAACTGGCCTGCGAATAGTTTTTCCGTATTCAGGCGTATCCAGCGCGGCTCTCGCTCGGGCCGGCGCACCGAGACAGCGGCTACGTCGCGGTGAACGAGATAGGGGAGCTATACACACCTGACACGCTCACGCGGATGTGGCTCAAGCTGGCCAAGGCCGCCGGAGTGCGCCCGATTCGGCTGCACGATGCCCGCCATTCCTGCGGAACCGCGATGCATCTGCGCGGAGTGCCGCTGGCGGTCATCGCGAAGTGGCTCGGTCACGCCGACGCCTCGATCACGGCACGCCTGTACGCCCAGGGCCAGTACGCCGCGCTGCGCGCTGCCGGGCAGAGTATGGGCGCGGTTGTGACATCGTCGTGACACCGAGCTCGTTTTCGAGAGTGTCCGAGTCGAGGCGATTCGCTTAGAACCAGGTCAGACGGTGTTTGAAGGGTGCCCCCGGCAGGATTCGAACCTGCGGCCTTCTGCTCCGGAGGCAGACGCTCTATCCCCTGAGCTACGGGGGCGCACTAGCGGAACGCTGCGCCATTGGGCCCCGCCAGAGTAGCGCATCACGGTGACCGGCCGAGCACCGGCAATGGATTCGGGGCGCGGGCCCCCCAGCCAATAGGATGGACGCTCGTGACCCCCGCCGACCTCGCTGAGCTGCTCAAAACCACCGCTACCGCGGTGCTTGACGAGCACGACCTCGACGTGTCCGCGTTGCCTCAGGCGGTCACCGTGGAGCGCCCGCGTAATCCCGAACACGGCGATTACGCGTCCAACCTGGCCCTGCAACTCGCCAAGAAGGTCGGCGCCAACCCGCGTGAGCTGGCCGGATGGCTCGCCGAAGCGCTGACGCAGGCCGACGGCATAGCCTCGGCGGAGGTGGCCGGTCCCGGCTTCATCAACATGCGCCTCGAGGCCTCGGCACAGGCCAAGATCGTCAACGACGTCATCGACGCAGGCGACCGATATGGCCACTCCGGAACGCTGACAGCCCAGCGGATCAACCTGGAATTCGTCTCGGCCAACCCGACCGGACCCATCCACATCGGCGGCACCCGCTGGGCGGCCGTCGGTGACGCGCTGGGCCGGCTGCTCACCACCCAGGGCGCCGACGTGGTCCGCGAGTACTACTTCAACGACCACGGCGCGCAGATCGACCGGTTCGCCAACTCCCTGGTCGCCGCGGCCAAGGGGGAGCCGGCGCCGGCCGACGGCTACGCCGGGACCTATATCAATGACATCGCCGCGCAGGTGCTGCAGAAGGCGCCCGAGGCGCTGAGCCTGCCCGACGCCGAGATGCACGAGACCTTTCGCCAGATCGGTGTCGACCTGATGTTCGCCCACATCAAGGAGTCGCTGCACGAGTTCGGCACCGATTTCGACGTGTACACCCACGAAGACTCGATGCACACCAGCGGCCGGGTGGACCAGGCCATCGCGAAACTCCGGGACACCGGCAACATCTACGAGAAAGACGGCGCAACCTGGTTGCGTACCAGCGCTTTCGGTGACGACAAAGACCGCGTGGTGATCAAGAGCGACGGTATCCCCGCCTACATCGCCGGCGATCTGGCCTACTACCTGGACAAGCGGCAGCGCGGATTCGACCTGTGCATCTACATGCTCGGCGCCGACCACCACGGCTACATCGCCCGCCTCAAGGCCGCTGCGGCCGCCTTCGGCGAGGACCCGGCCACCGTCGAGGTACTGATCGGGCAGATGGTCAACCTGGTCCGCGAGGGCCAACCGGTGAAGATGAGCAAGCGGGCGGGCACCGTGATCACCCTCGACGACCTGGTCGAGGCCATCGGCGTCGACGCCGCCCGGTACAGCCTGATCCGCTCCTCGGTGGACACCCCGATCGACATCGACCTGGCACTGTGGTCCTCGGCATCCAACGAAAACCCGGTCTACTACGTGCAATACGCGCACGCCCGGCTCTCCGCACTGGCCCGCAACGCCGCCGAACTCGGCCTCGCCGCGGACACCTCGCATCTCGACCTGTTGAGCCACGAGAAAGAAGGCACCCTGCTGCGCACCATCGGCGAGTTCCCGCGGGTGCTCAACACCGCGGCGGCCCTGCGTGAACCGCACCGCATCTGCCGCTACCTGGAAGACCTGGCCGGTGACTACCACCGGTTCTACGACGCGTGCCGGATCCTGCCGCAGGGCGACGAACAACCCACCGACCTGAACACCGCGCGACTGGCGCTGTGCCAGGCGACCCGCCAGGTCGTCGCCAACGGATTGGCCATCCTCGGAGTCAGCGCCCCGGAGAGAATGTGAACGTTCATCCCGCCGGACCCCGGCACGCCGAGGACACCCGGCCCGCCAGCAGCCCACCGCGCCCGCAGTCGGCCGAAGAGCTGTTGCGGCTGGCGCCGAATGTATGGCCGCGCAACACCGTTCGCGATGAAGACGGCATTGCCTCGGTTGCCGGTGTCAAACTCACCGACCTCGCCCAGCAGTACGGGACGCCGTTGTTCGTCATCGACGAGGACGACTTCCGGTCCCGCTGCCAAGAGACCGCCGTCGCGTTCGGTGGGGGCGCCAATGTGCACTACGCCGCAAAAGCGTTCCTGTGCAGCGAAATCGCCCGCTGGATCGAACAGGAAGGCTTGTCCCTGGACGTGTGCTCGGGCGGTGAGCTGGCCGTCGCCCTCAACGCGGGCTTCCCGCCGGAACGAATCACATTGCACGGCAACAACAAATCGGTAGCCGAGCTGACCGCCGCGGTGAAAGCCGGTGTCGGCCATGTTGTCCTGGACTCGATGATCGAGATCGAGCGACTCGACGCGGTCGCCGGTGAGGCGGGCATCGTCCAGGATGTCCTGGTCCGGCTCACCGTCGGCGTGGAGGCGCACACCCACGAGTTCATCTCCACCGCACACGAAGACCAGAAGTTCGGGCTTTCGGTGGCCAGCGGCGCGGCGATGGCGGCGGTGCGGCGGGTGTTCGCCGCCGATCACCTCCGGCTGGTCGGCCTGCACAGCCATATCGGTTCACAGATCTTCGATGTCGCCGGCTTCGAGATCGCCGCACACCGGGTGATCGGGCTGCTGCGCGACATCGTCGCCGAATTCGGCGTCGACAAGACCGCGCAGATATCGACGGTGGATCTCGGTGGCGGCCTGGGGATCTCGTACCTGGCGCCGGATGATCCGCCGCCGATCGCCGAGCTTGCCGACAAGCTGAGCGCCATCGTCCACAACGAGTCGGCGGCCGTCGGGCTTCCCACGCCCAGGCTGGTCGTGGAACCCGGACGTGCCATCGCCGGTCCGGGCACCATCACGCTTTACGAGGTCGGCACGGTCAAGGACGTCGACGTGAGCGCGAGTGCACACCGGCGCTATGTCAGCGTCGACGGCGGCATGAGCGACAACATCCGCACCGCCCTGTACGACGCCCAGTACGACGTGCGGCTGGTCTCGCGGCTCAGCGATGCGCCCGCCACCGCGGCCCGCCTGGTCGGAAAGCATTGCGAGACCGGCGACATCCTGGTGCGCGACACGTGGGTGCCCGACGACGTGGGCCCGGGTGACCTGGTCGCCGTGGCCGCCACCGGCGCCTACTGCTATTCCCTGTCGAGTCGTTACAACATGATCTGTCGTCCCGCGGTGGTCGCGGTGCGAGCGGGGGAGTCCCGCTTGATCCTGCGTCGCGAAACGGTCGACGATCTGCTGAGTCTGGAAGTGAGGTGACCGTGCCCGATCACGACAAAGACGAAAAGGCCGTCGGCGTAGCGGTACTCGGGTTGGGGGTGGTCGGCAGCGAAGTCGTGCGCATCATCAACGATAGTGCCGACGACCTGGCCGGCCGCATCGGTGCGCCGCTGGTGCTGCGCGGGGTCGGAGTCCGCCGCGTCGCGGCGGACCGTGGGGTGCCGATCGAACTTCTCACCGACGACATCGACGAGCTCGTCTGCCGTGACGACGTCGACATCGTGGTGGAAGTGATGGGTCCGGTGGAGCCGGCGCGCAAGGCGATCCTGGCCGCCCTCGAGCACGGCAAGTCCGTCGTGACGGCGAACAAGGCGTTGATGTCCATCGCCAGCGGTGAACTGGCGGCCGCCGCCGAACGCGAGGCGGTCGACCTCTACTTCGAGGCGGCGGTCGCCGGAGCGATCCCCGTCATTCGTCCGCTGACCCAGTCGCTGGCCGGGGACACCGTGCTGCGGGTCGCCGGCATCGTCAACGGCACCACGAACTACATCCTCTCGGAGATGGGCAGTACCGGGGCCGACTATCAGCAGGCCCTGGCCGACGCCAGTGCGCTCGGGTACGCCGAAGCCGACCCCACCGCCGACGTCGAGGGTTACGACGCCGCGGCCAAGGCGGCGATCCTGGCATCCATCGCCTTCCACACCCGGGTCACCGCCGACGACGTCTACCGCGAGGGCATCACCAAGATCACCCCGGACGACTTCGAGTCCGCCAAATCCCTGGGCTGCACCATCAAGCTGCTGTCGATCTGCGAGAGAATCACCACCGACGAAGGGCAGCAACGGGTTTCGGCTCGTGTCTATCCCGCCCTGGTGCCGCTCTCGCATCCACTGGCATCGGTCAACGGTGCGTTCAACGCGGTGGTTGTCGAGGCTGAGGCGGCGGGGCGGCTGATGTTCTACGGCCAGGGTGCCGGCGGTGCGCCCACCGCGTCGGCGGTCACCGGTGACCTGGTGATGGCGGCACGTAACCGGGTGCTCGGCAGCCGGGGCCCGCGCGAGTCCAGGTACGCTCAACTTCCGGTGGCACCAATGGGATTCATCGAAACTCGTTACTACGTCAGCATGAATGTCGCGGACAAGCCCGGCGTGTTGTCGGCGGTGGCGGCCGAATTCGGTAAACGCGAGGTGAGCATCGCCGAAGTGCGTCAGGAAGGCGTCGTGGACGAAGGCGGTCAACGGGTGGGCGCCCGGATCGTGGTGGTCACCCACCGGGCCACCGACGCCGCGCTGTCGGAAACCGTTGAGGCACTGGCCGATCTGGACGTCGTCCAGAGTGTGGCGAGCGTGCTGCGCCTGGAAGGGACCGACGAATGACCGTCCCGAAGACAGCCGTGCACCGGCCCTGGCCCGGCCTGATAGCCGCGTACCGGGACAGGTTGCCGGTGGGGGACGACTGGACCCCGGTCACGCTGTTCGAGGGTGGCACCCCGCTGATCCCGGCGCCGCGGCTGTCCGAGAAGACCGGCTGCACAATCCATCTCAAAGTCGAGGGCCTCAACCCCACCGGATCCTTCAAGGACCGCGGCATGACGATGGCCGTCACCGACGCGCTGGCCCGCGGTCAGCAAGCGGTGTTGTGCGCCTCGACCGGAAACACCTCGGCATCGGCGGCGGCCTACGCCGCCCGCGCCGGCATCACCTGCGCGGTGCTCATTCCGCAGGGCAAGATCGCGATGGGCAAACTGGCGCAAGCGGTCATGCACGGCGCCAAGATCATCCAGATCGACGGCAATTTCGACGATTGTCTGGAGCTGGCCCGCAAGATGACCAACGATTTCCCGACGATCGCCCTGGTCAACTCGGTGAATCCGGTGCGCATTGAAGGCCAGAAGACAGCGGCGTTCGAGATCGTCGACGCGCTGGGCTACGCACCCGACATCCACGCGCTTCCGGTCGGCAACGCCGGCAACATCACCGCGTATTGGCGGGGTTACACCGAGTACCACCGCGATGGCCTCATCGACAAGCTGCCCCGCATGTTGGGCACCCAGGCGGCCGGCGCGGCGCCGCTGGTGCTCGGTGAGCCGGTACCCCATCCCGAAACCATCGCGACCGCAATCCGCATCGGCGCCCCGGCGTCGTGGACGTCGGCAGTGGAAGCGCAGCAGCAGTCCGACGGACGCTTCCTGGCCGCCACCGACGAAGAAATCCTGCAGGCATACCACCTGGTCGCCAGCACCGAGGGCGTCTTCGTCGAACCGGCGTCGGCGGCGAGCATCGCCGGACTGCTCAAGTCCGTCGACGACGGATGGGTGCCACGCGGTTCGACCGTGGTCTGCACCGTCACCGGCAATGGCCTGAAGGATCCCGACACCGCGCTCAAGGACATGCCGCGGGTGTCTCCGCTGCCCGTCGACCCGGTCCTGGTCGTCGAACAGCTGGGGCTGGGGTGATGAAACCGGGTTCGGCGGGCACGGTTTTGCCTGCGGGGCTGGTGGCCAGTGCCGTGGTGTCGGCATCCAGCGCCAACCTCGGGCCCGGTTTCGACAGCCTGGGTCTGGCCTTGAACCTGTGTGACGAGATCGTGGTCGAGACAATGGAATCCGGCCTGGTCGTGACGGTCGAGGGGGAAGGCGCCGGCCAGGTACCGCTGGACGCCGAGCACCTCGTGGTGCGGGCAATTCAGCGCGGCCTACAGGCCGCCGGGGTCAGCGCCGCCGGTTTGGTGGTGCGCTGCCGCAACGACATTCCGCACTCGCGCGGACTCGGCTCCTCTGCGGCGGCCGTGGTGAGCGGCCTGGCCGCGGTCAATGGTCTTGTTTCGCAAACGGATTCGGCTCCGCTCAGCGAAGCCGCGCTGATCCAGCTGGCGTCCGAGTTCGAAGGTCACCCGGACAACGCCTCGGCCGCCGTGCTGGGCGGCGCGGTGGTGTCCTGGGCGGACCACAGCAGTGGGCGCCCCGACTACTCCGCCGTTCCGCTGCGTCTGCATCCCGACATCCACCTGTTCGCTGCCATACCCGAGGAACGTTCGTCGACCGCGGAAACGCGGGTATTGCTGCCCGACTACGTCAGTCATGAGGACGCGCGGTTCAACGTCAGCCGGGTTGCGCTGCTGGTGGTCGCGATGACCCAGCGGCCCGATCTGCTGATGGCCGCCACCGAGGACGTGCTTCATCAACCCCAACGTGCACCGGCGATGCCGTCGTCCGCGGAATATTTGCGTCTGCTGCGGCGTCATAAGGTTGCAGCAACGCTTTCCGGGGCCGGTCCCTCGCTGATCGCGCTGAGCACCGAGCCGGAGTTGCCTGCCGAAGCGGTCGGGTACGGAGCCGCGAATGGATTCATGATCAAGAAGATGACGGTCGGCGATGGAGTTCGCTGGAAACCGGGGGTTACGGTCGCCGGTTGATCCACAGCGTGGCGGCGGGGTTTGCTTGCTTCCGGCCAGGAAGCGGGCTATCCTCGGACCCGTCCAGCAATTGCAGCATCTGCTCTGCACAAACTGCCTTGACGCTGGGACAAACACCAATTCTTCTCCTGAGCGCGGTTCGCTGTTTCGTCGCCGATCCTGGCGATCACCGTTTCAGAGTCGATTATTGGGCGCACTCAGCAATTTGCCTGAATGCTTGACCTGATGCAGGAATCCCCGTTTGACGTGATCAGCGGGGCAAGAAAGGAACTCCGTGACTGATACGGACCTCATCACGGCTGGCGAAAGCACCGATGCCGACACGGTGTCGAACCCCGTGACCTCAGACGCCTCCGATGTCTCGGACGTCAAATCCAATGCGCCGTCCAGCTCGCTGGCCACCATGGTGCTGCCCGAACTGCGCGCCCTGGCCAATAAAGTCGGCGTGAAGGGCACGTCGGGTATGCGTAAGAACGAACTGATCGCCGCCATCCAGCAGAGCAGGGGACAGGCGAACGGCACGTCGTCGGGTAACGCCGAGCCGCAGGAATCGGCCAAAGCCGAGGCACCCGCCCAAAACGACACCGCGGCCGAAGTCGCGGCCGTCCAGGCCCCCGAGGCGTCTCCCGCAGAAACGCAGACCGCCGGCGAGACGCCGCGGCGGGAACGTCGTGGCGCCTCTCGTCAGTCCGGAACCGCCACTAAGGGTGACGGCGCCGACGACACCGCCAAGGAGCGGGGTCAGGACAAGGCCGACCGACAGAAAGAAGCCAAGACCGAAGAGCGCGCCGCGGACTCGGGCACCGATCAGAGCGGTGACCAGCAAGGCGGCGGGCAGCAGCGGGGAGGCGGCGACGACGACGGCGACGGACGTCAGGGCCGGCGGGGACGCCGCTTTCGCGACCGCAGGCGCCGCGGCGAGCGTACCGGCGAGGCCGGCGAGGCCGAACTGCGCGAGGACGACGTCGTACAACCGGTGGCCGGAATCCTCGACGTCCTTGACAACTACGCTTTCGTGCGCACTTCCGGTTATCTGGCCGGCCCGCACGACGTCTACGTGTCGATGAACATGGTTCGCAAGAACGGCCTGCGCCGCGGCGATGCGGTCACCGGTGCCGTCCGGGTGCCCAAAGACGGCGAACAGCCCAACCAGCGGCAGAAGTTCAACCCGCTGGTGCGGTTGGACAGCATCAACGGCGGCTCGATCGAGGACGCGAAGAAGCGGCCGGACTTCAGCAAACTGACGCCGTTGTATCCCAACCAGCGGCTTCGGCTGGAAACCACGCCCGATCGGCTGACCACCCGGGTGATCGACCTGATCATGCCCATCGGCAAGGGCCAGCGCGCGCTGATCGTCTCCCCGCCCAAGGCCGGAAAGACGACCATCTTGCAGGACATCGCCAACGCGATCACCCGCAACAACCCGGAATGCCACCTGATGGTCGTGCTCGTCGACGAGCGGCCGGAGGAGGTCACCGACATGACGCGCTCGGTCAAGGGCGAGGTCATCGCCTCGACGTTCGACCGGCCGCCTACGGACCACACGGCAGTCGCCGAACTGGCCATCGAGCGCGCCAAGCGTCTGGTTGAACAGGGCAAGGACGTGGTGGTGCTGTTGGACTCGATCACCCGGCTGGGCCGCGCGTACAACAACGCGTCGCCGGCGTCGGGCCGCATCCTCTCCGGTGGTGTCGACTCGACGGCGCTGTATCCGCCCAAGCGTTTCCTGGGCGCCGCCCGCAACATCGAAGAAGGCGGCTCGCTGACCATCATCGCCACCGCGATGGTGGAGACGGGATCGACCGGTGACACGGTGATCTTCGAGGAGTTCAAGGGCACCGGAAACGCCGAGCTCAAGCTGGACCGCAAGATCTCCGAACGGCGGGTTTTCCCCGCGGTCGACGTGAATCCGTCGGGTACCCGCAAGGACGAGTTGCTGCTGTCACCCGACGAGTTCGGCATCGTGCACAAGCTGCGCCGGGTGCTGTCGGGACTGGACTCGCACCAGGCCATCGACCTGCTGATGTCGCAGCTGCGCAAGACGAAGACCAACTACGAATTCCTGGTGCAGGTGTCCAAGACGACACCGGGCAACATGGACAACGACTAGCTCGCCAACCGGCGAAACGCGACACTGCAGCCGTGCACACGACGCGCCGACGGACGTGTGCCCGGTTTCAATTTCGGCGCGAGCTGGCCGGGAATGTTCGCGCGCAGCCCGGTGTTTTGGGTTGACAGCAGTTGACCTGGCATAATGGGCGCTCAACGATCGAAGAGGACAGCATGAAAACTGACATCCACCCCGCCTACGAAGAGACCACCGTGGTCTGCGGTTGCGGGAACTCCTTCACCACGCGCAGCACCAAGTCTGGTGGGCGCATCGTGGCCGAGGTCTGCTCGCAGTGCCATCCCTTCTACACGGGCAAGCAGAAGATTCTCGACAGCGGCGGCCGGGTGGCGCGCTTCGAGAAGCGCTACGGCAAGCGCAACGCGGACAAAGCTGCGGCCGACAAATAGCTGGCTTTCCGACGCCCGAACTGTGCGATAAAGAGCACAGGCCGGGCGTCGGTTCGCGTTCGGGGCAAAGTTCGCAGTAGGAAGGTGACATGACGCAGCCGGTGCAGACGATCGACGTCCTGCTCGCCGAGCACGCAGCGCTCGAGCAGGCGCTGGCCGATCCCGAACTGCACAGCAAGCCCGACGAAGCGCGCAAAGCGGGACGTCGCTTCGCGCGGCTGGCACCGATCGTCGCGACTCACCGCAAGTTGGTGTCGGCGCGCGAAGATCTGGACACGGCCCGCGAACTGGCCGCCGACGACGCCTCGTTCGCCGAAGAGGTCCCCGAACTCGAGGCCCGGGTCGCCGAACTGGACACCCAGCTCACCGACATGCTGGCGCCTCGTGACCCGCACGACGCCGACGACATCGTCCTCGAGGTGAAATCCGGTGAGGGGGGCGAGGAGTCGGCGTTGTTCGCCGCCGACCTGGCCAGAATGTACATCCGCTACGCCGAGCGGCACGGATGGACGGTCACGGTGCTGGGCGAAACCACCTCGGATCTGGGCGGCTACAAGGATGCGACCCTGGCCATCGCCAGCAAGGGCGACAGTATCGACGGGGTGTGGTCGCGGATGAAGTTCGAGGGCGGCGTGCACCGCGTGCAGCGGGTTCCGGTAACGGAATCGCAGGGACGGGTCCACACTTCGGCCGCCGGCGTGCTGGTCTATCCGGAGCCCGAGGAAGTCGGCGAGGTGCAGATCGACGAGTCGGACCTGCGAATCGACGTCTACCGGTCGTCGGGGAAGGGCGGACAGGGGGTGAACACCACCGACTCGGCGGTGCGGATCACCCACCTGCCCACCGGGATCGTCGTCACCTGCCAGAACGAACGCTCACAGCTGCAGAACAAGACCCGCGCACTGCAGGTCCTGGCCGCGCGACTGCAGGTGCTCGCCGAGGAACAGGCGCTCGCCGACGCCTCGGCCGACCGCGCCAGCCAGATTCGCACCGTCGACCGCAGCGAACGCATCCGCACCTACAACTTCCCGGAGAACCGGATCACCGACCATCGGATCGGCTTCAAGTCCCACAATCTGGACCAGGTGCTCGACGGCGACCTGGACGCGCTCTTTGATGCGCTGAGCGAAGCCGACAAACAGGCTCGGCTGCAACAGGCGAGATGACAATCGAGCACGGCCTGCGGCAGGCGATCGACTCCGCTGCGTCGCAACTGGCTGCGGCGGGGATCGACTCCGCGCGCTGCGACGCCGAACAGTTGGCCGCCCACGTGGCCGGCACCGACCGGGGCCGGCTGCCTTTTCTCGACCCACCCGGTGCGGAGTTCTTCGGCCGGTTTTCCCAGGCCGTCGCGGCGCGATCGGCGCGAGTGCCATTGCAGCACCTCATCGGGACGGTGGCGTTCGGGCCGGTGCTGCTGCAGGTCGGCCCCGGGGTTTTCATACCCCGGCCCGAGACCGAATCGATATTCGAATGGGCTGCGGCGCAACAATTTCCGAGGCCGCCCGTAATCGTCGATGCGTGCACGGGATCGGGTGCGCTGGCGGTGGCACTGGCCCACCGTTGGCCCGACGCCCGGATCGTCGGCATCGACGACTCCGAGGCGGCACTGGATTATGCGCGGCGCAACGCCCGGAGCACCCAGGTGGAACTGGTGCGCGCCGATATCGGCACGCCGGGCCTGCTGCCCGAACTCGACGCTCAGGTAGACCTCTGCGTCGCGAATCCGCCCTATGTGCCCGACGATTCAGTGCTGGAGCCCGAAGTGGCACAACATGACCCGGCGCATGCCGTGTTCGGCGGACCGGACGGGATGGCGGTGATACCGGCTGTCGCGGCGCAGGCCGCGCGGTGGCTGCGGCCCGGTGGGCTGTTCGCCGTCGAACATGACGACACCACGTCGGCCGCGACCGTAGGGGTCCTGGCCGGGATGAACTGTTTCGTTGAGATCATGGCTCGACGCGATCTGGCCGGACGGCCACGATTCGTGACGGCCCGACGGAAGAGCGACCGAATTGACTGACGTCTACGACTGCGCGGACCCGGACCAGCGGGCGCGCGGAATCACCGCTGCGGTAGGGGCACTCAAGGCCGGCCGCCTGGTCGTGATGCCGACCGACACGGTCTACGGCTTAGGTGCCGATGCTTTCGACAGGACCGCGGTAGACGCGCTGCTGGCGGCCAAGGGCCGCGGCCGCGACATGCCGGTCGGTGTGCTGGTCGGTTCCTGGCACACGATCGAGGGTTTGGTGTACGGCATGCCCGAGGGGGCGCGTGATCTGATCCGCGCGTTCTGGCCCGGCGCGCTCAGCCTGGTCGTGTTGCAGGCTCCGTCCCTGCAGTGGGATCTCGGCGATGCGCATGGCACCGTGATGCTGCGAATGCCGTTGCACCCGGTGGCTATCGAGTTGCTGCGCGAGGTCGGACCGATGGCGGTATCCAGCGCCAACGTGTCCGGCCAGCCCGCCGCCGTAGACGTCGAAGAGGCTCAGCGCCAATTGGGCGCCCGCGTCGATGTCTATCTCGACGGCGGGACCGCCGCGCAGCAGGCCGCCTCCACGATCGTCGACCTGAGCGGAAACGCTCCCCGCATACTGCGGGAGGGGCCGGTGAGCACGGCCCGCGTCGCCGAAGTGCTCGGAGTCGACCCGGCCGCCCTGCTCACCTAGCCCCGTCGCCGAACGTGAGCTGACGGCGAAAATCCGGCCCGGATCTCGCCCTGGCTTCACGTTGGGCGATAACGCGAGGAAAGACGGCCAAAGGCGGGCGCACCCGTCTCAGGTTGGTGAAGTACGGTCTCGAGGTGTCCAGCGATGTGGCCAGCCTTGCCGGTGGTTTGCTCGCTCTGTCCGATCGCAGCGCCGGTGTCCCGTTGCGTGAGCTTGCTCTGGTCGGGCTGACCGCCGCAATCATCACCTACTTCGCGACCGGGCCGGTGCGCGTCCTGGCCACCCGCCTGGGCGCCGTCGCTTATCCGCGCGAACGCGACGTGCACGTGACGCCGACTCCCCGCATGGGTGGATTGGCGATGTTCGTCGGCGTCGGGTCGGCCGTCTTCCTGGCCTCGCAGCTCCCGGCTCTCACCCGCGGTTTCGTCTACTCCACCGGCATGCCCGCGGTGCTGGTCGCCGGCGCGGTAATCATGGGGATCGGCCTGATCGATGACCGCTGGGGGCTGGACGCGCTGACCAAGTTCGCAGGTCAGATCACCGCGGCCAGTGTGCTGGTCACCATGGGGGTCGCATGGAGTGTCCTGTACATCCCGGTGGGGGGCGTCGGCACGATCGTGCTGGACCAGGCTTCTTCGATTCTGCTCACGCTGGCGCTGACCGTGTCGATCGTCAACGCGATGAACTTCGTCGACGGCCTTGACGGCCTGGCCGCCGGACTGGGCCTGATCACCGCGCTGGCCATCTGCATGTTCTCGGTCGGTCTGTTGCGTGACCACGGCGGCGACGTGCTCTACTACCCGCCCGCAGTCATCTCGGTGGTCCTCGCGGGTGCTTGCCTGGGTTTCCTGCCGCACAATTTCCACCGCGCCCGAATCTTCATGGGTGACTCGGGCTCCATGCTGATCGGCCTGATGCTCGCCGCGGCCTCTACGACAGCGGCCGGACCGATCTCGCAGAACGCTTACGGCGCCCGCGACGTGTTTGCTCTGCTGTCGCCGTTCCTGCTGGTGGTGGCCGTCATGTTCGTCCCGATGCTCGACCTGCTGCTGGCCATCGTGCGTCGCACCCGGGCGGGGCGCAGCGCGTTCACTCCCGACAAGATGCACTTGCACCACCGGTTGCTGCAGATCGGTCATTCGCATCGCCGGGTGGTTCTGCTCATCTACTTGTGGGTCGGCATCGTCGCCTTTGGTGCGGCGAGCACCATCTTTTTCGACCCGCGCCACACGGCGGCGGTGATGTTGGGTGCCATCGCCGTGGCGGGCGTAGCGACCGTGATTCCACTGCTGCGCCGCGGCGAAGACTACTACGACGACCAGTAGTAGTACGCTCTGCCTTATGGTAAGGTGCAGGTAGAGCCCCGAAATAAACCTCGCGGGATGCCGGCCGCCCGGCCTGTCGGACGCCTGTCCGGCGGCGCCGAATGAAGACCGACACAGGGAGCTACCCCTTGGGTAAATCCAGCGCGACCCTTGCGATACGCTCGGCGGGCCACGGATCGGTCGGTCAGGTGGTTTCCGCTCCATCAACCTGGGATTGAGGTGCTGCAGTGACGACACCAGCGCAGGACGCGCCGTTGGTGTTTCCCGCTGTTGCTTTCCGACCCGTTCGGTTGTTCCTCATCAGCATGGGGGTGACCGCGGTAGCGACATTGGTCGCGGGCTACGTCGGTCATCCGATAGTCGGGGCATTCTTCGGGATCGGGTTGCTGCTGGGTTTGCTCAACGCCCTGATGGTGCGGCGTTCGGTTGAGTCGATCACCGCGCGCGATCACCCGCTGAAGAGGTCGATGGCCATCAACTCTGCCTCCCGCGTCGCGATCATCACCATCCTGGCGCTGATCATCGCCTTCATATTCCGGCCCGAAGGTTTGGGCGTGGTGTTCGGCCTGGCGCTCTTCCAGGTGCTACTGGTGGCATCCACCGCTCTGCCGGTCTGGAAGAAGCTGCGCACCGGGGACGCCGACGCCCAGCTTGAGAACCCAACGGGCGGGGTACTGACCGGATCGGAAGGGACGGAAGGGAGGAGCGCCGGCGATGACTGAGTCGATCCTGGCCGAGAGCTCAATTGAGGTCGGCCATCACGACACCGCAACCTGGTTTGGTCTGACGGTCAACATCGACACCATCACGTCTACTGCGCTCGCCGCGCTGATCGTGATCGCGCTGGCCTTCTACCTGAAGTCCAAGGTCACCTCGACCGAGGTGCCCGGCGGCGTGCAGCTCTTCTTCGAGGCGATCACCATTCAGATGCGCAGTCAGGTCGAGGCCGCCATCGGGATGCGGATCGCGCCGTTCGTGCTTCCGCTCGCGGTGACCATCTTCGTGTTCATCCTGATCTCCAACTGGCTGTCGGTGCTGCCGCTGCAGTACAAGGACAAAGAAGGCAAGACCACCGAACTGCTTTCGTCAGCGGCGGCCGACATCAATTACGTGCTGGCGCTGGCCCTGTTCGTGTTCGTCTGCTACCACGCTGCGGGAATCTGGCGCCGGGGCATCATCGGGCACCCCGTCAAGGTGCTCAAGGGGCACGTGGCGATCCTCGCGCCGATCAACCTCGTCGAAGAACTCGCCAAGCCCATTTCGTTGTCACTCCGACTTTTCGGCAACATCTTCGCCGGCGGCATCCTGGTCGCGCTGATCGCGCTCTTCCCGCCCTACGTTTTGTGGCTGCCGAATGCAATCTGGAAGTCGTTCGACTTGTTCGTGGGCGCCATCCAGGCCTTCATCTTCGCGCTGTTGACGATCCTGTACTTCAGCCAGGCGATGGAACTAGAAGAGGACCACCACTAAAAAAATCCTGGTAAACCGCTACCAGAGTTATCAAGGAGGATAGGAATGGACCCCACTATCGCAGCCGGCGCCCTCATCGGCGGTGGACTGATCATGGCCGGTGGCGCCATCGGCGCCGGTATCGGTGACGGTGTCGCCGGTAATGCGCTGATCTCCGGTGTCGCCCGCCAGCCGGAGGCGCAGGGACGGCTCTTCACCCCGTTCTTCATCACGGTCGGTCTGGTCGAGGCCGCCTACTTCATCAACCTGGCGTTCATGGCCTTGTTCGTCTTCGCCACGCCTGTCAAGTAATTCGCTGTGATGGGTGACCCGACCTCTCTGGCTTCGGCTGTGAACTTTGCGGCGGAGGAAGGCGGCCAAAGCAACTTCCTCGTTCCCAACGGCACCTTCTTCTTCGTGCTGGCCATCTTCCTGGTGGTGCTCGGAGTCATCGGCACGTTCGTCGTGCCGCCGATCCTGAAGGTGCTCAAGGAACGCGACGCGATGGTCGCCAAGAGTCAGGCCGACAACAAAAAGTCAGCCGAGCAGTTCGCCGCCGCGGATGCCGACTATGAAAAGGCATTGAAGGAAGCCCGGGTGGAAGCGGGCTCCTACCGCGACAATGCCCGCAACGAGGGCCGCAAGGCCGTCGACGAGGCGCGAGGTCGTGCCGAACAAGTGGTCGCAGAGATGTTGGCCGATGCCAACGAACAATTGAAGCGGGAGCGCGACGCCGTGGAATTGAATCTGCGTGCCAATGTCGGTGCCATGTCGGCGACGCTGGCTTCGCGAGTGCTCGGCGTCGAAATCGCCCCCGCCGCTGCGACCTCCGAAGCCACAAGGTAGCCATCACATGTCGACATTCATCGGACAGCTGATCGGGTTCGCGGCCATCGTGCTGCTGGTCTGGCGGTATGTCGTGCCGCCGGTACGCAAACTGATGACCGCACGCCAGGAGACCGTGCGTCAGCAGCTGAAAGACTCCGAGGAGGCGGCGAAGCGCCTCACCGAGTCGACCACTGCGCACAGCAAGGCGGTGGAAGCCGCGAAGGAAGAGGCCGAGCAACTGGTCGAGGAGGCCAAGGCTGACTCCGAACGCATCGAGGAACAGATGCGGGCCCAGGCCGAAAGCGAGGCCGAACGCATCAAGGCGCAGGGCGCTCGCCAATCCGACCTGCTGCGGGCGCAGATGACCCGGCAGCTCCGGATGGAGCTCGGCCACGAATCCGTCCGCCAGGCAAGCGAATTGGTGCGCAGCTACGTGGCCGACGCCGAGCAGCAGGCATCCACCGTCGATCGCTTCCTCGATGAACTCGACGACATGGCGCCTGAAGCGGTCGAGGTCACCTACCCGTTGTTGGCCAAAATGCGCTCGGCGAGTCGCACGGCGGTGGGCAACCTGGTGGACCGGTTCGACACCCTCGCCAAGGATCTCGACAAGCAGGGTCTGACCACCCTCGCCGACGAGTTGGCATCGGTGGCCAAGATGTTGGACCAGGAGATCGTGGTCACCCGGTACCTCACCGTCTCGGCCGAGGACGCGGCGCCGCGGGTCAAGCTGATCGAACGACTGCTGGACGGCAAGGTCGGCGATCCCACCCTTGACGTGCTCCGTACCGCGGTTTCGGAGCGCTGGTCGGCCACCGGCGACTTGGTCGATGCCATCGAACACGTCTCGCGCCAGGCCTTGCTGGAGGTCGCCGAGCAGGACGGCAAGGTCGACGAAGTCGAAGACCAGTTGTTCCGCGTCTCGCGCATCCTCGACTCTCAGCCACGACTCGGCATCCTGTTGGGTGATTACACGACACCCGCCGAAGGGCGGATCAGGTTGCTGCGCAACGTTCTCGAGAGCTCGGGCACCGACGTGAATCCCGTCGCTCTCGCGCTGCTGTCCCAGACGGTCGAGATGTTGCGGGGCACGCCGGCCGAAGACGCCGTGCTCCTACTTGCCGAAGTGGCGGTGGCCCGCCGCGGCGAGGTGGTGGCGCAGGTCAGTGCCGCGGCAGAGCTCAGCGACGCTCAGCGAACTCGGCTCAGTGAGGTGTTGGGCCGCATCTACGGTCATCCGGTGGCGGTTCAGCTGCAGATCGATCCCGACTTGCTCGGCGGCCTGCTGATCTCGGTGGGCGACGAGGTGATCGACGGCACCCTCAAGTCCCGGTTGGCCGCTGCCGAAGCCCAGTTACCCGACTAACCGCAACCCCGACGGAAATCCGACCTAGTCATCACAACGAAGTAGGAAGACGAAAAGCCATGGCCGAGTTGACAATCTCCGCTGATGCCATCCAGAGCGCCATCGAGGAATACGTAGAGTCCTTCACCGCCGACACCTCGCGGGAGGAAGTCGGCACCGTGGTGGACGCCGGAGACGGCATCGCCCACGTCGAGGGCCTGCCGTCGGTGATGACGCAGGAACTGCTCGAGTTCGCCGGCGGAGTCCTCGGCGTCGCCCTCAACCTGGACGAGCACAGCGTCGGCGCGGTGATCCTCGGTGACTTCGAGAAGATCGAACAGGGCCAGCAGGTGAAGCGGACCGGAGACGTCTTGTCGGTGCCGGTCGGTGACGCCTTCCTGGGCCGGGTGGTCAACCCGCTCGGCCAGCCGATCGACGGGGGCGGTGACATCGAGACCGACACCCGCCGCGCGCTGGAGCTGCAGGCGCCGTCAGTGGTGCAGCGCCAGAGCGTGAAAGAGCCACTGCAGACCGGGATCAAGGCCATCGACGCGATGACCCCGATCGGACGTGGTCAGCGTCAGTTGATCATCGGCGACCGCAAGACCGGCAAGACCGCCGTCTGCGTCGACACCATCCTCAACCAGCGGCAGAACTGGGAGACCGGCGACGAGAAGAAGCAGGTTCGCTGCGTCTACGTCGCGATCGGGCAGAAGGGCACCACGATCGCCTCGGTGCGGCGCGCGCTCGACGAAGGTGGCGCGATGGACTACACCACCATCGTCGCCGCCCCCGCATCCGACGCCGCCGGCTTCAAATGGCTTGCGCCCTACACTGGTTCGGCCATTGCCCAGCACTGGATGTATGAGGGCAAGCATGTTCTGATCGTCTTCGACGACTTGACCAAGCAGGCCGAGGCATACCGTGCGATCTCGCTGCTGCTGCGTCGCCCGCCCGGTCGCGAGGCCTACCCGGGTGACGTCTTCTACCTGCACTCGCGGCTGCTCGAGCGTTGCGCCAAGCTGTCCGACGAGCTCGGTGGCGGCTCGCTGACCGGCTTGCCGATCATCGAGACCAAGGCCAACGACATCTCGGCCTACATCCCCACCAACGTCATCTCGATCACCGACGGGCAGTGCTTCCTGGAGAGCGACCTGTTCAACCAGGGCGTCCGGCCCGCCATCAACGTCGGTGTGTCAGTGTCCCGTGTCGGCGGCGCGGCCCAGATCAAGGCGATGAAAGAGGTGGCCGGCTCGCTGCGGCTGGACCTGTCGCAGTACCGCGAACTGGAATCCTTCGCCGCATTCGCCTCCGACCTGGATGAGACGTCGAAGAAGCAGCTTGCGCGTGGTGAACGTCTGGTCGAGTTGCTCAAGCAACCGCAATTTGCGCCGTTGCCCGTTGAAGAGCAAGTGGTTTCGATCTTCCTCGGCACCGGCGGTCACCTGGACTCCGTGCCGGTAGAGGACGTCAAGCGGTTCGAAGCCGAACTGCTGGACCACATGCGGGCATCAGAGGAGAAGTTCCTCGAAGGCATCCGCACGAGTCAGAAGCTCGGCGAGGAAGAAGAAGAGAAGCTCGTCGAGATCATCAACAAATTCAAGAAGGGCTTCGCAGCCAGCTCTGGGGAATCGGTGGTACCCGACGAGCATGTCGAGGCCATGGACGAAGACGAGCTCGGCAAGGAATCGGTGAAGGTCAAAAAGGAGAAGCCCAAGAAGGACTCCAAGAAGGACAAGAAGTAGCTAACAATGGCTGCCACACTTCGCGAACTACGCGGGCGGATCAAGTCGGCTGGGTCGATCAAGAAGATCACCAAGGCTCAGGAACTGATCGCCACATCGCGCATCGGCAAGGCACAGGCTCGGCTGCAAGCGGCCAGGCCGTACGCCTTTCAGATCACCGCAATGCTCACCACCCTGTCCGCCGAAGCCGCTCTGGACCATCCGCTGCTCGTCGAGCGGGAGGACCCTAAGCGGGCCGGTGTGCTCGTGGTGTCTTCCGACCGCGGTCTGTGTGGGGCATACAACTCGAGCATCTTTCGTCGTTCCGAGGAGCTCTTCTCCCTCCTACGAGAAGAAGGCAAGGACCCGGTGCTGTACACCGTGGGGCGAAAAGCCTTGAACTACTTCTCGTTCCGGAACTGGGACATCAAGGAATCCTGGACCGGCTTCTCCGAGCAGCCTCAGGTCGAAAAAGCCACCGAGATCGCTGAGACCCTGGTCGACGCTTTCATGGCCGGCACCGGCGACGAGGAGAATGACGACGGACAGGGTGTCGACGAACTGCACATCGTGTTCTCCGAGTTCAAGTCGATGATGTCCCAGGCTGCCGTCGCCCACCGCATTGCGCCGTTGGTGGTGGAGTACGTGGAGGAAGACACCGGGCCGCACACGCTGTACTCCTTCGAGCCGGACGCGACAACCCTGTTCGACGCGCTGTTGCCGCGGTACCTGACCACCCGCGTGTACGCGGCGCTGCTCGAATCGGCGGCTTCTGAGCTGGCTTCGCGCCAGCGTGCGATGAAATCGGCAACCGACAACGCCGACGACCTCATCAAGGACCTGACGCTGCAAGCCAACCGGGAGCGGCAGGCCCAGATCACCCAAGAGATCAGCGAAATCGTCGGTGGCGCAAACGCGCTCGCCGACGCCTCCAAGTAGGCCCCACGAGGAAGCGAAAATATGACTACTACTGCATCGGAAAAGACGGCGAAGACTGACCAAAAGTCCGACTCCAACGGCCGGGTGGTTCGGATCACCGGCCCCGTAGTCGACGTCGAGTTTCCGCGGGGTTCGATTCCGGAGTTGTTCAACGCTCTGCACGCCGAGATCCCCTTCGAGGCGATGAAGAAGACACTGACGCTGGAGGTGGCGCAGCACCTCGGTGACAACCTGGTGCGCACCATCTCGATGCAGCCCACTGACGGACTGGTGCGCGGCACCGAGGTCACCGATACGGGCGCGTCGATCTCGGTACCGGTGGGCGAGAAGGTCAAGGGACACGTCTTCAACGCGCTGGGCTACTGCCTGGACGACCCAGGCTACGGAGAAGACTTCGACCACTGGTCGATTCACCGCAAGCCGCCGGCCTTCGAAGACCTGGAGCCGCGCACCGAGATGCTCGAGACGGGCCTCAAGGTGGTCGACCTGCTTACTCCCTATGTGCGTGGCGGCAAGATCGCGCTGTTCGGTGGTGCCGGCGTGGGCAAGACCGTGCTGATTCAGGAGATGATCAACCGTATTGCCCGCAACTTCGGTGGTACTTCGGTGTTCGCCGGTGTGGGGGAGCGCACCCGTGAGGGCAACGACCTGTGGGTGGAGCTGAAGGAAGCCGACGTGCTCAAGGACACCGCCCTGGTGTTCGGGCAGATGGACGAGCCGCCCGGCACCCGTATGCGGGTGGCGCTGTCCGCGCTGACGATGGCCGAGTGGTTCCGCGACGAGGCCGGCCAGGACGTGCTGCTGTTCATCGACAACATCTTCCGGTTCACCCAGGCCGGCTCGGAGGTGTCGACGCTGCTCGGTCGTATGCCTTCGGCGGTGGGTTACCAGCCGACGCTGGCCGACGAGATGGGCGAGCTGCAGGAGCGCATCACCTCGACGCGGGGCAAGTCGATTACGTCCATGCAAGCCGTCTACGTGCCGGCCGACGACTACACCGACCCGGCGCCGGCGACGACGTTCGCGCACCTGGACGCCACCACGGAGCTGTCCCGTAACGTCTTCTCCAAGGGCATCTTCCCCGCGGTGGACCCGCTGGCCTCCAGCTCGACCATCCTCGACCCCAGCGTGGTCGGTGACGAGCACTACCGGGTGGCGCAGGAAGTCATCCGAATCCTGCAGCGCTACAAGGACCTTCAGGACATCATCGCCATTCTCGGTATCGACGAGCTGTCCGAGGAGGACAAGCAGCTCGTCAACCGGGCGCGGCGGATCGAGCGGTTCCTGTCGCAGAACATGATGGCGGCCGAGCAGTTCACCGGTCAGCCGGGGTCGACGGTCCCGGTCAAGGAGACGATCGAGGCGTTCGACAGGTTGACCAAGGGTGACTTCGACCACGTGCCCGAACAGGCCTTCTTCCTCATCGGTGGACTCGACGACTTGGCCAAGAAGGCCGAGAGCTACGACGTCAAGCTATGACGAGAGAGTTCCGGCTGAGTCGAAAGGTGGTGTGGCATGGCTGAATTGAATGTTCAGATCGTTGCCGTCGACCGTGAGATCTGGTCGGGCGAAGCAACATTCCTCTTCACCCGCACCACGTCCGGGGAGATCGGCATTCTGCCCCATCACATCCCGCTGGTCGCTCAGCTGGTCGACGATGCCATGGTGCGGGTCGAGCGGGAAGGCGAAGACGATCTACGGATCGCGGTCGATGGCGGCTTTCTGACCGTGACCGAAGAGGGTGTCAGCGTTCTCGCCGAATCCGCGGAGTTCGAGAAGGACATCGACGAGAGCGCTGCCAGACAGGATTCCGAGTCGGACGATCCCCAAGTCGCCGCCCGGGGGCGCGCTAGGTTGCGCGCCGTCGGCGCGCTCGACTGATTCGCCGATGAGCGCGTCCATGGTCGGCATGGTCGTGCTCGTTGTCCTGCTGGGAGCCGCCGTCCTCGCCCTGAGTTTCCGGTTGTGGAAACTGCGCCGGGGCGGAACGGCCGCGATCATGCGCGACATACCCGCGGTGGGCGGTCACGGCTGGCGTCACGGTGTGATCCGCTATCGAGGTGGTGAGGCGGCGTATTACCGCCTGTCCAGCCTGCGACTGTGGCCGGATCGCCGGCTGAGCCGCCGCGGGGTGGAGGTCGTCGCGAGGCGGGCGCCGCGCGGCGACGAATTCGACATCATGACCGACGAGATCGTGGTGCTGGAACTGCGTGACAACACCCAGGAGCGCCGGTTGGGATACGAAATCGCCTTAGACCGAGGCGCTTTGACCGCCTTCCAGTCCTGGCTGGAGTCGCGGCCGTCGCCGCGCGCCCGTCGCCGCAGCGTGTGAATCTCAGGTAGCGGCGCCGCCACCCGGGCGCCACAACACGTCGCCGTCCGGATTGGCCACCCGCGACAGGATGAACAGTAGATCCGAAAGGCGATTCAGGTACTTCGCGGGCAGTGCACTGACCGTGTCGGGATAGGCCTCGACGGCGGCCCACGCCGCTCGCTCCGCTCGCCGGACCACGGTGCGGGCCACGTGCAAGAGTGCCGAAAGTGGCGAACCGCCAGGCAGCACAAAGGAATTCAGCGCCGGCAGGGCTTCATTGTAAGTGTCGCACCAGCGCTCGAGCCGATCGATGTAGGCCTGGGTGATGCGTAGCGCCGGATGCTCGGGGTTTTCAATCACCGGGGTCGACAGGTCCGCCCCGGCGTCGAAGAGGTCGTTCTGGATCTGCCGCAACACGTCAGCGATCTGGTCGGTGGGCGAGCCCAGCGCGACGGCGACGCCGATCGCCGAGTTGGCTTCGTCGCAGTCCGCGTAGGCCACCAGTCGCGCGTCGGTCTTGGCCACTCGTGAGAAATCGCTCAACCCCGTCGTGCCGTCGTCGCCGGTACGGGTATAGATGCGGGTCAGATGGACTGCCATGGGCAAACGGTACCCGGCATCCACCACCCCGATGCGGCTCGGCTGACTGACAAGGCGATGCGGCTTCACTAGACTGACCCGGGTGGCGGAGCGATTCGTGGTGACTGGTGGTAACCGGTTGTCAGGCAGAGTCGCTGTTGGGGGCGCCAAGAACAGCGTGCTCAAACTCATGGCCGCGACGCTGCTGGCCGAGGGAACCAGCACCATCACCAACTGTCCCGACATCCTCGATGTACCGCTGATGGCCGAGGTCTTGCGGGGCCTGGGCGCGACCGTCGAACTCGACGGCGATGTCGCCCGCATCACCTCACCGGATGAACCCAAGTACGACGCCGACTTCGCCGCGGTGCGCCAGTTCCGGGCCTCGGTGTGTGTGCTCGGGCCGCTGGTCGGTCGATGCAAGAAGGCCAGGGTGGCCCTGCCGGGCGGAGACGCGATCGGATCGCGCCCCCTGGACATGCATCAAGCGGGCCTGCGGCAGCTCGGCGCACAGTGCAACATCGAGCACGGCTGTGTGGTTGCGCAGGCAGATGCGTTGCGCGGAGCCGAGATTCAGCTGGAATTCCCGTCCGTGGGGGCCACCGAGAACATCTTGATGGCCGCGGTGGTGGCCGAGGGCGTGACCACCATCCACAACGCGGCGCGCGAACCGGATGTGGTCGACCTGTGCACGATGCTGAACCAGATGGGCGCGCAGGTCGAAGGCGCCGGCTCGCCCACCATGACCATCACCGGTGTGCCACGGCTGCACCCGACCGAGCACCGCGTCATCGGCGATCGCATCGTGGCCGCTACCTGGGGTATCGCCGCGGCGATGACCCGCGGCGACATCACGGTCACGGGAATAGACCCGTCGCATCTGCAGTTGGTGCTGCACAAGCTGCATGACGCGGGGGCCACCGTCACTCAGACCGACGACAGCTTCCGGGTCGTCCAGTACGAGCGGCCGAAAGCCGTCAACGTCGCGACGTTGCCGTTCCCCGGATTCCCCACGGACCTGCAGCCCATGGCGATTGCGCTCGCCTCGATCGCCGACGGCACCTCGATGATCACCGAGAACGTCTTCGAGGCTCGCTTCCGGTTCGTCGAGGAGATGATCCGGTTGGGCGCGGACGCCCGCACCGACGGACACCATGCCGTGGTGCGCGGTCTGCCTCAGCTGTCCAGCGCGCCGGTGTGGTGCTCGGACATCCGGGCCGGCGCCGGCCTGGTCCTCGCGGGTCTGGTCGCCGACGGAGACACCGAGGTCCACGACGTTTTCCACATCGACCGCGGCTACCCGCTCTTCGTGGAGAACCTGGCGATTTTGGGAGCCGAGATCGAGCGGGTACAGTAACGGAGTCACGCCCGATCGGCGCGATCACCTCCCCAAGAAGTTGATCGAAACCAGGGCTTGACTCTCCTGCCGGATCTGTATTAAGCTGGCAGGGTTGCCCCGAAACGGGCGAAAACATAGCGAGAAGTGTTGTTTGAGAACTCAATAGTGTGTTTGGTGAATTGTTTTGTTGTTGTTTTTTTGACTACACCTGACACCCCCCGTGTGGAGGGTGTGGTCGCAATTTATTGATGCCAGTTTTGGTGTCGTTTTGTTAGATCAGATTTTCTCTGATAGTGAATTCACCTCGTTCGCGAGGGGTTTTTGTTTGGAGAGTTTGATTCTGGCTCAGGACGAACGCTGGCGGCGTGCTTAACACATGCAAGTCGAACGGTAAGGCCCTTCGGGGTACACGAGTGGCGAACGGGTGAGTAACACGTGGGTAATCTGCCCTGCACATCGGGATAAGCCTGGGAAACTGGGTCTAATACCGAATAGGACCACAGAACACATGTCCTGTGGTGGAAAGCTTTTGCGGTGTGGGATGGGCCCGCGGCCTATCAGCTTGTTGGTGGGGTGATGGCCTACCAAGGCGACGACGGGTAGCCGGCCTGAGAGGGTGTCCGGCCACACTGGGACTGAGATACGGCCCAGACTCCTACGGGAGGCAGCAGTGGGGAATATTGCACAATGGGCGAAAGCCTGATGCAGCGACGCCGCGTGGGGGATGACGGCCTTCGGGTTGTAAACCTCTTTCACCATCGACGAAGGTCCGGGTTTTCTCGGATTGACGGTAGGTGGAGAAGAAGCACCGGCCAACTACGTGCCAGCAGCCGCGGTAATACGTAGGGTGCGAGCGTTGTCCGGAATTACTGGGCGTAAAGAGCTCGTAGGTGGTTTGTCGCGTTGTTCGTGAAATCTCACGGCTTAACTGTGAGCGTGCGGGCGATACGGGCAGACTTGAGTACTGCAGGGGAGACTGGAATTCCTGGTGTAGCGGTGGAATGCGCAGATATCAGGAGGAACACCGGTGGCGAAGGCGGGTCTCTGGGCAGTAACTGACGCTGAGGAGCGAAAGCGTGGGGAGCGAACAGGATTAGATACCCTGGTAGTCCACGCCGTAAACGGTGGGTACTAGGTGTGGGTTTCCTTCCTTGGGATCCGTGCCGTAGCTAACGCATTAAGTACCCCGCCTGGGGAGTACGGCCGCAAGGCTAAAACTCAAAGAAATTGACGGGGGCCCGCACAAGCGGCGGAGCATGTGGATTAATTCGATGCAACGCGAAGAACCTTACCTGGGTTTGACATGCACAGGACGCCGGCAGAGATGTCGGTTCCCTTGTGGCCTGTGTGCAGGTGGTGCATGGCTGTCGTCAGCTCGTGTCGTGAGATGTTGGGTTAAGTCCCGCAACGAGCGCAACCCTTGTCTCATGTTGCCAGCGGGTAATGCCGGGGACTCGTGAGAGACTGCCGGGGTCAACTCGGAGGAAGGTGGGGATGACGTCAAGTCATCATGCCCCTTATGTCCAGGGCTTCACACATGCTACAATGGCCGGTACAAAGGGCTGCGATGCCGCGAGGTTAAGCGAATCCTTTTAAAGCCGGTCTCAGTTCGGATCGGGGTCTGCAACTCGACCCCGTGAAGTCGGAGTCGCTAGTAATCGCAGATCAGCAACGCTGCGGTGAATACGTTCCCGGGCCTTGTACACACCGCCCGTCACGTCATGAAAGTCGGTAACACCCGAAGCCAGTGGCCTAACCCTTTGGGAGGGAGCTGTCGAAGGTGGGATCGGCGATTGGGACGAAGTCGTAACAAGGTAGCCGTACCGGAAGGTGCGGCTGGATCACCTCCTTTCTAAGGAGCACCACGAGAAGCATCCCAATTGGTGGGGTGCAAGCCGTGAGGGGTCATCGTCTGTAGTGGACGAAGACCGGGTGCACGACAACAAGCGAGCCAGACACACTATTGGGTCCTGAGGCAACACCCTCGGGTGCTGTCCCTCCATCTTGGTGGTGGGGTGTGGTGTTTGAGAATTGGATAGTGGTTGCGAGCATCAAAATGTATGCGTTGTCGTCCGCGGCAACGTGTTCTTTTTGTGCAATTTTATTCTTTGGTTTTTGTAGTGTTTGTAAGTGTCTAAGGGCGCATGGTGGATGCCTTGGCATCGAGAGCCGATGAAGGACGTGGGAGGCTGCGATATGCCTCGGGGAGCTGTCAACCGAGCGTTGATCCGAGGATTTCCGAATGGGGAAACCCAGCACGAGTTATGTCGTGTTACCCGTATCTGAATATATAGGGTGCGGGAGGTAACGCGGGGAAGTGAAACATCTCAGTACCCGTAGGAAGAGAAAACAATTGTGATTCCGCTAGTAGTGGCGAGCGAACGCGGAAAAGGCTAAACCGCATGCATGTGATACCGGGTAGGGGTTGTGTGTGCGGGGTTGTGGGAATGATCTTCTCAGCTCTACCTGGCTGGGAGGCAGTAAAAAAGTGTCGTAGTTAGCGGAAGTGGCCTGGGACGGTCTGCCGCAGACGGTGAGAGCCCGGTACGCGAAAACTCGACACCTGCCTTGATCAATCTCCCGAGTAGCAGCGAGCCCGTGGAATTTGCTGTGAATCTGCCGGGACCACCCGGTAAGCCTAAATACTTCTCGATGACCGATAGCGGATTAGTACCGTGAGGGAATGGTGAAAAGTACCCCGGGAGGGGAGTGAAAGAGTACCTGAAACCGTGCGCCTACAATCCGTCAGAGCCTCCTCGTGGGGTGATGGCGTGCCTTTTGAAGAATGAGCCTGCGAGTCAGGGACATGTCGCGAGGTTAACCCGTGTGGGGTAGCCGCAGCGAAAGCGAGTCTGAATAGGGCGTATCCCCGTAAGGGGTGTAGTGGCATGTTCTGGACCCGAAGCGGAGTGATCTACCCATGGCCAGGGTGAAGCGCGGGTAAGACCGCGTGGAGGCCCGAACCCACTTAGGTTGAAGACTGAGGGGATGAGCTGTGGGTAGGGGTGAAAGGCCAATCAAACTCCGTGATAGCTGGTTCTCCCCGAAATGCATTTAGGTGCAGCGTTGCGTGGTTCACCACGGAGGTAGAGCTACTGGATGGCCGATGGGCCCTACTAGGTTACTGACGTCAGCCAAACTCCGAATGCCGTGGTGTCAAGCGTGGCAGTGAGACGGCGGGGGATAAGCTCCGTACGTCGAAAGGGAAACAGCCCAGATCGCCGGCTAAGGCCCCAAAGCGTGTGCTAAGTGGAAAAGGATGTGCAGTCGCAGAGACAACCAGGAGGTTGGCTTAGAAGCAGCCACCCTTGAAAGAGTGCGTAATAGCTCACTGGTCAAGTGATTGTGCGCCGATAATGTAGCGGGGCTCAAGCACACCGCCGAAGCCGCG
This sequence comes from Mycobacterium sp. NGS49, assembly GCF_059812565.1. Taxonomy (NCBI): domain Bacteria; kingdom Bacillati; phylum Actinomycetota; class Actinomycetes; order Mycobacteriales; family Mycobacteriaceae; genus Mycobacterium; species Mycobacterium sp. NGS49. The sequence goes on along the minus strand of NZ_JCALCX010000002.1, from coordinate 316,345 downwards.
GCACATCTACGTAAGTAGGTGTGGGTAGGGGAGCGTCCCTCATTCAGCGAAGCCATCTGGTAATGGATGGTGGAGGGTGGGGGAGTGAGAATGCAGGCATGAGTAGCGAATAGGCAAGTGAGAACCTTGCCCGCCGAAAGACCAAGGGTTCCTGGGCCAGGCCAGTCCGCCCAGGGTGAGTCGGGACCTAAGGCGAGGCCGACAGGCGTAGTCGATGGACAACGGGTTGATATTCCCGTACCCGTGTGTGCGCGCCCGTGATGAATCAATTGTGCTAACCACCCAAATGGTCGCTGATCAATCCCTTCGGGGTGCGACGGTGACCGGCTGCGTGGGACCCCGGTTGGTAGTAGTCAAGCGACGGGGTGACGCAGGAAGGTAGCCGTACCAGTCAGTGGTAATACTGGGGCAAGCCCGTAGGGAGAGCGATAGGCAAATCCGTCGCTCATTAATCCTGAGAGGTGACGCATAGCCGATTGAGGCGAATTCGGTGATCCTCTGCTGCCAAGAAAAGCCTCTAGCGAGTTCACACACGGCCCGTACCCCAAACCAACACAGGTGGTCAGGTAGAGAATACCAAGGCGTACGAGATAACTATGGTTAAGGAACTCGGCAAAATACCCCCGTAACTTCGGGAGAAGGGGGGCCGGCACATCGTGAACACCTTTTCGGTGGGAGCGGAAGCCGGTCGCAGAAACCAGTGAGAAGCGACTGTTTACTAAAAACACAGGTCCGTGCGAAGTCGCAAGACGATGTATACGGACTGACGCCTGCCCGGTGCTGGAAGGTTAAGAGGACCCGTTAACTCGTAAGGGTGAAGCGGAGAATTTAAGCCCCAGTAAACGGCGGTGGTAACTATAACCATCCTAAGGTAGCGAAATTCCTTGTCGGGTAAGTTCCGACCTGCACGAATGGCGTAACGACTTCTCAACTGTCTCAACCATAGACTCGGCGAAATTGCACTACGAGTAAAGATGCTCGTTACGCGCGGCAGGACGAAAAGACCCCGGGACCTTCACTATAGCTTGGTATTGGTGTTCGGTACGGTTTGTGTAGGATAGGTGGGAGACTGTGAAGCTTCGACGCTAGTTGAGGTGGAGTCGTTGTTGAAATACCACTCTGATCGTATTGGACTCCTAACGTCGAACCGTATATCCGGTTCACGGACAGTGCCTGGTGGGTAGTTTAACTGGGGCGGTTGCCTCCTAAAATGTAACGGAGGCGCCCAAAGGTTCCCTCAACCTGGACGGCAATCAGGTGTTGAGTGTAAATGCACAAGGGAGCTTGACTGCGAGACCTACAAGTCAAGCAGGGACGAAAGTCGGGATTAGTGATCCGGCACCTCTGAGTGGAAGGGGTGTCGCTCAACGGATAAAAGGTACCCCGGGGATAACAGGCTGATCTTCCCCAAGAGTCCATATCGACGGGATGGTTTGGCACCTCGATGTCGGCTCGTCGCATCCTGGGGCTGGAGCAGGTCCCAAGGGTTGGGCTGTTCGCCCATTAAAGCGGCACGCGAGCTGGGTTTAGAACGTCGTGAGACAGTTCGGTCTCTATCCGCCGCGCGCGTCAGAAACTTGAGGAAACCTGTCCCTAGTACGAGAGGACCGGGACGGACGAACCTCTAGTGCACCAGTTGTCCCACCAGGGGCACCGCTGGATAGCTACGTTCGGACAGGATAACCGCTGAAAGCATCTAAGCGGGAAACCTTCTCCAAGATCAGGTTTCTCACCCTCTAGGAGGGATAAGGCCCCCAGCAGAACACTGGATTGATAGGCCAGACCTGGAAGCTCAGTAATGGGTGCAGGGAACTGGCACTAACCGGCCGAAAACTTACCAACACAACCAATCGCAACCACTATTCGTTCCTCGACCAACGGTCGAGTTACACCGCATCCCGCCACCAAACACAAATTTAAATAGAGTTACGGCGGCCACAGCGACAGGGAAACGCCCGGTCCCATCCCGAACCCGGAAGCTAAGCCTGTCAGCGCCGATGATACTGCCCTCTTCGGGTGGAAAAGTAGGACACCGCCGAACATACACAAAAACACCCCCATTAATTTGGGGGTGTTTTTGCATTCCGGGCCTACCCGCATTGCGCCCGCCCGGCCCTAGTCAAACAATGTCAGGTCTGCCGGCGCCCGCCGCCGCTCCAAATTCAGCAGAGTCTGTTTGCGATCGAGGCCGCCGCCATATCCGGTCAACTTTCCGGCCGCCCCGATGACGCGATGGCACGGCACGATAATGGCGACCGGGTTGTGCCCGTTGGCCAGTCCGACGGCGCGCGCGGCACCGGTAGCACCGATCTGGTCGGCGATTTGTCCGTAAGAACGGGTTTCGCCGTAGGGAATGGTAAGCAGTGCCTGCCATACTCGTCGCTGAAATTCCGTGCCGCGCAAATCGAGTTCGACATCGAATTCCCACAGATCCCCGGCGAAATACGCATCGAGCTGTTGCGCCGCCTCGGGAAACGCGTCGTCGTCCAGCACCCAGCCGGCACGACTCGGTTCGTAGGTTTGATCGACCATCCGCAGATTGGTCAGGATTCCATTTCGCCCGGCCAGGGTCAGCGGACCGATCGGGCTGTCGATAGTGCGGTAGTAAATCATGCGACCTCCTGGGGTGGCCATTGGTTGACCGGGTGCTCGAGGGTGGCCCAGAGATGCTGGGTGGCATAGGACCGCCAGGGCCGCCACCGGGCGCTGCGCTCGACCAGCGTCCGTTCGTGGGTGGGCAGTCCGAGTTGCTTTGCGGCGAGCCTGAGACCGAGATCGCTGGCCGGAAACGCGTCGGGGTCCCCCAGGCCGCGCATAGCGATCACTTCCGCCGTCCACGGCCCTATCCCCGGCAGTTCCAGCAGTTGCCGACGCGCCCGGGTCCAGTCGCAGCCGGTGTCCAGGGTAAGTCTGTCGTCGGCTAGTGCGTCGATCAACGCGCTCACCGTGCGCTGTCGCGACCGGGGGACGGCGAGGTGAACCCGATCGATGTCGGCGAGTTCCTCGACGGACGGGAAGGTATGGGTCAGCGTGCCGACGCCGTCGTGCACCGGCCGCCCATACGCCGCAACGAGCCGGCCGGCGTGGGTGCGGGCGGCCTTGGTCGAAACCTGCTGCCCGAGAACCGCCCGCACGGCCAGTTCGGCTTCGTCGACCGTGCGCGGAATGCGCTGGCCCGGCGCCTTGGTGACGACCGGTCCCAACTCCGGGTCGGCGCTGAGCGCCTCGACCACCGCTTCGGGGTCCGCGTCGAGGTCCAGCAGACGCCGACAGCGCGCGGTCGCGGTGGCCAGGTCGCGGAAGTCGTCCAGGACCAGCACACACCGCACGTGGTCGGGTGCCGGACTCAGGGAGACCAGGCCATTGCCCCAGGCCAGCCGCAGCGTACGCCGATAAGCACCGTCGCGGACCTCCTCACAGCCCGGCACGGCAGTGGCAGCGAGGTGGCCGAACACGCCTTCGTAGGCGAACGGCGTGCGGACCGGCAGCCGGAGTGACAGCACTCCCGCCGACGTGACAGGGCCGAATCGGGCGGCCGCCTTCTTGCGCAACAGCGACGGGGTGCTGTCGCACACCGCTCGAACGGTGTCGTTGAACTGTCGGATGCTGGAAAACCCGGCGGCGAATGCCACATCGCCGAACGGCAGGTCGGTGGTCTCGATCAACACCCGGGCGGCCTGCATCCGCTGAGCGCGGGCCAGCGCGAGCGGCCCGGCACCGACCTCAGCGTGCAGCAACCGCTCCAGCTGGCGGGCCGTGTATCCGAGATGTGTCGCCAGGCCGGTCACCCCTTCGCGGTCCACCGTGCCGTCGGCGATCAGGCGCATCGCCCGCGCAACGACGTCGCCGCGCACGTTCCACTCCGGAGAGCCCGGCGAAGCGTCGGGGCGGCACCTCTTGCAGGCCCGGAAACCTGCCCGCTGCGCCGCCGCGGCGGTCGGGAGGAATCGCACGTTACGGGCGAACGGCGGCCGCACCGGACAACTGGGCCGGCAATAGATCCGGGTGGTCAGGACCGCGATCACGAACCAGCCGTCGAACCGGGCGTCCTTGGCCTGGACCGCCCGGTAACAGCGTTCGAAATCCTCGTGCACGCTTCCACAGTTACACCCTCGCGCCGACAACACTGGCGGAAAACCGACATCAATGTGCGGCGGGCGATCCGCACCTGGCACTCCGACGGCAAGCCAAACTCCCAACAGGCCGCCACCCGTCGATGGTAGGGGGCCAGGCAGTCCAATGCGGCTGCCCGCCAACTAGGTCGCCGGCGATGAAATGGTGGCCTCGCCCCGGAATTATCCGCTGTAGATAGTGGAAGGGTGCTCAGCGGACCGGTAGGTGCCTGAGGCGAGGTCGGCGTATGCCCGCTGCGCAACGCCGCGCGCCGGGTATCCGGGGCCGCGTCGCCTCGCCGGCGCGCGCACCCGAAAAACGCCTGCTGCCCAGCCCGGCAGAGCCGATGATGCTGACCCGGTCAACTGCGTGCCGATTTCTCCGAAAGTACGCCCGACAGACACCAACCTGGCCGAAACTAGCTGTCCGGTAATCGATTTGGATATCGACGGCCAGCGACAGGGACAGCCTGCGCGGCCAGCGGCGCGAAGACATTGACGGCGAGGACTGAGTCATCGTTATGGCGGGCCCAACGCGGCTTGGCCGCACACGAAGCTGCGATGGCCGCGCGTAGGCCTCCGGTTCGCCACTCTAGCGGTGGGATGACCGCGCCCGGGGGAGTCGAAAAACACTTTGCTGCGACGCTTTGTGCCAGCCATTCCCGGTTGGCGAGGCTATTTACGCAGGGTGGCAGGTTCGACTGGTGAGGCCAGCCGCGTGCGCTGGTCGTGTCCTCGAAGCTTCACGTATCTGCCCAACGACCATCTTGCCTTCTCGTCGTCGCCAGCCCCTTCCAGGGTCGGCGCCGAGGTCAACAACTTGCCGGGCCGGGATTTCGCCAGTTCGCACAGCCGGGCGGCCTCGTTGACCGGCTCGCCGATCACCGTGTACTCGAACCTCTCTTTCGCGCCCACATTGCCGGCGACGACGGTTCCGGCCGCCACCCCGATTCCTGCCTGCAGTTCGGGCATCTCGTCGGCCAGACGGTCGGCAATGGCCCGTGCGGCGCCCAGCGCCTCGTCTTCCGGGGAGTCCAGGTGATTGGGTGCGCCGAAGATCGCCAGCGACGCGTCTCCCTCGAATTTGTTGACCAGGCCGTGGTGGCGGTCGACCTCCTCGACGACGATGGTGAAGAACCGGTTGAGCAGGGCGACTACCTCCGCCGGCGGCCGGCTGGTCACCAGCTTCGTCGAGCCGACGATGTCGATGAAGATGACGGCGACGTGGCGTTCCTCGCCGCCGAGCTTGGGCTTCTCGCGTTCGGCGGCCAGGGCCACGTCGCGACCGACGTGCCGGCCGAAAAGGTCGCGGACGCGTTCGCGCTCGCGCAACCCGTCGACCATGGCGTTGAAACCCCTTTGCAATTCCCCGAGTTCAGTTCCGTCGAAGACCACCAGATCGCCACGCAGGTCACCCTGCTCGACCCGCTTGAGCGCCGCACGAACCACCCGAACCGGCGTTGCAGTCAACCAGGCCAGGATCCACAACAGGATGAATCCGAAGATCAGCGTTGCCGCCGAGATGATCAGCACCCCGACCGCGAACTGGGTCTGGGTCAGGTTCTTCAACGCCATCTCGAAGATGGCCAGCAGGCCGATGCCGACGACGGGCACGCCCGAACCGAGCAGCCACACCATCATCGTCCGGCCCATGATTCCCGGTGCCAGTCGTCGTGGCGGCGGACCGGCTTCCAGCGCCTGGGCGGCCACCGGCCGCAGGGCGAACTCCGTGAGCAGGTAGCTGCCGGTGGACACCAGCAGGCCGCAGAAACTCACCGAGACCAGAAAGCGAGGGATGAACAATGTGTCGGCCATGCCGTAGAGCACGGTGAGCAGCACCGCCCCGATTCCCCACAGCACGAGGTTGCCGATCGCGACCCGCCAGGGGGCCATGAAGGTGTTGCGTTCATCCCGATCGGTCGGCCTGCGTTCCTCGATGGCCCAGCGCAGCCCTTCGACCGTGCCCCGGGTGATCGTGTAGGCACCGACCACCAACGCGACCACGATGTAGGCGGGGACCGCGATGAACGAGACCCACAGGGGGGCGTCGTCGAACACGCTGGGGACCGGAACCGCGACCGTCACCAACAGCACGGCGACCGCGATGCCGATCAGGTTCGCCGTCACGATGAGCACGGTCATGATGACCTGGATGCGGACCCGCCGGCGGTGTTGGTCTTCGGCTACGCGCCCCAGGAGCCAGGAACCGTACGCGGGGGTATCCGGCAGCCGACCGCTCTGGCGGGTGACCCGCTCGAGGACTCGGCCCAGACGCTGCGCGACGCTTTTCCTGGGGGCCTTGTTTGGCGACATGGTGGCGTCAGCCTAATTCGTCGGATCGGGATTGCGCTGAGTTGGGTGTGCCCGGCCGCCCCGGACGGGCACCGCTTCAGCAGGGCTGCGCCAGCCGGATCGGTTCATCGTGGCTGCGCAGCGTCACCGTCTCGCCCAAACACCAACGGCCACGCTCTGTTTCGCTTGCGCTCTGCACTGTTGTCGAGTTGGTCAGCAACTTGCCGGGCCGTGACTTCGCCAGTTCGCACAACCGGGCCGCCTCGTTGACGGGCTCGCCGATCACGGTGTACTCGAAGCGCTCGTTGGCGCCGACATTGCCCGCCACGACCTTCCCGGCGGCCACGCCTATTCCGGCCTTGCACTCGGGCATTTCGTTTGCCAGCCGCGCCGAGATGGCCCGCGCGGCGGCCAGCGCGGCGTCCTCCGGACACTCGAGCCGATTGGGGGCCCCGAAGATCGCCAACGACGCGTCTCCCTCGAACTTGTTGACCAGCCCGTGATTTCGGTCGACCTCGGCGACGACAATCGTGAAGAACCGGTTCAGCAGGTGGACGACCTCGGCGGGCGGCCTGCTGCGGACCAGCTGGGTGGAGCCGACGATGTCGATGAAGACGACGGCGACGTGGCGTTCCTCACCCCCAAGTTTGGGCCGCTCACGTTCGGCGGCGGCCGCGACCTCGCGCCCCACGTGGCGACCGAAGAGGTCCCGTAGCCGTTCGCGCTCCCGCAGCCCGCTCACCATGGCATTGAAACCGCGCTGCAGCTCGCCGAGCTCGGTCCCGTCGAACACCACCAGATCGCCGCGCAGGTCACCTTCCTCGACCCGCTTGAGCGCCGCGCGTACCGTCCGCAGGGGGGTGGCGGTCAGCCACGACATGATCCACATCACCAGGAAACCGAAGACCAGCGAGAGCACGGAAACGATCAGGACCGCCACGCCGAGCTGGGTCTCCGTCAGATCCCGGACCAGCAAGGCGAACAGCGCCAGCAACGCGATCCCGGCGAGCGGGGCGCCGGAGCCCAGCGTCCAGACCGTCATCGTCCGGCCCATGACTCCCGGTGCGGAGCGTCGCGACGCGCGACCGGCCCGAAGGGCTTGCGCGGCCACGGGACGCAGGGCGAATTCGGTGAACAGGTAACTGTTCGTGGCCACCATCACGCCACAGATGGTGACAGTGACCAGGATTATCGGGATGAACAACCGGTTGGACATCCCGTACAGGGCAGCCATCACAATCGCGCCCAGATCCCACAAAGCGATGTGCACCAACGACACCCGGAACGGGGCCATCAAGACGTTGCGTGCGTCGGCCACACTGGGTTCGCGATCCTCGATCGCCCACCGGGTGGATACGGTGATGATTCGGCTGCTGATCCAGAACGTGCCGAGCGTAAGCGCAAGCACGTTGTATGTCGGTACGACTCCGAAGGTCACCCACCGCGGTGCATCCCGGTAGATGTTGGGGGTGGGAAAACCGAAGCTCAGGATCAACGCGGTGACCCCGATGCCGGTCACATTCGCCAGGAGGTTGTAGATGTTGACGATCAGCTTCATGCGCAGCCGCCGGCGGGACTGGCTCTCGGAGACAGGCCCGAGCAACCAGGAACCGTAGGCGGGGGTGTCCGGACGGCCGCTCTGCCGGGTCAGTCTTTCCAGGACCCGGCCCAGGCGCTGCGCGGTGCTCGTCGTTGGGACCTCTTCGTCCGACATGGTGGCGTCAGCCTAGTTCTTCACCTGCGTAGCAAGACAGCATCTGCGGCACAAAGTCGGGGCCTGCACCGCCGAAGGCACGCTTTAAGGTGATCGGGTGCGTCTAGTCATCGCCCAGTGCACGGTCGACTACGTCGGCAGGCTCACCGCGCATCTGCCGTCCGCGCGTCGCCTGCTGTTGTTCAAGGCGGACGGTTCGGTCAGCGTCCACGCCGACGACCGGGCGTACAAGCCGCTGAACTGGATGAGCCCACCGTGCCGGGTCACCGAGGAGCCGGGCCCGGTGTGGGTGGTCGAGAACAGGGCCGGGGAAGAGCTGCGCATCACTGTGGAGGCTGTCGAGCACGACTCCAGCCACGATCTGGGCGTGGATCCGGGTCTGGTCAAGGATGGGGTCGAGGCCCACCTGCAGGCGTTGCTCGCCGAGCACGTTCAACTGCTCGGCGAGGGATACACGCTGGTGCGCCGCGAGTACATGACCGCGATCGGGCCGGTCGATCTGTTGTGCCGCGACGAGAAGGGCGGCTCGGTTGCCGTGGAGATCAAGCGCCGAGGCGAGATCGACGGCGTCGAGCAGCTCACCCGCTATCTGGAGTTGCTCAATCGGGACACCGTACTGGCGCCCGTCAAGGGTGTATTCGCCGCGCAGCAGATCAAGCCGCAGGCTCGCACTCTGGCAACTGATCGTGGAATCCGTTGTCTGATATTGGATTACGACAAGATGCGGGGAATGGACAGCGACGAGTACCGGCTGTTCTGAAATGTCTCGGCGTCGGAAACAGCCACCCCGGGATTCGTTGCGGCTACCGAGTCGCGTCGAAGCCGGAGCGGACGGCTATGACTACGAGGTCCGGCGGATTCCGGGCGCTCGTGCCGTCAAGACCTATCGCTGTCCGGGGTGTGACCACGAAATCCGTGCCGGCACTGCGCATGTGGTGGCTTGGCGAGTGGGCATACCGGAGGCGATGGAGGACCGACGGCACTGGCACACGCCGTGTTGGGCCAACCGCGCCAACCGTGGCCCCACCCGAAAATGGTCCTGATGGACCGATCGGCCTAGTGGGCCGGCTCGACCAGCTCGATCAGCACCCCGCCGGCGTCCTTGGGGTGGATGAAGTTGATGCGGGAGTTCGCGGTCCCGCGCCGGGCGGTCTCGTAGACCAGCCGCACGCCCTGGGAGCGCAACTGCTCGCACATCGCATCCAGGTCCCTGATCCGGCAGGCGAGCTGCTGGATGCCCGGTCCGCGCTTGTCGATGAACTTGGCGATCACCGAGTCCTCGTCGAGCGGCGCCATCAGCTGAATCTGTGCGCTGGTGCCCGGGACCGTCAGCATGGCTTCGCGAATGCCCTGGTCGTCGTTGATCTCTTCGTGCACCAGGATCATGCCGAGGTGGTCGTTGTACCACGCGATTGCCGCATCCAGGTCGGTGACCGCGATGCCGACGTGATCGAGTCCGGTCACCAGTGACGTAGCCAACGTGGGACGGGCGTCAACTTGATCGGTCGTCATTACACAACGGTAACCTCATAGGGAAGAATCCGCTTCCCCGGGTTGGCCCGATCAGCCGTTCCCGTGCCGCTTAGGAGGTTTCATGACGACGTCGGTGATCGTTGCTGGGGCTCGGACGCCCATCGGCAAGTTGATGGGTTCGCTGAAGGACTTCAGTGCCAGCGACCTCGGTGCCATCGCGATCAGGGCCGCCCTGGAGAAGGCCAACCTGCCGGTTTCGCTGGTCGAGTACGTGATCATGGGGCAGGTGCTGACCGCGGGCGCGGGGCAGATGCCGGCGCGCCAGTCCGCCGTGGGAGCCGGGATCGGCTGGGACGTCCCGGCCCTGACCATCAACAAGATGTGTCTGTCCGGAATTGACTCCATCGCCCTGGCCGACCAGCTGATTCGCGCCGGTGAGTTCGACGTGGTGGTCGCCGGCGGCCAGGAGTCGATGACGAAGGCGCCGCACCTGCTGATGGACAGCAGGGCCGGTTACAAGTACGGCGACGTCACGGTGCTCGACCACATGGCCTACGACGGTCTGCACGACGTTTTCACCGACCAGCCGATGGGCGCCCTGACCGAACAGCGTAACGACGTCGACATGTTCACCCGCCGGGAGCAGGACGAATACGCGGCGCAGTCGCACCAAAAGGCCGCTGCCGCATGGAAAGACGGCGTGTTCGCAGACGAGGTGGTTCCGGTGGAGATCCCGCAGCGCAAGGGCGACCCATTGCAGTTCAGCGAGGACGAAGGCATCCGGGCCAACACCACCGCCGACTCGCTGGCCGGCCTCAAGCCCGCTTTCCGCAAGGACGGCACCATCACGGCCGGCTCGGCGTCGCAGATCTCCGACGGCGCGGCCGCGGTGGTCGTCATGAACAAGGAGAAGGCCCAGGAGCTGGGCCTGACCTGGCTGGTCGAGATCGGTGCGCACGGCGTGGTGGCCGGGCCGGACTCCACGCTGCAGTCCCAGCCCGCCAATGCCATCAAGAAGGCGCTCGGCCGCGAAGGCATTTCGGTCGACCAGCTCGATGTCGTGGAGATCAACGAAGCCTTTGCGGCGGTGGCTCTGGCCTCTACCAGAGAACTCGGCGTCAATCCGGAGATCGTCAACGTCAACGGCGGTGCGATCGCCGTCGGGCATCCGATCGGAATGTCGGGCGCACGCATCACGCTGCACGTGGCGCTGGAGCTGGCGCGGCGCGGGTCGGGCTACGGGGTGGCGGCGCTGTGCGGGGCCGGCGGACAGGGCGACGCGCTGATCCTGCGCGCCGGATAACCGGTCACCGCGGCGGGAGCGCCGGCGAATTTGCTGACGGGCGCCGAGACGCCTACTGTCGGGCTTACTGTGAGATTGGTCATATCGGGCGCTCACCGGCCGGCCCGGATGAATTCCGGTCACTCTTTCCCGGCTTAGGAGGTGGCCGCAGGCGGATCGCACCGGCGTGACAGACTTGACGGCGTGACACGACCCCGACCCTCGATCGGGCCTGCGTTGGCCGGTGCGGTCGACCTGTCCGGTCTCAAACAGCGCGCCCAGCAGAAGGCCAGTGCGCCGCCGCAGGGATCTGCGGGCGAGCGCGGTGGCCCCGGTGGTCCGGGTGGCCCGGAGATCATCCAGGTCACCGAGGCCAATTTCGAGGACGAGGTGATCAACCGGTCCGACGAGATTCCCGTGGTGGTGTTGCTGTGGTCGCCCCGCAGCGAGGTGTGCGTCGACCTGCTCGAGACGCTGTCCGGCCTGGCCGCTGACGACAACGGCACCTGGGCGCTGGCGGCCGCGAACGTCGACGCCGCACCCGGTATCGCGCGGATCTTCGGCGTGCAGGCCGTCCCGACCGTGGTGGCACTGGCTGCGGCGCAGCCGGTTTCAAGTTTCCAGGGTCCACAGCCCGCCGATCAGTTGCGGCGCTGGATCGACTCGCTGGTCGACGCCACGGCCGGCAAACTCAAAGGTCCGTCCGGCTCCGGGCAACCGGAGGAAGTCGATCCCGTCGTTGCCCAAGCGCGCCGGCAACTCGAGGCCGGTGACTTCGATGCGGCCCAACAGTCCTACCAGGCGGTTCTGGACGCCAACCCGGCCAACGTCGAAGCGAAGGCGGCCATCCGCCAGATCGAATTCCTCACTCGAGCCACTGCACAGCCGCACGATTCCATTGCGGTAGCCGACGCGGCACCTGACGACATCGAGGCCGCCTTCGCCGCCGCCGACACCCAGATTCTCAATCAGGATGCGGCCGGGGCGTTCGATCGCCTGATCGCGCTGGTGCGCCGGACATCCGGTGACGACCGCAGCAAGGTGCGTACCCGGCTCATCGAGTTGTTCGAACTCTTCGACCCCGCCGACCCCGAAGTCATCGCCGGGCGCCGCAACCTCGCCAACGCCTTGTACTAGCGAGCCCTGGGCGACGGGCCCGGTTCAGGCGGGTTCCAGCCAGATCGCCGAGGTGGGCGGCAACACCAGCACCGCGGACGCCGGGCGCCCATGCCAGGGATCGTCAGTGGCGTCCACGCCGCCGAGGTTTCCCTTGCCCGAGCCGTTGTAGACGGTGGCGTCGGTGTTCAGTACCTCCCGCCACCGGCCGTCCAGGGGCAGGCCTAACCGGTAATTGCTGTGCTCGGCGCCGGAGAAGTTGAATACACAGGCCAGCACCGAGCCGTCGCTGCCATAGCGCAGGAAGCTGAGCACGTTGTTGGCCGAGTCGTTGGCATCGATCCACGAATAGCCCTCGGGCACCGTGTCCCGGCTCCACAGCGCCGGGTGACTCGAGTAGATCCCGTTGATGTCGCGCACCAGACGCAGGACGCCGTTGGAGAAACCTTGCTCGTCGAGCTGCCACCAGTCCAGGCCACGCTCCTCGGACCATTCGGCGCGCTGGCCGAATTCCTGGCCCATGAACAGCAGTTGTTTGCCCGGGTGCGCCCACTGATACGCCAGCAGGCTGCGCAGCCCGGCCGCCTTGGCGTGGTTGTCGCCCGGCATTCGCCCCCACAGCGTGCCCTTGCCGTGCACCACCTCGTCGTGACTGAGCGGCAGTACATAGTTCTCGCTGAACGCGTAGAGCATCGAGAACGTCATCTCATGGTGGTGATAGGCGCGATGGATCGGGTCGCGGCTGAAGTAGTCGAGCGTGTCGTGCATCCAGCCCATGTTCCACTTCATCGAAAAGCCAAGGCCACCAAGGCTGGTCGGCCGAGTGACACCGGGCCACGAGGTGGACTCCTCGGCGATGGTGACGATCCCGGGTGCCGCTTTATGCGCGGTGGCGTTCATCTCCTGCAGGAATTGCACCGCTTCGAGGTTTTCTCGTCCACCGTAGATGTTGGGGGTCCAGCCGCCCTCCGGGCGCGAGTAGTCGAGGTAGAGCATCGATGCGACGGCGTCCACCCGCAGGCCGTCCATGTGAAACTCCTGCAGCCAGTACAACGCGTTGGCCACCAGGAAGTTACGCACTTCTGGGCGACCGAAATCGAAAACGTAGGTGCCCCAGTCCAATTGCTCACCGCGCTTGGGGTCGGAGTGTTCGTAGAGCGGAGTCCCGTCGAACCGCCCCAACGCCCAGGCGTCCTTGGGGAAGTGTGCCGGTACCCAGTCCACGATTACGCCGATGCCGGCCTGGTGCAGCGCGTCGACCAGTGCCCGGAATTCGTCGGGGGTGCCGAAGCGGGACGAGGGCGCATAGTACGACGTGACCTGATAGCCCCACGATCCGCCGAAGGGATGCTCGGCGGCGGGCAGCAACTCGACGTGCGTGAAACCGTGTTCCACAACGTATTCGGTCAGTTGTTCGGCGAGCTGCCGGTAGCTGAGCCCGGGACGCCACGATCCGAGGTGCACCTCGTAGGTGCTCATCGGCGCGAACACCGGGTTGAGTTGGGCGCGCCGCTCGAGCCATTCCTCGTCGTTCCAGGTGTAGTCGCTGACCGTCACCCGCGACGCGGTCTGCGGCGGCACTTCGGTACCGAAGGCGAACGGATCGGCACGATCGGAAACCACACCGTCGGCGCCGTGTACGCGGAACTTGTAGAGCCCGCCGACCGGAAAGTCGGGCCAGAACAATTCCCAGACCCCGGAGGAACCCAGCACCCGCATCGGTGCGTCGTTACCGGTCCAGCCGTTGAAGTCACCGATCAGGCTGACGCCCTTGGCGTTCGGGGCCCACACCGCAAACGAGACCCCGGAAACCACACCGTCGGGCGTGGTGAAAACCCGGGGGTGGGCCCCGAGCACCTCCCAGAGGCGCTCGTGGCGTCCCTCGGCGAACAGGTGCAGGTCGACTTCGCCCAGCGTCGGCAGAAACCGGTAGGCGTCGGCGACGGTGTGGGGTTCGGACCCGTCGTAGGTCACTTCGAGTCGGTAGTCGATGAGGTCGGCGAACGGCAACACGACGGCGAACAGGCCGGAGTCGATGTGCTGCAGCGGGAATCGGTTCTCGCCGACCAGTGCGACGACGCTGACCGCGTGTGGGCGGAAGGCCCTGACGACGGTGTGGTCACCGTATTCGTGGGCGCCCAGGAGGCCGTGCGGGTTGTGCTGCGTACCCGCCGTCAGGCTGGCCAGTTCGGCAGGATCGGGTGCCAGATGCGTTCCAGCGAGTTCATCGGTGCGATTCACTTGCGCTCACCTCCTGCGCAGCAGCGTGATTCGGGATTCTTCGGGTATGAGCGGCATGTTGATGATGTGGGCGACTGCTCGGCCCGGGTCGATGCGGATGTAATTGGATTGCCCCCATTGGTATTCCTCGCCGGTGACCTCGTCGCGCACCCAGAACCGGTCGTAGGGCTCCATGCCCAACGCCGCCATGTCCAACCACAACGTCGCTTCCTCCGGCCCGAACGCATTGAGCGTCACCACCACCAAGACGCAGTCACCGGTCTGCGCGTCGAACTTGCTGTAGGCCAGCAGTGCGTCGTTCTCGATGGTGTGGAAGTGGATGGTGCGCAACTGCTGCAGCGCCGGATGCAGCCGGCGAATTTCGTTGAGCCGAGTGATGAACGGCTCCAGTGACCGACCTTCGGCCAGCGCGCCCGCGAAGTCGCGGGGGCGCAGTTCGTACTTCTCCGAGTCCAGGTATTCCTCGCTGCCTTCCCGCACCGCCCGGTGCTCGAAAAGCTCGTAACCTGAGTACACCCCCCAGGCCGGACTCATCGTCGCCGCCAGCACTGCGCGGATGGCGAACATGCCCGGGCCGTGGTGCTGGAGCACCTCGTGCAGGATGTCCGGGGTGTTCACGAACAGGTTGGGAGTGCGGAAGTCGGCGAGTCTGGCGATGTCGTTGCCGAACTCGGTCAGCTCCCACTTCGCCGTGCGCCAGGTGAAGTAACTGTAGGACTGGGTGAAGCCGAGCTTCGCCAGTCCGTACTGGCGGGCCGGCGGGGTGAAAGCCTCGGACAGGAACAACACATCCGGGTCGGCGGCCTTGACCTGGCCGATCAGCCAGGCCCAGAAGTCCGGCGGCTTGGTGTGCGGGTTGTCGACCCGAAAAACCTTGACGCCGTGGTCAATCCAATGCCGGACTACGCGCAGTACCTCGTTGTAGAGCCCGGCGGGATCGTTGTCGAAGTTGAGCGGGTAGATGTCCTGGTACTTCTTCGGCGGATTCTCCGCATAGGCGATGGTGCCGTCGGGCAGCTCGGTGAACCAGTGCCGGTGCGCACGTGCCCAAGGATGGTCCGGGGCGCACTGCAACGCCAGGTCCAGCGCCACTTCCATGCCTAATTCTTTTGTTGCCGAGACGAAGTCATCGAAGTCATCGATCGTGCCCAGCGCGGGATGGACGGCATCATGGCCGCCCTCGTCGCTGCCGATTGCCCACGGCGAACCCACATCGCCGGGCGTCGCGGTGGGGTTGTTGTTGCGGCCTTTGCGGTGCACCTTGCCGATCGGGTGGATGGGCGGCAGGTACACCACGTCGAAGCCCATCTGGGCGATCCGGGGGAGTGTCTTCGCGGCGGTGGCAAAGGTGCCGTGCACCGGGTGGCCGTCGGCGTCCCAGCCGCCGGTGGAACGAGGAAAGAACTCGTACCACGAGCCGAAGCGGGCCAACGGCCGGTCCACCCAGACGCCGTGCTGCTGGCCGCGCGTCACGAGTTCGCGCAACGGGAACTGATCCAGCAGTTCTTCGATTTCGGGCGCTAGAGCCAACGCGGTGCGGGTCAACGGATCGCCGGGCTCACGCAAGGCGGCGGCGGCGTCGAGCAACGGGCGACGCTGCTGGCGTGGCACGCCGGTGGCGGCGCGCTCGAAAAGCGCGGCGCCCACCAGCAGGTCGTTGTTGAGTTCCTTCTCGCCCTGGCCCGCATCGAGTTTGGCGACCAGGCCATGACGCCAGGAATGGATCGGGTCACCCCACCCGTCTACCCGGAAAGTCCACAATCCCACCCGATCGGGTGCGAATTGTCCGTGGAACACAAACGGCTCCAGCCCGGTGGCCATCGGGAAGTGCCGCGGTTTCACCCGTTCGGCGACCGCCGCTTCCTGCTCGGTGGTCAGCCCCGCCTTCGTTCCGCGGACCTCGGCGACCTGTGGGTACCGCGTACCCAGGTACCGCACGACCAATGTCGCCGCTACGGCCTCGTGCCCCTCGCGCCATACCGCGGCGCTGACCGGTATCACCTCACCGACTACTGCCTTGGCGGGATACGTACCACACGAGACCACGGGCTGAACGTCGTCGATCTCGATACGACCGGGCACCAATCACTCCATTCGATTGCCCGGCTTCCGCTCGGCCCTTCGTTGCGCCGCACCGTCGCCGGGGCGTTCCGGATTCCTCACCCCGGGCGGCCGCACCGGTCGGCGTCGGGGTGTCATTCGTCAGCTCGATGTCTGTCGCCTCTTTGCGCCCCATACCCACCCTAGTGTCCGGCTACACCGACGGGTGCTGAAGCACACTCCATAAGTGGTCGCTGTGGATCGCTGCACGCAGCGAAAACCGCACTAAGGTTGTGATGCGTGAAAGCCCTCCGCCGCTTTACCGTCCGTGCCCACCTCCCCGACCGTCTGGCCGCGCTGGACCAGCTCTCCACCAACCTGCGCTGGTCGTGGGAGAAGCCCACTCAGGACCTGTTTGCGACCATCGACCCGCAGTTGTGGTCCAAGTGCGGAAAGGATCCGGTCGCGCTGCTTGGTGCGGTCAAGCCCGCACGGCTGGACCAACTGGCGGCAGATGAGGAATTCCTGCTCCGGCTGGACGAGCTCGCGGCCGATTTGAACGATTACCTCAGCCGTCCGCTGTGGTATCAGCAGCAGGAAGCCGCCGGCGTAAAGATGCCGGCCGGAATCGCCTACTTCTCGATGGAATTCGGCGTCGCCGAGGTGTTGCCCAACTACTCCGGTGGCCTCGGGATCCTGGCCGGTGATCATTTGAAGGCGGCGTCTGATCTGGGGCTGCCGCTGATAGCCGTGGGCCTGTACTACCGCTCGGGCTACTTCCGGCAGTCATTGACCGCCGACGGCTGGCAGCAGGAAACCTATCCGTCGCTGGATCCGCAGGGACTGCCATTGCGTTTGCTCACCGACGGTGCCGGTGCTCCGGTGCTGGTCGAGTTGGCGATGCCGGACGCTGCGCGGCTGCGGGCGCGGGTGTGGGTGGCCCAGGTCGGTCGGGTGCCGCTGCTGTTGCTCGATTCCGACGTGCCGGAGAACGAGCACGAGCTGCGCAGCGTCACCGATCGCCTGTATGGCGGCGACCAGGAACATCGCATCAAACAGGAGATCCTGGCCGGCATCGGCGGCGTCCGGGCGATACGCGCCTTCACCGCCGTCGAGGGACTGCCCGCGCCCGAGGTGTTCCACATGAACGAGGGTCACGCCGGGTTCCTGGGCGCCGAACGCATCCGTGAGTTGGTCACCGGGACGGATTCGGGCCCAGGACTGGACTTTGACACCGCGTTGACGGTGGTGCGGTCCAGCACCGTCTTCACCACCCACACCCCGGTACCCGCCGGCATCGACCGGTTCCCGGTGGAGATGGTGCAGCGCTATTTCGACGATGCCGGCAACAGCGTGACCACCCTGTTGCCGGGTGTGCCCACTCAGCGGATCCTCGCCCTGGGCGCCGAAGACGACCCGGCCAAGTTCAACATGGCCCATATGGGGCTGCGGTTGGCGCAGCGGGCCAACGGTGTCTCGTTGCTGCACGGCCAGGTGAGCCGGGTGATGTTCAACGAGCTCTGGCCCGGGTTCGACCCCGGTGAGGTACCCATCGGGTCGATCACCAACGGCGTGCACGCGCGCACCTGGGCGGCTCCCCAGTGGCTGCAACTGGGCCGCGAGCTGGCCGGATCCGACTCGTTCAGCGAACCTGCCGTGTGGCTGCGGCTGCAACAGGTCGACGCCGGCCACCTGTGGGGGATCCGCTCCCAGCTGCGCGCGCTGCTGGTCGAGGACGTACGGGCCAGGCTGCGTCAATCCTGGCTCGAGCGCGGCGCATCCGAAGCCGAATTAGGTTGGATAGCAAAGGCTTTCGACCCGAATGTGCTTACCATCGGATTCGCCCGGCGGGTTCCGACCTACAAGCGGCTGACCCTGATGCTGCGCGATCCCGAGCGGCTGGAACGCCTGCTGCTCGACCAGGAACGGCCGATTCAGTTGATCGTCGCCGGTAAGTCACACCCCGCCGACGACGGCGGCAAGGCGCTGATCCAGCAGGTGGTGCGGTTCGCCGACCGGCCGGAGGTGCGGCACCGGATCGCCTTCCTGCCCAACTACGACATGTCGATGGCGCGGCTGCTCTATTGGGGTTGCGACGTGTGGCTGAACAATCCCCTGCGCCCGCTGGAGGCCTGCGGCACCTCGGGGATGAAGAGCGCGCTCAACGGTGGGCTGAACCTCTCGATTCGCGACGGTTGGTGGGATGAGTGGTACGACGGTGCAAACGGCTGGGAAATACCGTCTGCCGACGGCGTCGCCGACGAGGTGCGGCGCGACGATCTGGAGGCCAACGCACTCTACAACCTGCTGGAGCAGGCCGTGGCGCCCAATTTCTACGAACGCGATGAGCACGGGGTGCCCTCGCGGTGGATTGAGATGGTGCGGCACACCCTGCAGACGCTCGGGCCCAAAGTGCTGGCCTCCCGGATGGTCACCAACTACGTCGAGCGGTACTACACCCCGGCGGCGCAGTCACTGCGCAGCACCGTGGCCGGCGGCGCGTTCGAACCGGCTCGCGAACTGGCCGCGTACCGGCGGCGCGCCGAACTAGCCTGGCCCAGGATCGTCGTGACCGACGTCGACAGCACCGGGCTGCCGGACACGCCGTTACTCGGGTCGAAGCTGACCTTGACCGCGACCGTGCAGCTGGCCGGGCTGGCCCCCGAGGAGGTGACGGTGCAGGCGGTGCTGGGCAGAGTGGACAGCGGCGACGAGCTGCTGGACCCGCAGACCGTCGAGATGACCTATACCGGCAGCGCTGAGGGAGGCAGCCAGGTCTTCTCGACGACGACGCCGCTGCCGCTGGCCGGGGCGCTGGGATACACGGTGCGGGTGCTGCCGCGCCATCCGATGCTGGCTGACAGCAACGAACTCGGCCTCGTCACGCTGGCCTGAGTCTTTCCTGCGCGAGCAGTCGTGAAATCGCACGATTTCAAGGAGAATCGTGCGATTTCACGACTGCTCGCGCAGAGGAGGGGAGTCGCGCAATCGCGCCAGTGCGGCGCGGACCTGCTCGGTGTCGGTGGTCTGCCAGAACGGCGGCAGCGAGGCGCGCAGGTAGTCGCCGTACCGTGCCGTCACCATCCGCGAGTCCAGCACCGCCACCACGCCGCGGTCGGTGACGCGACGCAGCAGCCGACCCGACCCCTGTGCCAGCAACAGCGCCGCGTGGCCGGCCGCGACGGACATGAACCCGTTGCCGCCGCGGGCGGCCACCGCCCGCTGTCGCGCGCTCAGCAGCGGATCATCGGGGCGGGGGAACGGGATGCGGTCAATGATCACCAACGACAGAGAGGGCCCCGGCACGTCGACGCCCTGCCACAGCGACAGCGTCCCGAACAACGAGGTCTCGGGATCGTCGGCGAACTGCTCGACCAGCGCCGAGGTGCTGTCGTCGCCTTGACACAACACCGGGGTGGACAGGCGCTCGCGCATGGCCTCGGCGGCTGCCCGGGCCGCGCGCATCGACGAGAAGAGGCCCAGCGTGCGCCCGCCGGCGGCGGTGATCAGTTCGGCGATCTCGGCGAGTTGCTCCGCCGAACCGGTGCCGTCTCGACCGGGTGGCGGCAAATGGGCTGCAACGTAGAGGATTCCAGACTTGGCGTGGCTGAACGGCGACCCCACATCGACTCCTCGCCAGGGGGTTTCGGAGCCGGTCAGGCCCCACGCCTCGGCCATCGCATCGAAGGTCCCGCCGATGGTCAACGTCGCCGACGTCAGCACCGTCGTGGCGCGGGAGAACACCTTGGCGGCCAGAAGCCCGGCCACCGACAGCGGCGCCACGCGCAGCACGGCGCGCGGTGAACCGCGATTTTCCTCGTGGTCCAGCCAGACGATGTCGGTGCGATCAGTAAGGGCAGGCCCGAACGAATCCAGCACCCGCGCCGCCGTGTCGGAAATTTCGATCAATGCCGCGGCCGCTTCCGCTCGCGTCGCCGCGGCCCGCGCGTCGCTGGTGCCCTCGATCGCCGACCGGGCCGCATTGGCGGCGTCGCGCAACGCGGTGAGGTATGTCGCCAGGTCGTCATCGAGGTGGTCGATACGGCCGGGCTGGGCGTCATGGATAGCCGAGGAGAAGGTGGCCGAGGCCGCTTCCAGCCGATCGACCAGTTCGGGGCTCACCAGTCGGGCGATCCGCCGTGCGGCGACCCCGAGACTCGCCGACGTCAGTTCCGCGGTGGCCACCGACGTCACCCGGTCGGTCAGTTCGTGCGCTTCGTCGACCACCAGCAAGCTGTGCTCGGGCAGCACCGCGGAGTCGGACACGGCGTCGATCGCCAGCAGGGCGTGATTGGTGACCACGACATCGGCGGTGCCGGCACGCGCGCGGGCCCGTTCGGAGAAACACTCCGAGCCGAACGAGCAACGCGCCACCCCGATGCATTCGCGCGCGGAAACGCTGACCTGGGACCAGGACCGGTCGGGCACGCCGGGCTTGAGGTCGTCACGGTCGCCGGTATCGGTCTGCGCCGACCACTCGGTGAGGCGTTGCACATCGCGGCCCAGCGCGGTGACCGCCATCGGGTTGAACAGCTCCTCCTGCGGTCGGTCATCGGAATCATCGGCTCCGCCGCCGTTGTGAATCTTGTTCAGGCACAGATAATTTCGACGACCTTTGAGCAGCGCGAAATTCGGCCGGCGGGGTAGCGCGCCGACCAGCGAGTCGGCCAGCCGCGGCAGATCGCGGTCGACGAGTTGGCGCTGCAACGCGATGGTGGCGGTCGAGACCACGACCGGTCCGTCGTCACTGACCGCCCGGACAATCGAGGGAATCAGGTACGCCAGCGATTTCCCGGTGCCGGTCCCCGCCTGCACGACCAGGTGCTCGCCGGTGTCGAAGGCATGTGCGACCGCGTTGGCCATCTCCAGTTGGCCGCGGCGCTCGCTGCCACCGAGCGCCGCCACCGCGATGGCGAGTAGCGCCGGGACGGACTCAGTCACGGGCGGATGCTCGTCAGGCCGGAACGGTCTGCGTCGGAATCGCCGGCTCGCCCGGCGACAGTCTGAGCCCCTCCCACGGCAGGCTGCGCAGCCCGGAAGCGACCAATGCCCGCGCCGCGGGCAGGTCGTTCTCGACGACGATCTCACCGGCGCGCATCAGTGGCATCGTCAGCACCCGATGCGGATCGCCGATCGACGGTGGATGCCCGAAGGGATGCACGATCTCCTCGGTGGCGGTGCCTGTCGGCCGAGACATCCGCAGCGCCGCTTTTCGACTGCCGTGTGACTGCTTCAAGCTGCTTCGCTTTTCCACCGGGATGCCGTCCACCTCCACCAGCTTGTAGACCATGTTCGCCGTCGGCGCACCCGAGCCGGTGACCAACGAGGTACCGACCCCGTAACTGTCCACCGGTGCAGCGAGCAAGGCGGCGATGGAGAACTCGTCCAGGTCGCCGGACAACATGATGCGCGTTTTCGCCGCGCCCAGCTCGTCGAGTTGGCCGCGCACCTGATGGGCCAGTACCGCGAGGTCGCCGGAATCGATCCGGACGGCGCCCAGCCCCGGACCGGCGGCGGCCACCGCGTTGCGGACTCCGGTGGTCACGTCGTAGGTGTCCACCAGCAGCGTGGTGTCCGTACCCAGCGCCTGGACCTGGGCGCGGAACGCCGCCAACTCGTCGGGCCCGTCATCGGTGGTGTGCACCATGGTGAACGCGTGCGCGGCGGTTCCCACCGTCGGCACGCCGTACCGGCGCTGCGCCTCGAGGTTGGATGTGCCGGCGAAACCTGCGATGTAGGCGGCTCGCGCGGCCGCGACGGCGGCTTGTTCATGGGTGCGCCGCGAACCCATATCGATCACCGGGCGATCGCCGGCGGCGCTGATCATGCGTGCGGCGGCGGACGCGATCGCGGTGTCGTGGTTGAAGATCGACAGCACCAGCGTCTCGATCAGCACGCACTCGGCGAAGCTGCCGTGCACCGACAACACCGGCGAAAGCGGAAAGTACAGCTCGCCCTCGGCGTAGCCGTCGATGTCACCGCGGAAGCGGAACTCCCGCAGATAGCCGACGGTGTCGGCGTCGAGGAATCCCGCCAGCATTTCGCAGGCATCGTCGTCGAATCTGAACTGCGGCAACGTTTCCAGCAGCCGGCCGGTCCCCGCGACCACGCCGTAGCGGCGGCCCACGGGCAACCGGCGGGCGAACACTTCCCAGCTGGTGCGCCGATGGGCGGTGCCGTCACGCAGGGCGGCGGACAGCATGGTCAACTCGTATTTGTCGGTCAGCAGCCCAGCCAATACCGAGTCGTTCACATCGCAAAGGTATCGGCCGGCTGCAATACGGCGCCGGCTCGGTATCCTTGGCGCCATGGTTGTAGCGATAGCGCCGGCCAAACCCGGCGGCACCGGGCAACGCGAATCCGCTCCGGTCGAAGCTACGACGAGTCCGTGGGTGACCATCGTCTGGGACGACCCGGTCAACTTGATGACGTACGTGACATACGTGTTCCAGAAGCTGTTCGGTTACAGCGAGCCGCACGCCACCAAGTTGATGCTGCAGGTGCACAACGAAGGAAAGGCCGTGGTCTCGTCGGGCAGCCGGGAATCCATGGAAGTCGACGTGTCCAAGCTTCATGCCGCCGGATTGTGGGCGACCATGCAGCAGGACCGCTGAGTTCCCGATAGTGCGCAAATGGAAGCGCGTCGAGACCCGCAACGGTCCCCGTTTTCGGTCATCGCTGGCCCCGCATGAGTCGGCCCTGCTCAAGAACCTGGTGAGCGCCATGGCCGGCTTGCTGGACGAGCGCCAGTCCACGTCGCCGTCGGACGAACTCGAAGAGATAACCGGCATCAAGACCGGCCACTCGCAGCGGCCGGCTGACGCGACGCTCGGGCGTCTGTTGCCGGATTTCTACCGCCGCGACGATGGTGATCCGTTGACCCTCGATGCGTCCGAAGCCCTCAACTCCGCACTGCGAAGTCTGCACGAGCCGGACATCATCGACGCCAAACGTCGTGCGGCGCAACAGTTGCTGGACACACTGCCGACCAACGGCGGCCGGTTCGAGCTGACCGAGGAGGCCGCCAATGCCTGGGTGTCGGCCGTCAACGATCTCCGCCTTACGTTGGGCGTCATGCTCGAGATCGGCCCGCAGGGCCCCGAACGGCTGCCCGCCGACCATCCGCTGGCCGCGCACTTCGACGTCTATCAGTGGCTGACGGTGCTGCAGGAGTATCTGGTGCTGGTGCTGATGGGGCCACGATGACCCCCGACGAAAAAGGGAAGCCGGCGGGATGAACGCCATTACCGACGTCGGCGGGATCCGCGTCGGCCACCATCATCGGCTGGATCCCGACGCGTCGTTGGGCGCCGGGTGGGCCTGCGGGGTCACCGTGTTGCTGCCGCCGCCGGGGACGGTCGGTGCCGTCGATTGTCGTGGCGGCGCGCCGGGCACCCGGGAGACCGATCTGCTCGACCCGGTCAACAGCGTGCGCTACGTCGACGCCGTGTTGTTGGCCGGCGGCAGTGCTTTCGGCCTTGCCGCCGCCGACGGCGTCATGCGCTGGCTGGAGGAGCGGCAGCGGGGTGTGGTGATGGGTGGCGGCGTGGTACCGATTGTGCCGGGCGCGGTGATCTTCGATCTCCCCGTGGGGGGCTGGGATTGCCGGCCGACGGCCGAATTCGGCTATGCGGCGTGTGTGGCGGCCGACGGCTCCGGTGACGGGGCGGCGGTGGCCGTCGGGACGGTGGGTGCCGGTGTCGGGGCCCGGGTGGGAGGGCTGAAAGGGGGCGTGGGGACGGCGTCGGTCACCTTGCCCTCCGGTGTGACAGTCGGCGCGCTGGCGGTGGTGAATGCCGCCGGCGAAGCCGTCGACCCTGGCACGGGATTGCCGTGGATGGCCCAGTTGAGCCGCGAGTTCACCCTGCAACCGCCACCGCCCGAACAGATCGACGCCCTCGCGCAATTGCCGTCCCCGCTGAGCCAGCTCAATACCACGATCGCCGTGGTGGCGACGGACGCGGCGTTGAGCCCGGCGGCGTGCCGTCGCTTCGCGATCGCCGCGCACGACGGTCTCGCCCGCGCACTGCGGCCCGCGCATACCCCGCTGGACGGCGACACGGTATTCGGCTTGGCCACCGGCGCCGTCGAGGTGCCACCTTCGGCCGACACCCCGGCGGCGCTGTCCCCGGAGACGGCCCTGGTCGCTGCGGTGGGCGCCGCCGCGGCCGACTGCCTGGCCCGCGCCGTGCTGGACGGTGTGATCGCCGCGGAGTCGGTGGCCTCGATACCCGCTTACCGCGACGTCCTGCCGGCGGCGTTCGGGCGATGAAAATGTGTCCGTGCTGGTGATCCGCGCCGACCTGGTCGAGGCGATGGTCGCCCACGCCCGCCGCGATCACCCGGACGAAGCCTGCGGTCTCCTGGCCGGCCCGGACGGCTCCGACCGGCCGGAGCGGCACATCCCGATGGTCAATGCCGAACGCTCGCCGACGTTCTACCGATTCGACTCCGGCGAGCAGCTCCGGGTGTGGCGGGCTTTGGAAGCGGCGGACGAGGTTCCCGTCGTCATCTACCACTCACACCCGGACACCGAGGCGTATCCGAGTCGCACGGACATCGAGCTGGCGGCCGAGCCGGACGCCCACTACGTGTTGGTGTCCACCCGCGACCCGCACCGGCACGAGATGCGCAGCTACCGCATTGTCAACGGCGTCGCGAGCGAGGAATCTGTTGACATCGTCGAGCAGTACTGAGCCGAGCAACGGAAAGGCCAGCATGACCGTCACCGTGTCCATCCCGACTATCCTGCGACCGCACACCGGTGGCGAGAAGCGCGTCTGTGCCAGCGGGGACACGCTGGGAGCGGTCATCAAAGACCTGGAGGCCAACTACGCGGGCATCTCCGACCGCCTCATCGATAACGGCCGACTGCACCGGTTCGTGAACATTTATGTGAACGACGAGGATGTGCGGTTCTCCGGAGGTTTGGACACCGCTGTCGCCGACGGCGACTCGGTCACCATCCTGCCCGCGGTGGCGGGCGGGTAGCCGGGGTGGTGTCAGAATCCACCTACCGGCGCCTAGCCCGGTAACCTGGACGCTCGGGCAGGAACGCACGAGAAGGAGCGGGC
Source organism: Mycobacterium sp. NGS49 (assembly GCF_059812565.1). Lineage (NCBI taxonomy): Bacteria > Bacillati > Actinomycetota > Actinomycetes > Mycobacteriales > Mycobacteriaceae > Mycobacterium > Mycobacterium sp. NGS49. The sequence goes on along the minus strand of NZ_JCALCX010000002.1, from coordinate 291,001 downwards.
GCATATGACCAAGCGCGCGCCGGCGACACAGTCGAACAAGAAGCCGGGATGGGTGATCGGTGCGACGACGGTCATCACCTTCGTCGCCCTGCTGTATGTCGTCGAGCTGATCGACCAGCTCAGCGGTGGCCGGCTGGACCGTAACGGCATCAGGCCGCTGACCACCGACGGCTTGTGGGGCATCGCGTTAGCGCCGCTGCTGCACGCCAACTGGCAGCATCTGATCGCCAACACAGTGCCGATGCTGGTGCTGGGCTTCCTGATGACGCTGGCCGGGTTGTCCCGATTCGTCTGGGCCACCGCGATCATCTGGATCCTGGGCGGCTTCGGCACCTGGCTGATCGGCAACGTCGGTAGCAGCTGCGGCCCCACCGACCACATCGGCGCCTCCGGCCTGATCTTCGGCTGGCTGGCCTTCCTGCTGGTGTTCGGGATCTTCGTCCGCCAGATCTGGGACATCATCATCGGCCTGGTCGTACTGTTCGCCTACGGCGGCGTGCTGCTCGGCGCCCTACCTGTGCTCGGTGTCTGCGGCGGCGTGTCATGGCAGGGCCACTTGTGCGGCGCGATTGCCGGGGTGGTGGCGGCGTATCTGTTGTCCGCGCCCGAACGCAGGGCCCGCGAGCGGAAGAAGGCTCTCCGCGCGCCGCACCTCAAGACATGAGTTCGCCGCTGGCCCCCGTCGGAGTCTTCGACTCCGGCGTCGGAGGGCTCACCGTCGCGCGGGCGATCATCGACCAACTACCCGACGAGGACATCGTCTACGTGGGCGACACCGGCAACGGCCCATACGGGCCGCTGGCCATCTCCGAGATCCGCGCGCATGCGCTGGCCATCGGCGACGACCTGGTCAGCCGCGGCGTCAAGGCCCTGGTGATCGCCTGCAACTCCGCGTCGGCCGCCTGCCTGCGGGACGCGCGCGAACGCTATGACGTACCCGTCGTCGAAGTGATCCTGCCTTCCGTGCGGCGTGCGGTGGCCGCCACCCGCAACGGCCGCATCGGGGTCATCGGCACGCGGGCCACCATCACCTCGCACGCGTACCAGGACGCGTTCGCGGCAGCCCGCGACACCGAGATCACCGCGGTGGCCTGTCCCCGGTTCGTCGACTTCGTCGAGCGCGGCGTGACGAGTGGACGCCAGGTGCTGGGTTTGGCCGAGGGGTATCTGGAGCCGCTGCAGCGCGCGGAAGTCGACACGCTGGTGTTGGGCTGCACGCACTATCCGTTGCTGTCGGGACTGATTCAACTCGTGATGGGGGAGAACGTCACGCTGGTCTCCAGCGCCGAGGAAACCGCCAAGCAAGTGGTCCGCGTGCTCACCGAACGCGACCTGCTGCGACCGCACGACGCCCCGCCGGCTTCCCGGGTCTTCGAGGCCACCGGAGACCCCGAAGCCTTCACCAAGCTCGCGTCCCGATTCCTCGGGCCCGCCGTGGTCGGCGTCGGGCCCGCGCCCCGGGCTCACGTCTCGTGATATGCCGACGATTCTGATGGCCCAATGCGGCGATGTTTTCCCCATCGTGTTAACGGGCATGGCACAGTGGTGTCCGTGCGATTAACCGTGCTCGGATGCTCTGGCAGCGTCGTGGGTCCGGATTCGCCCGCGTCGGGTTATCTACTCCGGGCACCGGACACTCCGCCGCTTGTCGTTGACTTCGGCGGGGGTGTGCTGGGCGCGCTGCAAAGGCATGCCGATCCCGGATCGGTTCATGTGTTGCTGTCGCATCTGCACGCTGACCACTGCCTGGATGTGCCGGGCCTGTTCGTGTGGCGCCGCTATCATCCGACGGCCAAGCCGACCGGCAAGGCGCTGCTGTACGGCCCGAGCGACACATGGTCGCGGCTCGGGGCGGCATCCTCGCCATACGGTGGTGAGATCGACGATTGCTCGGACATCTTCGACGTGCGCCACTGGGTCGACGGCGAGGCCGTGACCATCGGCGCGCTGAGCGTGCTGCCACGCGTTGTGGCGCACCCGACCGAGTCGTTCGGGTTGCGGTTCACCGACCCGAGCGGGGTTTCGCTGGTGTACAGCGGCGACACCGGCGAATGTGATCAGCTCGTCGAGCTGGCCCGCGGCGCCGATGTCTTCCTGTGCGAGGCTTCGTGGACGCACTCGCCGAAGCATCCCCCCGCTCTGCATCTGTCCGGCACCGAGGCGGGGCGGACGGCCGCGCGCGCCGGGGTGCGCGAGTTGCTGCTGACCCATATTCCGCCGTGGACGTCGCGCGAGGACGTCATCAGCGAGGCCAAAGCCGAATTCGACGGACCCGTGCATGCCGTGGTGCCCGGCGAGACCATTGAGGTCGGTCGAGCCCGATAGCGCCCGATGGGCCGCTAGGGTTGACTGGTGTCCAAACGAGAAGACGGTCGCCTCGACGACGAGCTTCGCCCGGTAACCATCACCCGGGGATTCACCGACCATCCGGCGGGTTCGGTGCTCATTGAATTCGGCGGCACGAAGGTCATGTGCACGGCCAGCGTCACCGAAGGAGTACCCCGGTGGCGCAAGGGAACCGGGTTGGGATGGCTCACCGCCGAGTATGCGATGTTGCCCTCGGCCACCCACACCCGTTCCGACCGGGAATCGGTCAAAGGCCGCGTCGGCGGCCGTACTCAGGAGATCAGCCGACTCGTCGGCCGATCCCTGCGGGCGTGCATCGACCTCGCCGCGCTGGGCGAGAACACCATCGCCGTCGACTGTGATGTGCTGCAGGCCGACGGCGGTACCCGGACGGCGGCGATCACCGGCGCATACGTGGCGCTGGCCGACGCCGTCACCTACCTGTCGGCGGCCGGCAAGCTCTCCGACCCCAGACCACTGTCCTGCGCTATCGCGGCGGTCAGCGTCGGCGTGGTCGACGGCCGGGTGCGCGTCGACCTGCCCTATGAGGAGGACTCGCGCGCCGAGGTCGACATGAACGTCGTCGCCACCGACACCGGCACCCTGGTCGAGGTGCAGGGCACCGGTGAGGGCGCGACCTTTCCGCGATCCACCCTGGACAAGCTGCTCGACATGGCACTGGGTGCCTGCGACAAGCTGTTCGCCGCCCAGCGGGAAGCGCTGGCCCTGCCCTACCCGGGCGTGCTTCCCGACGGCCCAGCGCTACCGAAGGCGTTCGGAAGCTGAGCGGGCCGGAAGGTGATGACCCGTCCCCCGCAGGCGGGTGGCGCCCCCATCGCCCGGCTTCGCCGCCCTCGCGAACATCACGCCTGCTGGTGGCCAGCCGCAACCGCAAGAAGCTGGCCGAACTGCAACGGGTGTTGGACGGCGCCGGCCTGTCCGGGGTGACGTTGGTGTCGCTTGCGGACGTGGCGCCGTTCGACGAGGCCCCCGAAACCGGGGCCACTTTCGAGGACAACGCGCTGGCCAAGGCGCGTGACGCGTTCGCCGCCACCGGGCTGCCCAGCGTCGCCGACGATTCGGGGCTGGAAGTGGCGGCGTTGAACGGTATGCCCGGCGTACTGTCCGCGCGCTGGTCGGGCCGGCATGGCGACGACGCCGCCAACACCGCACTGCTGTTGGCGCAGTTACGCGACGTGCCCGACCAGCGGCGTGGCGCGGCGTTCGTCTCCGCGTGCGCGCTGGTATCCGACGCGCACGAGGTGGTCGTGCGCGGCGAGTGGCCCGGCACCATCGCCCACGAGTCGCGGGGGGACGGCGGATTCGGCTACGACCCGGTGTTCCTTCCCGCCGGCGCCGATGGCAGAACCGCCGCGCAACTCAGCCCGGCCGAGAAAGACGCCGTATCGCACCGCGGTCGCGCGCTGGCACTGTTGCTGCCGGCGCTGCGGGCGTTGTAAGCGTCAGACCGGGAAGTTCGCCTTCACCTCTCTGGTCTGGCGGTGCTCGACGATGAGACCCAGCAGGGGGATGGTGCCGGCGAGTAGCACCCCGATGGTCTTGCCGATCGGCCACCGGACTTTGATCGCGAGATTGAACGCGGCGAGCACATAGACGAAGTACACCCAGCCGTGCACGACCTCGATCCACCGGATCTCGTGGTGGTAAACGAGGTGCGAGACGACTTCGCCGCACAACACCAGCAACCAGATACCGGTCGTCCACGCCATGATCCGGTACGCCAGCAGCGCGGTGCGGATCTTCTCGACGGGGAACACCGAAGCGCTGCGTTCGGGTGTCTCAGGCGTGCTCATGCAGTGGTCCTTCTCTGCCTTGCGGCATCGTCTTCGGCGAGCTCGGCCAGATAGGCGTTGTACTCGCGCAGGGCGGGGTCCTCGGGAGGCGGCGGCGGCTTAGGCCGTTCCGGCAGCAGGCCGGGGGGGATCTCGGTAACGGTGTCGCGCGGTGCGGGCGGCTCTTCTTCATAGCGGACGAATTTGCGGTACGCGTAGATGCAGAACGCGGCGAACATCGGCCACTGCAGGGCGTAGCCGAGGTTTTGGTAAGAGCCCGACACCGACTGGAATCGAGTCCACTGCCACCAGCCGAGCGCCAGACAGCCACAGGCCGCGAAAATCACCAATGCGATGGCTGCGGGCCTGCGACGTCTCGTGCGGACCGGGGTGGACACCCCACGACGGTACCGCGTGGCCGTGTTGCGAGGGCTCCGAGCGGGCGCTTATCGGTCGGGCCACACCAACGTGTGCAGCCGCGTCCCCTGTCCTGCCCCCACCTCGCCGCACACACCGCCGCAGGTCTGGTCGTGCGGCGCAACGGTACGATCGAGCAACGCAGCGGGCGTGATGAAATTGGCAGACATGCCGGCTTTAGGTGCCGGTGCTCTTAGAGCGTGTGGGTTCGAGTCCCTCCGCCCGCACCCCTGCCTTCGAGCGCAACCTAGCCGGTGCCGCGGCCTGTCCGCTGCTGCAACTCCTCGATCACCTCGGACGCCTGTGCCTTGGTCAGATCGTCCGGCACGTTCGTACCGGCTTCTTGGGCTAACGTGCGCACGTAACTTCGCTGCGGACCGGTCATCGGTTCGTCTCCGGTCACCCAGTCGGCGGGGTCCTTCTCCGGGTTCGGCTGCGGTGCCTCGCTATTACTCATCTCCTGTCACCTCCGCACCCCGAATTGCCATCGCACAAACTTTCGAAACATCCCGTCGGGCGAATCGATACGATCCAGAGGGCGGGTGTTGCGCCATGCGTCCCGTGAAGCGAGGGGAGAGTACGTGTCGATTGCACAACGCGAGCGGGCGGCGCTGGTGGAGACCATCCGCGCCGCCGGACCGGAGGCGCCCACCCTGTGCGAAGGGTGGCGCACCCGCGACCTGACCGCGCACCTGGTGGTCAGGGAGTACCGCCTGGACGCGGCCCCCGGCATCATCATTCCCTTCTTCTCCGGCCACACCGAAAAGGTGCAGAACGACGTCGCCGAGCGCAGCGGTTGGGACGAACTGGTGGACAAGGTTGCCTCCGGTCCGCCGACGTACTCGCCGTTCAAGCTGCTTGACCCGGTGATCAATGTCGCGGAGATGTTCATCCACCACGAGGATGTGCGCCGCGCGGGCGCCGGCTGGGAGCCTCGCGAGATCGAACCCGCCCTGAGAAGCCGGCTTGCCCGCACGGTGCCGCTGATGGGCCGACTGACGTTGGCCAAGGTTCCCGGGCGAGTGGCGCTGCGCACCACCGGGGGCAAGACGCTGCTCACCGTCGGACACGGACCGGCCGTCACGGTCACCGGCGAGCCCGAGGAACTGCTGCTTTTTGCGGTCGGACGGGCCGCTCGGGTGGACTTTCACGGCGACGAGTCGGCGGTGCAGGCCGTGCGTGAGGCACCCAAAGGGCTGTAGCCGGCTTCGCAACCGCGGTCTTGTGCTGAGGTAAGGTTAGCCTTAGTTTGTGGGGTAGCTTGTTTGGCCGAGCGGTCCGCCTCAGTTTCAGGGTGGTGACGGCGCGCGCCGCCGCGGGAGAGGATCGTTGATGGCACGCGGTTTTTCGGGCGCCATGCTCAAGGGCTTCGGCGCTCGTGACCACATGGCGACGGTGCTCGAAACGGTAATGGTCGCTCCGCATTTCATGCGCATCCGGATGGAGTCGCCGACGCTGTTCGAGGACGCCGAAGCGGAGCCGGCGGCGTGGCTGCGGTTCTGGTTCCCCGATCCGAAGGGGTCGAAAACCGAGTTCCAGCGCGGCTATACGCTCTCGGAAGCCGATGCGGCCACCGGTCGATTCGCGGTCGATGTGGTCTTGCACGAGCCCGCCGGTCCCGCCTCGACATGGGCGCGCAACGTCCAGCCGGGCGCGACGATCTCGGTCACGTCGCTGATGGGCTCCTCGCGCTTCGACCCGCCCGCTGAACAGCCGGCGGGCTATCTGCTGGTCGGTGACTCCGCGTCGATCCCGGGGATGAATGGCATCATCGGCACCGTCCCCGAGGACATCCCGATCGAGATGTACCTCGAGCAGCACGACGCCAACGACCCGCTGATCCCCATTGCCCGGCACCCCCGGCTGCGGGTGCACTGGGTGCGCCGACGTGACGAGAGGTCGCTGTCCGAGGCCATCGAAAGCCGCGATTGGTCGAACTGGTACGCGTGGGCCACCGCGGAGGCCAATGCGCTCAAGAACGTCCGGAAGCGACTGCGCGATGCCTTCGGATTTCCCAAGTCCGAGGTGCACGCGCAGGCCTACTGGAGCGCGGGCAAGGAAATGGGCACCCGTCGTGGGGACGAGCCAGAACCGGCCGGTGCCGTCGCTGAGCAGCCGGAAAACGCTGCAGCAAAGGACGATTCCGCTGATTCCGGTCTCGTCAGACCTGCGGCACCGGGCAGGTGGCGTGCGCAAGCGGCGGGCCGGCTGCTGGCGCCGCTGCGCGGGGCGCTCGTCGTTTCCGGTGTGCTGCAGGCGCTGATCACGCTGGCACAGTTGGCCCCGTTCGTGCTGCTGGTGGAACTGGCCCGGCTGTTAGTGGCAGGTGCCGACGAATCGGGGTTGTGGAGCCTGGGCATAGCAGCCGTCTCGCTGCTGGGATTGGGCACCCTGCTCGGCGCCGTGCTGTCCATGTGGCTGCACGTCATCGACGCTCGGTTCGCCCGCGGGCTGCGGTCCAGATTGTTGGGCAAAATGTCGCGACTGCCGTTGGGCTGGTTCACTTCTCGCGGCTCGGGGGCGATCAAACAGCTGGTCCAGGACGACACGCTGGCGCTGCACTATCTGGTCACTCATGCCATACCGGACGCGGTCAACGCCGTCGTGGCGCCAGTCGCGGTGCTGGTGTATCTGTTCATTGTCGACTGGCGGGTCGCGCTCGTGTTGTTCGTGCCCGTCGTCGTCTATCTCCTGATGTCCTCCGCGCTGGTGATTCAATCCGGCCCGCGGATCGCCCAATCGCAGCGGTGGGCCGAAAAGATGAGCACCGAAGCCGGTGCCTATCTGGAGGGCCAACCGGTGATCCGCGTCTTTGGCGGGGCCGCGGCGTCGACGTTCCGCCGCCGCTTGGACGAGTACATCGAGTTCCTGATCGCCTGGCAGCGTCCGCTGGCCGGCAAGAAGACGGCAATGGATCTCACCACCCGTCCCTCGACGTTCCTGTGGCTCATCGCGGCCACCGGAACGCTGCTCGTCGTCACTCATCGGATGGATCCGGTCAATCTCCTGCCGTTCCTGTTGCTGGGCACCACATTCGGTGCCCGGTTGCTCGGCATCGGCTACGGAATGGCCGGTATTCGCGGTGGAACGCTGGCTGCGCGGCGCCTGCAAATCGCGCTTGCCGAGCCGGAACTCGAGGTCGAAGACCACACCACCGATCCGGCCGGTGCGTCGCCGGCGGTGGTGTTCGACCGCGTGAGCTTCGGCTATCGTTCCGATGTCCCGGTGATTCGCGACGTATCGCTGGAGTTGTGGCCCGGCACCGTCACCGCGCTCGTTGGCCCCTCGGGCTCCGGGAAGTCCACCCTCGCCGCATTGTTGGCTCGCTTCCACGATATTCAGCAGGGTGCTATCCGGGTTGGCGGACGCGACATTCGGTCGCTGACAGCCGACGAGCTGTACACCCGTGTCGGTTTCGTTCTGCAGGAGACCCAGCTCGTCCAGGGCAGCGTCGCCGAGAACATCGCGCTGGCGGTTCCGGGCGCCACCGCTGAGCAGATTCGGGCCGCGGCTCGCGAAGCGCAGATCCACGAGCGCATCCTGCGCCTGCCGCGCGGTTACGACACCATGTTGGGCGCCGGCGCCTCGCTCTCGGGCGGAGAGCGGCAACGGTTGACCATAGCCCGTGCGATCCTCGCCGACACACCGGTCCTCATCCTGGACGAAGCCACCGCATACGCCGACCCGGAGTCGGAATACCTGGTCCAGCAAGCACTTAACCGTTTGACCCGAGACCGCACGGTCTTGGTGATCGCACATCGGCTGCACACCATCACCGGGGCGGACCAGATCGTCGTGCTCGATCACGGCCGCATCGCCGAACGTGGCACCCACGACGAGCTGCTCGCCATCGACGGCCGCTACCGACGCCTGTGGGAAACGGGTCAGCCCGGTCGCGTCTCGGTGGGTCAGGGGACGGCACGATGATCCGCACCTGGCTTGGCCTGGTGCCGCCAGACCGCCGCGGCAGAGTGCTCACATATGCGGTTCTCGCCCTCGTCTCGGTGGTGGTGCGCGCGGTGGGCGCGGTGCTGCTGGTGCCGCTGATCGGCGCCTTGTTCGGCCCATCGCCAGGTAGCGCGCTGGTGTGGCTGGGCTGGCTCAGCACCGCCACCGTGCTCGGCTGGGTGATCGACACCGGCACTGCACGCATCGGTTTCGACCTCGGATTCGCCGTGCTCGACCACACGCAGCACGACATCGCCGACCGGATACCCGATATCCGGCTGGAGTGGTTCACCCCCGAGAACACCGCGACGGCACGGCAAGCCATCGCCGCAACAGGGCCGGAACTCGTCGGTCTGGTGGTCAACCTGCTCACTCCGCTGATCAGTGCGGTACTGCTCCCGGCAGTGATCGCAGTGGTCCTGCTGCCCGTTTCCTGGCAACTCGGCGTGGCCGCCATGGCCGGTGTTCCGTTGCTGCTGGGGGCGCTGTGGGCGTCGGTGCGCCTATCGCGCAAGGCCGATGCCACGGCAGGTAATGCCAACAGCGTGCTGACCGAGCGCATCATCGAGTTCGCCCGCACCCAGCAGGCGCTGCGCGCCGCGCGGCGCGTCGAACCGGCACGCAGCCGGGTAGGCAACGCGTTAACGGCACAACACGGCGCGGCGATGCGGCTACTGGCCTGGCAAGTCCCAGGCCAGCTCTTGTTCAGCATCGCCAGCCAGCTGGCATTGATTCTGCTGGCCGGCACCACGACCGCACTGACGGTGGGTGGCACGCTGACGGTGCCCGAAGCGACCGCGCTGATCGTGGTGATCGCGCGTTACCTGGAGCCGTTCACGACCGTCAGCGAGCTGTCTCCCGCGTTGGAGACCATCCGCGCCACGCTCGATCGCATTCGTACCGTGCTCGCCGCGCCCGCTGTGGGCGCGGGTGCGGCCACCCTGCGAGATGCCGCCGCGGCACCCCGGATCGAGTTCGAGAACGTCACCTTCGGTTACGGTTCCGGCCCCCCGGTATTGGACGGTGTCAGCTTCACACTGGAGCCGGCGACCGCGACGGCCATCGTAGGGCCCTCGGGGTCGGGCAAGAGCACCGTGCTGGCACTCATTGCCGGACTGCATCAGCCGGGCCGTGGTCGGGTGCTGATCGACGGCGTCGACGCCGCGACTCTGCGTGCTGACGCCCGTCGTAACGCCTGCAGCGTGGTCTTCCAGCATCCTTACCTCTTCCACGGGACGATCCGCGACAACGTGCTGGCCGGCAATCCGGACGCGGACGACGAGCGGTTGGCCCGGGTGACGCGCCTGGCGCGAGTCGACGAGCTCGCCGCCAGACTGCCCGACGGGCAGGAGACGATCGTCGGTGAAGGGGGATCGGCGTTGTCCGGCGGCGAACGTCAACGGGTCAGCATCGCGCGCGCCCTGCTCAAGGGGGCACCCGTGCTGCTCGTCGACGAAGCCACCAGCGCGCTGGACAACGAGAACGAGGTAGCGGTGGTCGAGGCGCTCACCGCCGACCCGCATTCGCACACCCGGGTCATCGTTGCCCACCGGTTGGCCAGCATCCGTCGTGCCGACCGCGTGCTGTTTCTGGAGAGCGGCCAGGTGGTCGAGGACGGTGGCGTCGACGAATTACTGGCTGCCGGTGGACGATTCAGCGAATTCTGGCGCCAGCAGCACGAAGCCGCCGACTGGCGGATTCTGACCGAGTAGGAGACAGCTGCTGAAACCGATGCGGTATGACTTACAGTCCCTGGTATGAGCGCCTTGCTGTCCATACCGCGGTATCCCACCGATGTGACGCCCGAGTGGTTGTCGATGGTGCTCAGCCAACAAGGCCGATCCGTCGAGGTGTCACAGGCCAACGTCGCGGCGATCGGCACCGGTCAGACCGGGGCCACCTACCGGGTGACGGCCACCTACGCGTCGGATCCGGGTGGTCTGCCGCAGACGTTCGTGATCAAGCTGCCTGCCCAAGACGATGCCGTGCGCGACCGGGTTGTCATCGGCTATCGCAGCGAGTGTGCGTTCTACACATCCGTCGCTGATCGGGTGCGGGTGCCGACCCCTCAGTGTTTCTACTGCGAGATCAGCGCCGATGCAATGGATTTCGCCCTGCTGCTGGCCGATCAGGCGCCCGCGGTGCAGGGCGACCAGTTAGCCGGCTGCGGCGAACAGGAAGCGCGACTCGCGGTCACGGCTCTGGCCGGCCTGCATGCGCCGACCTGGTGCGATCCGGTCTGGTTGGAATTCCCCGGTATCGCATTCGCCCGCCCGGACGAAGCCGGCGCCAACGGCATGGGCGAGGTGGCGAAGATGAGCGCCGACATCACGCTGGCGAAACTCGGCGATCGAATGAACGCCGAAGATCGCGAAACATTCAGTACGGCAATGGGTCTAGTGGCACTGTGGCTACTTTCCGAGCACGATCGGTTTGCCCTACTGCACGGCGACTACCGGCTGGACAACATGTTGTTCGATCCAGGTCGGACGCGGATCAGCGTGGTGGACTGGCAGACCCTCGGCGTGGGTCTGCCGGCCAGGGATCTCGCGTATTTCACCGCGACCAGTCTGAATCCGCAACTGCGCGCAGACATCGAACAAAGCCTCGTCGATGAATATCACCGAACGCTATCAAGCCACGGGGTCACCAACTATGAACTCGAAACATGTTGGCGTGATTACCGACTCGGGGTGCTGCAGGTCCCGTTGATCTCAGCGCTGGGCTTTGCCTTCGCCGCCTCCACCGACCGCGGCGACGACATGGTGCTAACCATGCTGACGCGCGGCTGCCAGGCGATCCGGGATCTGGACACGCTGACGCTGATCGGTTGAGCGCAAGGTGCGCAGTGCCTTCGGCGCGAGTCAATCGGGTTCGTCTTTATCGTCGTCCCGGTCGTGTTCGTAGAGGAGTTTTTCGGGATGGTGGTATCGGTTGGTGCGGGGTCGGCCCCTGAATATGCCTGAGTCGAGGTGTCCGGGTGGGATCCATTCGGTGTCGCCTTTGGCGTTGGTGCGGGTGGTCCAGCCTTCTTCGGCCAGGGGGTGGTGTTCGCCGCAGCCGAAGCCCAGGCCGTTGACGTCGGTGACTCCGGAGGTGGCGTAGGGGATCGCGTGGTGGACTTCGCAGTAGTAGCCGCGTACCGGGCAGCCGGGGAAGGTGCATCCGCGGTGTTTGGCGTAGAGGACCAGTCGTTGGGCGGGGTTGGCGAGGCGGTTGGTGTGATAGAGCGCGAGGGCTTTGCCGTTGTTGTCGAAGATGGCCAGGTAGTGCCGGGCGTGGCGGGCTTCGCGGATGACGTCGGACATGGGCAGGATGGTGCCGCCTCCGGTGAGCCCGCGCCCGGCGGCGGCCTCGAGCTCGTTGAGGGTGGTGGTGATGATGATGGAGGTGGGTAGGCCGTTGTGTTGGCCCAGTTTCCCCGACATCAGCAGCGCGCGTAGCCCGGTGAGCAGGCCGTCGTGGAAGCGCTGGGCTTTGGAGCGCATGTCGTGGCGTGCGGCGTCTGGGGAGGGCTCGTCGTCGACGACCGGGGTTGGGTCGTCGCGGTTGCATTTTCCGGGGGCGCCCAGTTTGGCGTCGATGGCTTCCAGGGTGGCGCGTAGTTCGGGGTCGACGTAGCCGTGCAGGCGGGACATGCCGTCGGGTTCCTGCTTGCCCAGGGTGAGGCCGCGTTTGCGGGCGCGGTCGTCGTCGGTGTAGGTGCCGTCGGGGTTGAGCCAGTCCGTCAGCTGTTGGGCCAGGCCGTGCAGGGCGTCGGGGCGCCGTTCGGTGGCCAGGGCGGCGAGTTGTTCTTCGGCGGCCGCGCGGGTGCCCGCATCCACCGCGGACGGTAGTGCGTCGAGGAATTTGCGGATGACCAGGACGTGCCCGTCGCCGAGGCTGCCGTCGCGCTGGGCGGCGGCGGTGGCCGGCATTTTCGGGGGCAGCGGTTGGCCGGTGAGCGTGTGGCGCGGTCCGAGGGCTTCGGCGTCGGCGATGCGGCGGCGGGCTTCGGCGGGGGTGATGTGCAGCAGGTCGGCCAGCACGGTGTGGAGTCGGCCGCCGAGTTCTTTTTCGGTGGCTTGCGTGCGGAGTTGGTTGATCAGGGCGTGCTCGGCGGCGCACTGGCGGCGCCGCTGGATTTCGCGGTTCTGCAAGCAGCGCAACAACTCCGGGGAGGTTAGTGCTTCGGTGTTGAGGTCGAGCAACCGTGACACCGCGGCGTGATGGGCGGCATGGGCTTCGGTGACCTCCTCGCGCGTGCTGCAACCCATACCCGAAATTTTACGAAAGCCCACCGACAAAAACTGGCCACCGAAGGCCCAGAAGGCCAAGCAACACAGACGGTTTCGCTCACAGCGAAACTTGGCCTACGCACCCGGAGGGATTCCGCTGAGACTTTGATTACGCCGTTGGTGTCTGCTACTTATAGCGGGCCGCTTCCTGTGCCAGCTGCATGCGCGATGTGAGCCCGAGTTTGTTGTAGACGTGGGTGAGATGCGTCTGCACGGTGCGCGGCGAGATGAACAGCCGGACGCCGATGTCTTTGTTGCCCAGCCCCTCCCTGACTAGATGTACGACATCGAGCTCGGTCGGGGTCAAAGAATGCCAACCGCTGGGCGGCCGCTTGCGTTCGCCGCGGCCCCGCTGTGCGTAGCCGATCGCTTCCTCGGTGGACAGCGCCAGGCCGGCGTTCCACGCTTCGTCGAAGTCAGCCTCGCCGAGCGTATTACGGGCTGCTTCCACTAATGCCTGGTAGCCCGCGTCGTAAACCCGGAAGCGCACGATTCCGGTGCGCTGCCGCATCGCTGTTGCCGCACCCAAGAGCCGGGCCGCTTCCAGCTGGCTGCCGGCGTAGCCAGCCAAACCCGCAAGACATTCCAGAAGATCCGGGACAAATAGGTGCGCCTGCATCTCGGCGGCACGATTCAACGCGTCGTGCGCGTCACGTTCAGCCTGGCTAAATTCCTTCTGCGCCAAAGCTACTCGCACCCGAGTCGTCAGAGCTTGCACGATGAACCAGCCCACCCCGGCAGCAACGTCCTCATCGGCGAGGCGACGTGCTGACGTCAGATCGCCCCGTGCGAGCGCCACCTGTGCCGCGGGCTTGGCAGTAGTGGTAGCAAGCACGGGCAAACCCTCTAGCCGCTGCCGGTTCGCCTCGCTGGCAGCGATGGCCGCCTCGACATCGCCACCGGCCAGCTCAGCAGCGGCCAGCGCCGCATACACGACACCTTCCTGGTGTCTGCCGATCTCGGCGGCGCCGTCGAGCGCCTCGAGCGCGACGGCGCGGCCCGAGTCTGCCTGTCCCCGGTGCGCCAACACGAAGCACAGAATTACCCGGGCATTCACCTGCCAGATCAGAGCATGCGCCGCGTCCGATTCAATGATCAACTCGCGTGAGTGCGTCTCGGCTCCGGCGACGTCGCCGCGTACCAATTGCGCTCCATTCACACACCAGCGGCATCCCCGCGAGTAGCCCCGGTCGCCGATCTCATCGGCGAGCTCGCGGCCCTCGGTAGCGGCCGCGAGTGCGGTGTCGAGATCACCTGCGCCGAATGTTGCCGTGAACGCCTGGCTGTAGAGGATCTGGCTCAGCCGCAACCGATCCCCTATGGCTCGGGCCAAGTCGGCCGCTTCCGACAGATACAGCCGGGCCAGGCTTGCGTCGAAGCCGGCAACGCGGCCGCAAGCGGTGAGCGTCCGCGCCAGTAGTACGGGATCGTCGAGCTCGCGGGCCATGACCAGTGAACGCTGCGCTCGAGCAAGGCTTTCCGTGTCGCGCATGTTGTCCAGGGTTGCCTTGTCGGCCAGCGCTCGCGCCATCGCTGCGGGCGTGACAACGGCACCGTCGATTTCGGCGTCTGCCAGACCGAGTTCGAGCCAGTCCGATCCTTCCTTGACGCGTTCCCGCGTCAGCCAGAACGGCTGCAGAAACGCGGCGATTCGCAATGCGTTATCGGGGTCGGAGTTCTCCCGGCTCCAAGCGAAAGCGGCACGCAGATTGTCGATCTCGGTCTCCGCCTGGTCAAGCAGCAGCTCCAGACTGGTGTTGGCCGGAGCATCCAGGGCCGCGGCCATCGCGGTGTAGTGATCACGATGCCGGTGCCGAACGTCGACCGCCTCAGTGGATTCCCCGAGCTTTTCCTGCGCATATTGGCGCATCGTCTCCAGCAACCGGTATCGCGTTGGGCCTCCGGCGGTTTCGGCGACTACCAGCGACTTGTCGACGAGCAGGGCCAGGATGTCCAGGACCTGATGGCGGGCCAGGTCGCCGTCGCTGACCACGTCTTGGCAGGCCGGCAGGTCGAATCCTCCCGCAAACACCGCCAGTCGGCGGAACAGGATTCGCTCGGGCTCGGTCAACAACGCGTGCGACCAGTCCACCGACGCCTGCAACGTCTGCTGGCGGCGCACTGCGGTGCGTGATCCACCGGTGAGTAGCCGGAATCGGTTTTGTAGGCCGGTCAGGATGTCCTGCGGCGACAACGCGCGTACCCGCGCCGCGGCCAACTCGATCGCCAGCGGCATGCCGTCGAGACGGCGGCAGATCTCGGCCACCGCCACTGAATTGTCCTCACTGATGACGAAGCCGGGCCGCGCTTGGCCCGCACGATCACTGAACAGTCGAACGGCGGCATCGGCCAGTGACAACGACGGCACCCGCCATGTCACTTCGCCGGCCAGCCCGATGGGCTCGCGACTGGTCGCTAACACGGTCAACCGGGGACAGGCAGCCAAGAGCGTCGCGATCAGCGCTGCGGTGGCGTCGAGCAAGTGCTCGCAATTGTCCAGCACCACCAGCATGTGCCGATCGCCGACGAAATGTCGCAGGCTGTTCTCCGGAGATCGACCAGGCTGGTCGGGTAGGCCGAGCGCTCGTGCCGCGGTGATGGGCACCAGGTCGGGGTCCGTGATCGGGGCCAGATCGATCGACCACGCTCCGTCGTCGTAGTTCTCCGCGACGGCGGCCGCGACCTCGACCGCCAGACGCGTCTTGCCCACGCCTCCGGCTCCGGTCAACGTCACCAACCTGTTTGCGGCCAGCAAGTCGGCAACCTCGAGCATCTCCTCATCGCGCCCCACGAAGCTGGTGAGTTGTGTGGGAAGATGTTGAGCCCCAACGGCTTCGCGTAACCGCAGGGGTCCGAACTCATTGCACAGGTCGGGATGACATAGCTGCATCACCCGTTCGGGACGGGGCAGATCGCGCAGCGGGTGGGTGCCCAGGTCGGTCAGCCACGCGTCATCCGGGAGCGAATCGGCAATCAGATCGCTGGTGGTGCCTGACAGCACCGTCTGGCCGCCGTGGGCGAGCTCGCGAAGCCGCGCGGTCCGATTGATGGCCGGCCCGACGTAGTTGTTCTCATCGCGCAACTGCACCTCACCGGTATGCAGGCCGATGCGTAAACGCAATGGCGCCAGAGGTGCCCGCTGCAACGCAAGCGCACAGGCCACCGCGTGGGATGCCCGGTCGAACGCGACGACGAAGCTGTCGCCTTCGCCCTGCTCAATCGGACGGACCCCATGGTGCGTGCTCACCAGGTGAGCCAGTGTCCGATCCAGGTTGGCGATCGCGGCGGTCATCTCGTCAGGCCTGGACTGCCAGAGTTGCGTCGATCCTTCGACGTCGGCCAACAGCAACGTGACAGTACCGGTCGGCAGCGGCTCGTTCATGCCCGTATCGCTCCAGTCCAACGGAGGCAGATCAGCCCGTGGATCGATCTCGCTCATGCTAGCCAGCATGCGTCGAGCACAGCATCAAAACATCAGCGCTTGCGCGTAGATTTTCGCCGCACCCCGTGGGAACAGCAAGATCAGCGCTGCGCCGCCTTCACCAGGTTGGACCCGATGATCAGTTGCTGGATCTCGCTGGTGCCCTCATACAGTCGCAGCAGGCGCACGTCGCGATAGATGCGTTCGACCGCAACCCCGCGCATGTAGCCACTGCCGCCGTGGACTTGCACCGCGAGATCGGCGACCTTGCCGGCCATTTCGGTGCAGAACAGCTTGGCCGCCGAAGGCGCGATTCGCCGGTCGGAGTTGTCCACCCACTGTCGTGCGGTGTCGCGGACCAGAGCGCGTCCGGCCAGCACGCCGGTCTGCTGATCGGCCAGCATTGCCTGAACCAACTGGAAGCTTCCGATCGGCGTGCCGCCCTGTGTCGCGGTTGCGGCGTAGGCGACGGATTCGTCGAGTGCGCGCTGCGCCGCGCCGACGGCGACCGCGGCGATGTGGACTCGCCCGCGTGCCAGAGAAGTCATGGCCGCGCGATAGCCGATGTCTTCGCTCCCGCCGATCAGCGCGCTGCCGTCGAGGCGGACGTCGGTGAAGTTGACGTCGGCCGTCCAAGCGCCTTCCTGGCCCATCTTGGCATCCTTTATGCCTATCTCGACGCCGGGCGCATCGGCGGGCACCAGGAATACGGCGATGCCCGGACCTTGGTCGTCGGCGGGCCGGGTCCGGGCGAAGACGATGAACAGATCGGCGACGGGGGCGTTGGTGATGAACCTCTTCTGTCCGTTGATCACCCAGTGCTCTTGGTCGCGAACGGCTTTGGTTCTCAGTCCGGCGGGATTGGATCCGGCGCCGGGTTCGGTGAGAGCAAAGGAGGCAACAGTGTCGCCGGACGCTATCGACTCCAGCCACCGAGCCTTTTGTTCGTCGGTGCCGAAACCGACCAGGACCTGGCCGGCGATGCCGTTATTGGTGCCGAACATCGACCGTACTGCCAACGAGGTGTAGCCCAGTTCCATGGCCAGCTCGACGTCCTGCACCAGGTTCAGGCCGAGGCCGCCGAATTCCTGCGGAATCGCATAGCCGAACAGGCCCATCTTCTTGGCCTCGTCGCGCAGATCGTCGGGCACCCGGTCGTCGTCGAGGATCTCCTGCTCACGCGGTACGACGGCGGTTCGGATGAAGTGACGGGTCTGCGCCAGGATCTCCTGGAAATCCTCGTCGCTGACTTCGGGCACCTCTGAAGTCATGGCGCTCCCTCCACGAACGCTCGGCACGATAAGGCAATATCATATATGAAATACGATGTGGGTTGATGTGCCCGTGGCGGGCCTGACGAAGGATGCGTGGTACAGGTGGCGATGCTGGACGGTCAGACCGCGGTGGTCACGGGGGCGGCTCAAGGACTCGGCTTCGCGATCGCCGAGCGGTTTGTTGCCGAGGGTGCCCGGGTGGTGCTCGGCGATGTGAATCTCGAGGCCACCGAGGCGGCGGCCCGGGGGCTCGGTGGTGATGACGTTGCGGTGGCCGTGCGGTGTGACGTGACGAAAGCCGATGAGGTCCAAGCGCTCGTGCAGACTGCCGTAGAGCGCTTCGGCGGCCTGGACATCATGGTCAACAACGCCGGAATCACCCGTGACGCAACCATGCGCAAGATGACCGAGGAACAGTTCGATCAGGTCATCAACGTGCACCTGAAAGGGACGTGGAACGGCACCCGGCTGGCCGCGGCGATCATGCGGGAAAACAAGCGTGGCGCCATCATCAACATGTCGTCGGTGTCGGGCAAGGTCGGAATGATCGGCCAGACCAACTATTCGGCAGCCAAAGCCGGTATCGTCGGGATGACCAAAGCCGCGGCCAAAGAGCTTGCCTACCTGGGCATTCGGGTGAACGCGATCGCACCCGGTCTGATCCGCTCGGCGATGACCGAAGCCATGCCGCAGCGCATCTGGGATTCGAAGGTGGCCGAGGTTCCGATGGGCCGCGCCGGCGAGCCCGGCGAGGTGGCAAGCGTTGCCTTGTTTCTGGCCTCGGACCTGTCCTCGTACATGACCGGGACGGTCATGGAGATCACCGGAGGCCGGCACCTGTGACAGGCGCTCGGCAGGAAGCGGTGATCTGCGAACCCGTGCGGACACCCATCGGCCGGTACGGCGGAATGTTCAAGTCGCTGAGCGCCGTCGACCTGGGTGTCGCGGCACTGAAAGGGTTGCTGCAGCGCACCGGGATCGCAACCGGCACAGTGCAGGATGTCATTCTCGGTCACTGCTATCCGAGCAGCGAGGCGCCTGCGATCGGGCGGGTGGTGGCACTGGACGCCGGACTGCCGGTCACGGTGCCCGGAATGCAGGTCGATCGGCGCTGCGGGTCGGGCCTGCAGGCGGTTATCCAGGCGTGCCTGCAGGTCAACTCCGGGAACAACGACCTGGTGGTCGCCGGTGGCTGTGAAAGCATGAGCAACGTCGTGTTCTACTCCACCGACATGCGTTGGGGCGGAGCACGTTCCGGTGTCCAGGTACACGACGGCCTGGCCCGCGGGCGGGTCACCGCCGGCGGACGGCACTACCCGGTGCCGGGCGGCATGCTCGAGACCGCCGAGAACCTGCGCCGGCAGTACGCCGTCTCACGTCGCGAACAAGACGATCTTGCGGTGCGATCACACCAACGCGCGGTGGCAGCGCAGCAGGCTGGCATCCTGGCCGACGAGATTGTTCCGGTAACGGTGAGCTCCCGCCACGGCGAGGAAGTGATCGACACCGATGAACACCCCCGCGCCGACACCACGGCGGAATCGCTGGGCAAGCTGAGACCGCTACTGGCCGAACAGGATCCGGACTCCACCGTCACCGCGGGCAATGCCAGTGGGCAGAATGACGCCGCGTCCATGTGCGTGGTCACCACGCCGGAGAAGGCGGCCGAACTCGGTTTGACGCCGCTGGTGCGCCTGGTGTCGTGGGGCCAGGCCGGCGTGGCGCCCAACGTCATGGGCATCGGCCCGGTACCGGCAACGGAGGCAGCCCTGGCAAAGGCCGGTCTCCGCCTGAACGACATCGACCTCATCGAACTCAACGAGGCCTTCGCGGCTCAGGCCCTGGCGGTGATGCGGGAGTGGAAGTTCGGTGCCACCGATCACGATCGCACCAACGTGCGCGGTTCGGGAATCTCGCTAGGGCATCCGGTGGGTGCCACCGGCGGGCGGATGCTGGCAACCCTGGCGCGCGAACTGGACCGCCGTCAGGCGCGCTTCGGGCTGGAGACCATGTGCATCGGCGGCGGCCAGGGGTTGGCGGCCGTGTTCGAGCGGGTGACATGACCGCTCCCGCGCTGCCGCTGGCCGGCACCACAATCATCGAAGTGTCGAGCTTCGTCGCGGCGCCGTTGTGCGGCATGACCTTGAATCAGCTGGGCGCGCAAGTCATCCGCGTCGACCCGATCGGCGGCGCAGCCGACGTCCAGCGCTGGCCACTTACCGACGACGGCACCTCGATCTACTGGACCGGACTCAACAAGGGAAAGCGTTCGGTCACTGTCGATTTGCGCGCTGAGCAGGGACAGCAACTGGTGCAGCGGCTGGTCGTCGAATCGGATGGCATCGTGGTCACCAATGCCGCCGGAATGACGTGGCTCGGATACGAGACATTGGTGACCAGGCGCCCCGACGTGATTCACGTCCAGTTGCTCGGGCGCCGGGACGGGTCCACCGGTGTGGACTACACCGTGAATGCGGCCACCGGCTTTCCGCTCGTCACCGGGCCGGCCGATCATGCCGGTCCGATCAACCATGTCTTACCCGCCTGGGACGTCAGCTGCGGCCTTTATGCCGCGCTCGCCGTCGTGTCCGCGGTGCGTCGTCGCGACCGGTCCGGGCAGGGCGCTCGCGTCAGTATCGCCCTCGAAGACGTCGCGCTGGCCACCGCCGGTAACCTCGGATTGCTGACCGAGCCCCAGGTGCTGGGAACCCAGCGGCCCAGGGTGGGCAACTCCATCTACGGCCAGTACGGTCAGGACTTCGTCAGCCGGGACGGGGTCAGGTTCATGGTTGTTCTGTTGACCCGGAGGCACTTTCGTGACCTGGTCGAAGTGACTGGTACCGGTGCGGCGGTGTCGGCGCTGGCTGAGGCGTTGAATGCGGACTTCGCTGCCGAGGGCGACCGGTATCGGTACCGCGACGTGCTCTCGGGACTGTTCGGCACGTGGTTCACCGACCACAGCGCTGACGAGATCAGTGCCGCACTGGCCGGGACCACCGTCCTGCACGAGCGATACCGTACCTTCGCCGAAGTCGCCGATGACGCGAAAGTCACCGCGAATCCGCTGTTTTCCCTACTGCACCAACCAGGAGTCGGGGACTATCTGGCCCCGGCGATGCCGGCCGCGTTCGACGGTGTCCACCCCGCCAGTGCGGCCGCGCCGGCGCTCGGGGCTGACACCACCGATGTGCTGGCCGAGTACCTGGGTTTGACGGCTGCAGACTTCGCGCGGCTGGCGAGTGCGAAAACCATCGCAGGCTGAGAGGAACCCAGCGCATGACCAGACTTGCCCAGACCCTCGGCCTTACCCAGGTACAGACCGAAATCGTCTCCACGGTGAGGCAATTCGTCGATAAGGAAGTCATTCCGAACGCAGCGGAACTCGAACGTGGTGACACCTACCCGCAGGCTATCGTCGATGGTTTGCGCGACATGGGCCTGTTCGGCCTGATGATCCCGGAGGAGTACGGGGGGCTGGGCGAGTCGCTGTTGACCTATGCGTTGTGTGTGGAGGAGCTGGCGCGGGGCTGGATGAGCGTATCGGGTGTGCTCAATACGCATTTCATCGTCGCGTACATGCTGCGACAGCACGGCACCGACGAGCAGAAGCACCGGTTCCTGCCGCGGATGGCCACCGGCGAGACGCGCGGCGCGTTCTCGATGTCAGAACCGGAACTGGGCTCGGATGTAGCCGCGATTCGTACCCGCGCCACCCGCAACGATGACGGCGCCTACACGATCGACGGCCAGAAGATGTGGCTGACCAACGGCGGCAGCTCGACGTTGGTGGCGGTGCTGGTGCGCACCGACGAAGGCGCGGACAAGCCGCACCGGAACTTGACCGCGTTCCTGGTCGAGAAGCCGACGGGTTTCGGCGAAGTGGTACCCGGGCTGATCATCCCCGGCAGGATCGACAAGCTGGGCTACAAGGGCATCGATACCACCGAACTCATCTTCGACGGTTACTGTGCGAGTGCCGACGACGTCCTCGGTGGCCAACCGGGGCAGGGCTTCTTCCAGATGATGGACGGCATCGAAGTCGGCCGGGTCAACGTCTCAGCCCGTGCCTGCGGGATCGGCATTCGCGCCTTCGAGCTCGCGGTGCGTTACGCCCAGCAACGGCACACGTTCGGCAAGCCGATCGCCGACCACCAGGCCATCGCCTTCCAGTTGGCCGAAATGGCCACCAAGGTGGAAGCGGCACATCTGATGATGGTCAATGCCGCCCGGCTGAAGGATTCCGGGGAACGCAATGACATGGCCGCGGGGATGGCGAAATACCTTGCCAGCGAATTCTGTTCGGAGGTGACCCAACAGAGTTTCCGTATCCACGGCGGTTACGGCTACTCCAAGGAGTACGAGATCGAGCGGCTGATGCGCGATGCGCCGTTCCTGCTGATCGGCGAGGGGACCAGCGAGATACAGAAGCTGATTATCAGCAAGCGGCTGATCGACGAGTATCGGGTGTGAAGCCGTGACCGTCCCCGATTTTGGCGCGCGCCCGCAGCTCTCGGAGGATGTCGCGAGTTTCGTTCGGAAGCGAATCTTCGAGGGCACCTATGCCGCCGGCCAGTACGTCCGGCTGGACCAGCTGGCCCTGGAGCTGGGCATCAGTGTGACGCCGGTGCGCGAGGCACTGTTCGCGCTGCGCGCCGAAGGCCTTGTCGCCCAACAGCCGCGCCGCGGCTTTGTGGTTTTGCCGTTGACCCGGCGCGACCTCGCTGACGTGGCCAACGTGCAGGCCTATGTCGGCGGCGAGCTGGCCGCGCGCGCAGCGCTGAACATCACCGAGGACCAGTTGCGCAAACTCGAGGACATCCAGACCCAACTCGAGGCCGCCTATGCGGCCGACGACGACGAGCGCACGGTCCGCCTCAACCACGACTTTCACCGGGCCGTCAACATCGCGGCGGACTCGGCGAAGCTGGCTCAGCTCATGTTGCAGATCACCCGTTACGCTCCCGAATCGGTGTTTCCCACGATCGAGCACTGGCCCGATCAGGCCGTCAAAGACCATCGGCGGGTGCTGTCCGCGCTGAGCAACCATGACGAGGAGCAGGCCCGCGCCGCCATGTCCGAACACCTGGCCGCCAGCGCGATTCCGCTGATCGAGCACCTCATCGAGCGCGGAGTGGTGATGCAGGACGAAGGCCGCGCTGACGGCGTTCGCTGAACGGCGCTACCCGCTAACAACATTCGGGTTGGGACACCGACCCGCGTAGCGCTGCCAACGCCTGCGCCCAGTCCGCACCCGTGCTCCGGGTGCTGGAGGCTGACGCCCGGACACCCGGATAAGCCCGGAGGCGATGACCCAGCTGGGCGAACTGGATCGATGAGCTCACATGGGTGCTTCGGTGGCCTGTGGACCTGACAACAGGATGGTCGAACTCCGCAAATACATCACCCCCCGCAACGCCCACGGAGCACCTGGATCACAGCCGGCCCCTGTCAGCTGCCTCCATCACCCCGAGAAGGTGCACGAAACCGGCGATAAGACGAATACCATCGGCGCCCACACTCCGGCACTGCATGACCGGTTCGGTTGCTGGTCGAACGCGCCTGGGCCTACTGTGCACTAGGAGATCGCACTGCAGGGAGAACAGCATGCCGCGCATACTGGCCCGCGCTACGGCCATACTCACCGCCTGCGTGTCTGCGAGCGCGTTGGCGCCGCCTGCCTCGGCCGAACCGCTGGATCCGATCCCGGGGAACGGTGTTTTCGTCGTCGGACCGGATATCGCGCCGGGCCTTTACCGCACCGCCGGTTCGGCGTCGACGTTCGGAGTTTGGATCAACAACGTGCCGACGCAGGACTCGATGTGCGCATGGTTCACCTACAGCACTCCCGATGCGAACAAGGAGCATGTACTCCAGACGAATATCTCGGTCGGTCCGATGTTCGCGAACATCAACACATCGGTGAAGGCCTTCGAGTCGCAGAACTGTCAACCCTGGACGCGGGTGCCCTAGAGCTGTGGGTCGGCAGCTCCCGCGGCCGACCGATATCGACTTTCCCGGTCCCGCCACGGCGCACGTCATCATCGGGGTCCCATACCGCCCATACCGTGGGTACCTTGAAGAAACTCAGTAGTTGCCTTGCTGCGGAACGTAATTGATCGACATCGAGACGGTGACAGAGCACTGCGGCGCCCACCCGCTCTCCGGCACTGCCGGCGTCGTTGCTGACGTAGGCGGCTTCGACGCCCTCGATGGTGCGCAGTGCGCACTGCACCTCGCCGGGATAGGGGGTGGCGCCGCTCACCCGCGCACCGGTGGGCGCAGCTCTTCGGCGGGCAGGAGCGCATCCAGCCTGCCGGGACGCTGCGACGAGAGGTCGACGTGGTCTCGGTCCGGGTGGCGGGGGTAACCGTCTGGGTCATCGCATCGACGATCCGCCGGACAGGTTCGTTCGCGGTAGCGTGCGAGCCGGCTGGCCGGCCAGATGTGTTGTAACGCGGGGAGTTCGGTTGCCGGTACCTGGTCTGCGGCGTCGAGGTATCGGTGTGCGCGTAACTCCTGCACGCTGATCAGCTGCGGCATTGGGCAGTCTGCACATGTTCTTCCACCGGTTGGGCCCGGTGCTGGCCCGGCGCCTGCTGCTGACCGGCGACATCATCGAGGCGGACGACGTCGCACACCTCGGAATCTTCACCGACACTTGCGATCCCGGGTCGGTGACGGCGCGTGCCCGGTACTGGGCGGAGAAAGCGGCCAAGATGCCGGCCGACGGCGTCGTCATCGCCGAGGAAGCATTCCGGCCGGTCGAACAATGCCAGGCCTACCAGGGCGAGGAAGTCGCAAGCTACCTGTTCCACGCCTTCGGTACCAACCTGCAGTTCGCGCCGGGTGAGTTCAACCTCGTCGAGGCGCGCGCACAACACGGCACCGAGGAGGCTTCTATTGCGCGACCGACACTTCCACGTTCCGGAACTCGACGCATGAGGTTCCGTCCGCAGCGCTAGCGGGTGGTCGAGGTCTTGGCCCGGCTCCGCGCTCCGGCCTTGCGGGGCGCGGCCTTGGTGGCTTTTGCTGCCGACGTGCCCGCCTCGATCAACTGGCCGGCGTGGTCCAGGATGCATTCGAGGCCGTACTCGAAGTTGGTCTCGTCCGGAGCGCCGATACGGTGCCCTTTGCCCGTGACTTGGGCGATCAGCGGTGTGGTTTGCGGGTCGACGGCCACCGCCTCTTCTATGGTGCGCAGCCCGTCCTCCGATGACTTGTTCTTTTCGTGCAGTCGATGGAGCACCACCGACCCGCGTACGTGCAGCGAAATCGCGGAGTAGGTGTCGAAGGCATCCTCCGGTGACAGTCCGGCCTCGACCAGGTTGGCGATGGCCCTTTCCATCTCCTGCGCACCGACCCGGGCTGCCTTCGGGCTCAGCGCCGCCCGAATGAGAATCAGATCACACAGAATCGGGTTGCCCATGAACGTTTTTCGCATCAGGCGCGCGTGGTTGCGCAGCGTTTCGCGCCAGTCCTTGGCCTCGACGTATGGGGTGGCGAAGACGTATTTGCTCAACGCGCGGTCGGTCATGGCGTTGAGCAGGTCGTCCTTCTTGCGGAAGTACCAGTAGATGCTGGTGACGCCGACCCCGAGGTGTTTGCCGAGCAGCGGCATGCTCAGGTTGTCGATCGAAACCTGTTCCGCCAGTTCAAAAGCGCCGCTGATGATGTCCTCGGGATTGATGGACCCGCGTTCGCGCCGCTGCCGTTTTTCCGCAGTCGCCTGCTTTGCCACTCCCGGGCACCTCCACTGATCTTCACCGCATGTGCGGGTTTCCATCTGCTACTGTAATACCTATCGTAGGCTTTTTGGTATAGATCGCCGGGCCGGCGGAACACGGCGGGTCGGCAGCCACCGAGTGAGCCACAGGCTAAGCCATGGAGCAGGGATTGGCGAACGCGGCCGCTGCCGGATGATTACCACGATCACGCCGGCTGAGAGGGGCTGTGATGGCAACCGCGAGTAAGGCGCGTTCCTGGGCGCCCGGCGCCTTGCGCGGAATCGGTGACTCCCTCTACACGCCGTTCTGCGGAACCGACGGCGACGACATCGATTGGGACGCTTACCGAACGCTGGTTCGCTATTGCGTCGGCGACCTCGGGCATCCGATGTTGTGGTGCACGAGCGGTCTGGCCGAGTTCTGGGCGCTGACGCTCGACGAGCGAAAGCGCCTGCTGGAAGTCGCGATCGACGAGGGACGGCGGACAAATCCCGATGTCGTCATACAGGCGTGTACCGCGGCCATGACGGCAAAGGATTGTCTCGAACTGACGTTGCACGCCCAGCAGGCGGGCGCCGACATCGCCTACATCCAGACGCCGATGATGGAGGCACATGGCGGCGAGGGCGTGCTGCGATTCTTCTCCTACATCGCGGCGCGCACGGACATTGCGCTTGGCATGTTCAATTCGCCCTCGTCGGGTTACGTCCTGACGGCGGCCGAAAGCGCGCGAATCTACGATGAAGTGCCGGCGGTGTGCGCTACCAAAGAGGGCGCATTCCGGCCGGAAAGCAGTCGGCGGCTGCACGAACTCGCGCCCGGCCTGGTGCTCTGGGAATGCGACCGGACGGTGTACCGGGCCGGTTGGTTACGCGCAGGCGTTGTCTGCCCGGCACAACTGGGGACTGTCGGCTATCTCTTCGAAACGCCTCAGCGCCGGCTGTTCTCCGAGTACTGGGATCTGGTGATGGCGGACAGACTGCTCGATGCGATGGACTATGGACGGAAGTCTGGGCTGGACCAGTTCGACCTCGACCTGGGCTCGTGGTGGACCTGCTATCCGGGCCGCCCGGACTACTTCACCCATTGGGGTGGAGCGTTCAAGTACGCGGCATCCTTGCTGGGGTTGCCGATCGGTTCGTACCCGCATTCGCGGCCGCCGCAGGCCGAGTTGCCGGCCGAGGCCAAGTCGCAGATCGAGGCCGCGTATCGCCGGCTGGGGCTTGTCGGATAACAGTCGAAAACCCTGCAGGACAACGGTTTCAAAGCAGGAGGCCCGGTCGATGGACCGGGCCTCCTGGATAGCTGTGGGCTGGCTACTGCTGGGCCTCTTGGCGTGCCTCTTGCACCTTGGCCTCGCCCCGTGCCGCCTCGGCCTGGGCCTCGTGCTTGGCGGCGTCGCGCTGAGCTTCGGCCTTGTCCTGCTGGGCCTTGCCCTCGTTGACCAGGTCGTTGCGGCCCGCTACCGTGCCGATGGCCTCTTTGGCCTTGCCCTTGACGTCTTCCACGACGCCCTTGATGGCCTCGGCCGGGCCGCTGTTCTCGTTCGCCATTGTGTTCTCCCTTTCGTTTTGCTGTCCCTGGGTTACCTTTTCAGCGGTCAGGGCAAACGGTTTGGCGATGTGTCACTGGTCACGACCTCGGTTGGCGGCGCCGAAGCGGACGTCTCCTGCGCGCTGCCGGTGAGCCGACGTCGTGCCCACAGTGCGACTGCGACCGCTGTACCGATCAGCGCCGGCCACAGCAGGAGTTGGGTGAGTGTCATTGCGATCTGGGCGCGCAGGGCCAGGGTGCGTGCCTGTCCTACGCGGTGAGCAACTGCTTTTGTCGTGGTCACGGTGTCCTCCTGTAAGCCGGATTGCGCGGCCGGCGCGCTTGCTACCGATAACCCAGCCAGGTGTCCTTCCAAACCCGGATTACCACCCGGCAATGGCGGGCATACCGGTGCCGATCACTGCGACGGCAATCGCGACTTCGGACTGGAAATGCTCACTCTGGGTGTGATCGGGTGGATCGTCATCGGCGGTCTGGCCGGTTGGATTGGCAGCAAGATCATGAAAACCGATGGGCAGATGGGCCTCGTCCTCAACATCGTGGTGGGGATCGTCGGAGGACTCCTGGGCGGCTTTCTGCTGCGCGGCTTCGGCGTCGACGTGGCCGGCGGTGGATTGTTGTTCTCCTTCCTGACCTGCCTGCTGGGCGCGATCATCCTGCTGGCGATCGTGAAGCTGGTCACGGGGCGTCGCGTGTCTCGTTAGCCTCATCGAGCTGGCCGGCCCTAGGTGCGGCGAGCGCCGCCGGCTCTCGCGGAATGAAATACCGTTAGGTATACGGTATGGGTGAGCAATCTAGCGGTACCCGATGAGGAGTCACCGATGAGCGCAGCCGACGACGACGCCGCGGTGCTGTACGAGAGCACCCCGCGGGGTGTCGCGATCGTCACGCTCAATCGTCCCGACCGTCTCAACGCCTGGGGTCCGGATATGGCCGGCCCGTTCTATTCAGGGGTAGATCGCGCGGAACAGGACCCGGCGATCAAGGTGATCGTGGTGACCGGCCGGGGTCGGGCGTTCTGTGCCGGCGCCCACTTGGGTGCGTCTGGATCGGCGGGGAGCGTCGGTGATTCTTTGGCGAGCGCGGCCGGCAGGAGTGTCGCGGATCTGGTAGGTGAACGACCACCGCATTTCGTCACCGAGTTGCGAAAGCCTGTCATCGCGGCCATCAATGGGCCCTGCGTCGGCATCGGCCTGACCCAGGCGCTGATGTGTGATGTGCGGTTCGCCGCGACCGGCGCCAAGTTCGGCGCGGTGTTCGCCCGCCGCGGACTGATTGCCGAGTTCGGCATCTCCTGGATCCTGCCCCGCCTGGTGGGCTGGGGCGTTGCGCTGGACCTGTTGTTGAGCGGCCGCACCTTTCTGGCCGACGAAGCGGCCGAGCTGGGTCTGGTGAAGGAAGTGGTGGCGCCCGAAGGTCTGATGGCGCGAGTGCTGGAATACGCCGAGGGCATCGCCCAGTACTGTTCGCCGACGGCGATGGCGGTGATCAAGCGCCAGGCCTACGGCGACGCCTCCCGCGATGTCGCCACCGCCACCGCGGACGCCGAAGCGCTCATGTGGGAGGCACTGCCCCGGCCCGATGTCGTGGAGGGGATTGTCAGCTTCTTGCAGAAGCGACCGCCGCGATTCCCCGCCCTGACGGAAATCTGACTGTCCGACAGTTCGGTGGGGGAGTCGCGTACCCGCGACGTCTCGGACGTGACGGCGAACCTCTGGTCCATCCCACCCGGGTGGCCGCACCTGAGCCAGACCCAGTTGTCTACCGCACGCAGACAAAGCATCCCGTTGCCACGACTCTGCGCTATGCCATACGGGGTAGGGTATATTCAAGGCGTTGGTCCTAGGACTCTGCTACCGGGAAGGAGGGCGTGATGAGGGCGCACGATGGCAGATGTGCGACCGAAGGCCTTGGTAACAAAGGCCGAACGGCCCTTCCGGTGCGTCCGGGCCCGCGCGAGACTCACCGAGGGCAAGGCCAAGAAACAGGGGAAATCGTATGCTCGCCTTTTTGAAGCGAGGTTGGATACCGCTGGTCGTCGTGGTGGCGATTGCCATGGGCGGTACGGCCGTGCAGCGCCTGCGCGACGTCTTCGGCTCCGACAAACTTTTCTCGACCACCGGCACCGCCGCGGAGACCATCGTGTCCTTCAACCCAAAGACCGTGACCTATGAGGTCTTCGGGCCCAGCGGCACGACGGGAAGCGTGAACTACTTGAACAAGAATGCTCAAGCCGAGGAAGCGAAGTTCAGCAGTTTGCCCTGGACCTACACGATCTCGACGACCTCCCCGGCGGTCATCGCCAATGTCATAGCCCAGGGAGACAGCGACCGTATCGGCTGTCGCATCACCGTCAACGGCGATGTCCGCGATGAGCAGGCGTCCAGTGGCCACCACGCCCAAACCTTCTGTCTGGTGAAGGCCGCATGAATACCGACGCTGACCGCCGTCCGCCCTTCATGCGCTTTGTGCGCGCCTTCGCCATTCCCATCATTCTGGTGTGGCTCCTTCTCACGCTTGCCGTCAATCTCCTGGTGCCGCCGATCGAGTCGGTTGCCAGAACCCACGCGGTGACAATGTCGCCGCAAGATGCACCCGCGATGATCGCCGCGAAACGCATCGGTGCCACGTTCCACGAGTCCGATTCGGACAGCATCGTGATGGTGGTCCTGGAAAGCGACAAAGAGCTCGGCGACCAGGCGCACGCCTATTACGACGGGTTGATAAGGAAGCTGACGGCCGACGCGAAACACGTTCAGCACGTTCAGAATTTATGGGGTGACCGGATTACCGCCGCCGGTTCACAGAGCGGGGACGGCAAGGCCGCGTACGTCCAACTCAACGTGGCCGGTAATCAGGGCAGCACCCTCGGGAACGAGTCCGTCGATGCCGTCCGCAGGATTGTCGACGAGTCGAAGCCACCTGCCGGCATCAAGACATATGTCACCGGCCCGGGAGCGCTGACGACGGATATGAACGAATCCGCCGACAAAAGCATGTTCAAGATGATGGGCGTGACCGGTGTGGTCATCATGATCATGCTGTTCGTCGTTTATCGCTCCGTCGTCACCGTGTTGCTGGTTCTGGTAATGGTCGGCTTTGAAATGGGCACGGCCAGAGGAGTGGTCGCCGTGCTGGGGCACTACGACCTGTTGGGTTTTTCGACGTTCGTTGTCGCCATGCTGTCCTCGCTGGCCATCGCGGCGGGAACGGACTACGCGATCTTCCTGATCGGACGCTATCAAGAGGCACGGCAGTCCGGGCAAGACCGGGAAACGGCCTACTACACCATGTTCCGCGGCACCTACCACGTCATCCTGGGTTCCGGACTGACCATTGCCGGGGCGTCCTTCTGCCTGCACTTTGCGCGCCTGTCGTACTTCAAGGCCCTCGGCATTCCGTCAGCCCTGGGATTGCTCGTCGTGATCGCCGGAGCGCTGACCGCGGCACCGGCCGTCGTCGCGGTGGCGACTGGGTTCGGTCTGCTCGACCCGAAGCGGATGATCAAGACGCGGGGATGGCGGCGGATGGGAACCGCGACCGTCCGCTGGCCGGGCCCGATATTCGTTGCGTCGCTGCTGATCGCGCTGGTCGGCCTGTTGGTGGTGCCGACCATGGCGATCAGCTACAACGATCGCTATTACATCCCCTCGAATCTACCGTCGAACGTCGGATACAACGCCGCAGAACGCCATTTCAGCGCGGCCAGGCTCAATCCCGACATTCTCATGATCGAGGGCGACCATGACATGCGGAACTCGAGCGACATGATCATCCTGGACCGCGTCGCCAAGGACATCTTCCGGACGCCGGGAATTGCCCGCGTGCAGAGCATCACCAGGCCGTTGGGTGGCCCGATCGAGCACAGTTCGATCCCGTTCCAGGTCAGCATGCAGTCGCTTCCGATACAACAGAACCTGCAGTTCATGAAGGACCGGATGGCCGACATGCTCACCATGAGCGATGACCTCGGCGTGATGATCGGTTCGATGCAGCGGATGCAGGGCCTGATGAAGCAGATGAGCGGCACAACTCATCACATGGTCGGCGACATGAGTGCGATGAAGGCCACGCTGGACGAGATGAGAGACCACCTGGCCGACTTCGACGACTTCGCCCGGCCGTTCCGCAACTATTTGTACTGGGAGCAGCACTGTTTCAACATTCCAGCCTGCTGGGCGGCGAAGTCGGTGTTCGAGGCTATCGACGGAGTGGACAAGTTCAGCGAGGACATGACCACCCTGCTGGGCGACATGAACAACATCGACGCCCTGCTGCCCGCGATGGTGGCCGAGTTCCCCCCGATCATCGCGGTCGCACAATCCATGCAAGGGACATTGCTGACGCTGCACAGCAGCTTCTCCGGTCTGGTCACCCAGATGTCCCGCATGACCGACACCGCAAGCGCCATGGGCCAGGCGTTCGACTCTTCCAAAGCCGACGACTACTTCTACCTACCGCCGGAGGCGTTCGACAACCCCGACTTTCAGCGCGGCCTGAAGCTATTCCTGTCACCCGACGGCAGGGCGGCCCGGTTCATCATCACCCACGACGCCGACCCGGCCACGCCGATAGGCATTGCGGCCGTCAAGCCCGAACTCAACGCCGCCCACGAGGCCGTCAAGGGCACGCCGTTGGCCAACGCGAAGTTCTTCCTGACCGGCACGGCAGCGGTGTACAACGACATCCAGACCGGCTCCCAGTTCGATCTGTTGATCGTCGGCATCGCAGCGCTGACACTGATATTCATCGTGATGCTGGTGATCACCCGAGCCCTGGTCGCCTCGCTGGTGATCGTTGGCACGGTGTTGTTGTCGCTGGGTGCGGCATTCGGGCTCTCGGTGCTGGTGTGGCAACACATCTTGGGCCTGGAATTGAACTGGATCGCGCCGGTGTTCGGGTTGATCATCCTGCTCGCCGTCGGATCCGACTACAACCTGTTGCTCGTCTCACGGTTCCAGGAGGAGATCGGCGCGGGCCTGCGGACCGGCATCATCCGGTCGATGGGTGAGACCGGCGGCGTCGTCACCGCCGCGGGCCTGGTGTTCGCCTTCACCATGATGTCCATGGCGGCCAGTGACCTGAGCTCAATCGGCCAGGCCGGCAGCACGATTGGGCTGGGCTTGCTGTTCGACACGCTGATCGTGCGATCGCTGATGACACCGTCAATTGCCGCCCTGCTGGGCAGGTGGTTCTGGTGGCCCCTGAAGGTGCGGCCACGTCCCGCCAGTTACATGCTCCGGCCGTTCGGGCCGCGCCGGTTGGTACGCTCCCTTCTCCTGGGTGAAGAGACCGACGCTGTCAAGCCTGTCGAACGTCGCGAGCAAGTGCCGGCGAACGCCTAGCCGACCACAGGAATGATGCCGCCAGGCGGGGCAGACTGGCCTGCGCTTTCAGCTGTGTGCAAGCAGGATCAATGAGCCCGGATGATTCGCATCATCCTGAGATTGATTCGGACGAAACGCCAGATCTGAATGGCAAGGTTCTGACGCCTCCGCCGCGTCGTGTCGGTGGGTAGTGGGGCATCGGCGATGCGCTCGGCGGTCTGGATGTTGACCTGCGAATCCGTTTCGGTCATGTGGGAGTACCTTTCACTCGGGGATCAGCCACCAGAACGGGCGTGCTTTGGCCTTGTAGATGAAGAGATAGTGCAGCAGCGCCTTTATCCAGTGGCCTGCCAAACCGAGTTCACCTGAGGTGCCGGCGATATCGCGGCCGGTCTGGGGGTACTTCGCAGGGTCGGGCACCACCGGGAACATCGTCATGGCCGCCGCAGAGCCCTCACGAAGACCAGTGCCTGCCGAAGCGACGCACGCGGCTCCCATGCTCGCCATCGAGGCGCGGTGGGCAGGACTGTTGGTGCCCTTGACGATCCGGTCCCGGATGGTTTCAGCAACCGTCTTGGCCATGACACCTGATGGCATACCGGTACGCGGCGGGCTAGGGGTGATGACAGTCCCGTTGGGACTCTTACGCGGTTTGGATATCGGGTGGGGAGGCGCGAATGCGATTCCCGGGGCGAAGATGTTCGGATAGGCGGTGGACTCATAAGTGTGCGGCCAGTCCTCAGCAGTCCACTCGTCGTAAGGTTTGGCCGAATAGTCCGCGTCCACCTTGAGGAAACCTGATGCGGCGAACAAATCGGAGGTGATGTCGTTGCCGTCCCTGTCGTAGGCGGCGAGACTTGCACCCCTGAACGGCGGAAGCAGCATGGCGAAGTCGAAGTCGAGATCATGCTCTCTGCCGTCGAGTTGCTCGTAGCGCAGTTTGCCGTCCATAACCTCGTGCACCGCGGCCTGGGTGATGGCTTTGACCCCGCGCTCACGGAATAACGACTCGGTCCACAGTCTGCTGGATTGCACGAATCCCTGCTCAACAAAGCTCATGCCACCTACACCAAAGTCGCCGAGTTCGTATTCGTTTGTCAGATAGACGATTTCGGCAAGATCACGCACTCCGGCAGAGCGCAGCGTGTGTTCGACGTTGAAGGCGTATTCGAAAGCCGCACCCTCGCAGGTGCAAGTGCCATGCCCGACTCCGATCACAAGTCGTTGCTTGTGACCGGCTTTCAGCCGGGCGATTACCCCGTCAAGCGCCTTGGCGGCCTCGACGGCGTGGGCAGCGGTGCACACCGAATAGGAGTTGCCCTCAGGGCCGAGTCCGGGGGTGGCCGCGAAGTTCAACTGTGGGCCAGTGGCGTTGATGAGAAAGTCATAGGTGAGGTTGGCGGACTGGTCATGGTGTGCCGCGTCTGTGTAGGTGAAGTCCACCGACGGCGTCGACTGGTCGGTCTTTCCCTCCGGGTGGATCGCCCTGGCGAGCCCTTGGTGGAAGATGATGCCTTTGCGCCGGTATATCGGCCGCAACGGGATGAGTACCTTGGCCGCATCCATCCGACCAACGCCGACCCAGATGTTTGATGGGATCCAGTTCCAGTCGGCGTTCGGAGAAATGACGACCACTTCGTGCTTGCGGTCTAGCCAGCGGCGCAGATGCAACGCGGCGGTGTGCCCTGCGATACCCGCGCCGAGGATGAGGACTCGTGCCATCGGTGCTCCCTTCGTTTCTCCGTCGAGTACTGGCGGGTTCCCTTAGCTATCTACCCTGTGGGGTATATAGGACAGTCAATGCGCCGATTGCTCTGCACTCAGAATGCCTCTGCCGGAGCGGGTTTCCTAGGGCCGAACGGCCTCTGTCGCCGGGGCTGCCGACTGCCTCGGTGGTCGTCCGATGTTATCCGTCGGAATACCGGAGGGGGTATCGATGTTACGAGATGCATGAACGGACAAAGCTACTGGACAAGCTGAACTCGCGGCATCGCGCGCTGCGCAAGACGATGCCCGATCACGCGACGGCCGAGGGTTCGACTCACTGATCGTCCAGCACTTCTCCGTTGCATGTTCACTACGAGAGACAAGGAAGAACAATGACCGTCAAGTCCCTCACCGCCAACGATTTCGAAACGACGATCGTGGCTAACCCGATTGTGCTGGTTGATTTCTGGGCCCCGTGGTGCGGGCCGTGCCGGGCCTTCGCGCCGGTGTTCGAGCGGTCCGCACAGCAGCACGCAGACGTCGTCCACGCCAAGGTGGACACCGATGCGGAGCGAGACCTGGCCGCGACCGTGGGTATCCGCTCCGTTCCCACGATCATGGCGTTCCGGGACGGGATCCTCGTCTACAGCCAGGCCGGAGCGATGCCGCCCGCGATCCTGGCGGACTTGATCGCCAAGGTCAAGGACCTGGACATGAACGAAGTGCGGGCCAAGATCGCCCAACGTAAGGCAGCTGCCAGCGCGTAGCCGCCGGGGTCAGGCGATGGCTCCCGCATCCTTCAGTTCGGCGATGCGGTCCCAGTCCATGCCGATCTCCATCAGGACGATCTCGGTGTGCTCGGAGGCCTGTGGTGCCCGAGAAGTTTCCAGCGGTTCATGGTTGAACTGGACCGGTCCCCGCACCACCTTGAATGGTGCTCCGCCGCTGGCCAATTCGACCTCGGCGATCATGTCGTTGGCGATCGCCTGCTCGTCCTCGGCCAGGTCGAGCAGGCTCTGGAACGGTGCCCACTGGCCCTTCATGGTCTTCAGGTGCTGGCGCCAGTACGCGAACGGCTTGCGGGCTAAAGCATCAGCGATGAGCTTGCCGGCCGCATCGGCGTTCTGGATCAGCGGCAGCACCTCGGAGAAGCGGGGATCGTCGGCCGCCTCCGGGATCCCCAGGTGCTCGAACGTATCCCGGATCAAGCCGGTCGGGCTGATGATGCAGAGGTTGATGGTGCCTCCGTCGGAGGTCAGGTAGTTGCCCATGAACGGATTCACCGAGGGCGCAAGAGAGCCGGGCATGGGTGTTCGCATCACCTGTCCCGTCTCCATGCCCTGGGTGACGCTCGCGCCCGCCGCCCACCAGGCGGTGCTCAGTAGCGACACGTCGAGTTCGAGGGCCTCCCCGGTACGTTCCCGGTGCAGCAGCGCCGCCGATATGCCCCCGGCGATGAACATGCCGCCGATGGAGTCGCCGAACGCGGGAATGCCCTGTCCCAGTGCGCCGCCCAGTTCGGCCGGGGTCAGGGCATATCCCACGCCACTGCGGGTCCAGAATGCCGTTCCGTCGTACCCACCGGTCCCGCGCTCGGGGCCCTTGTCGCCGTACGCCGAACCGCGGGCGTAGACGATGTCGGGATTCGCCGCGCGGATGTGCTCGACGTCGAACCTGTTCTTCTGCCGTTGCGCGGGCAGGTAATTGGTGAGGAAGACGTCGGAAACCTTGGCCAGTTCGTAGAGCACTTCCTGACCGCCGTGCGTCGACACGTCGACACCGACGCTGCGCTTGCCCCGGTTGGGATGCTCCATCAGGGGATGGCGGTCAGGATCGATCTGGATGCCACCCATGTTGAGAAAGCCCCGCTGGGTGTCTCCGCGCGCGGGATGCTCGATCTTGATGACGTCGGCTCCCCAATCGGCGAGGATCGCTCCGGCGGCCGGAACGAAGGTGAACTGCGCAACCTCGAGGACGCGGATGCCCTCCATCACCCTGATCATCGGCAAACCTCTTTCCTGCGGCCACGTCGACGTGAGACCTACTGTAGTCAGTACCGTATGTGGCTACCTATGTCCCGGGTGCCACCACGGCCCTGCGGCATGGGTGAATCGCGCACACACAGGTCCTTTGATCAGGCATTCCTCGGATTCTGAGCAGCCTCGGCGGTCATTGCAGAAAGCAGTACCGATAGGTATACAGTATGTACTGGCAGCCGCGCGTCGGCGGGCCGGTGGCTCACTGGGGAAGGACGTCCACGATGGCAACGCTGGGCTACCAGGCGATCGACGTCGACAATCACTATTACGAACCGATCGACTCGTTCACGCGGCACCTGCCCAACGAATTCAGGCGGCGCGGCGTGCGGATGTTGCGCGACGAGAAGCGCACCTGGGCGGTGATCGGCGAACGCGTCAATCAGTTCATCCCCAACCCGACCTTCGACCCGATCATCGAGCCGGGCTGTCTGGATCTGCTCTTTCGCGGCGAGATTCCCGAGGGCGTCGACCCGGCGTCGCTGATGAAGGTCGACCGGCTGGCTGATCATCCCGAGTACCAGCACCGGGATGCCCGGGTGCAGGTGATGGACACTCAGAATTTGGAGACGGTATTCATGCTGCCGACCTTCGCCTGTGGCGTCGAGGAGGCCCTCAAGACCGACATCGACGCCACGATGGCGTCGGTGCATGCGTTCAACCAGTGGCTTGACGAGGACTGGGGATTCGACCGGACCGATCATCGCATCATCTCGGCGCCGATCATCTCGCTGGCCGACCCCGGCAAGGCGGTCGATGAGGTCGAGTTCGTGCTCGGCCGGGGCGCCAGGATGGTCCTGGTACGTCCCGCGCCGGTGCCCGGGCGTGTCCAACCGCGCTCGCTGGGCGATCCGTTGCACGATCCGGTGTGGGCGCGGCTGGCCGAAGCCGGTGTCCCCGTCGGCTTCCACCTCAGCGACAGCGGGTATCTGGCGATCAACGCCTTGTGGGGCGGCAAGGCCACCTTTGAGGGATTCGGCAGGAAGGATCCACTCGAGCAGGTGCTCCTCGACGACCGTGCGATCCACGACTCGATGGCCTCCATGATCGTGCACCAGGTCTTCACCCGTCATCCCACGCTGAAAGTCGCCAGCATCGAGAACGGTTCGTACTTCGTCTACCGCTTGATCAAGCGGCTGAAGAAGGCCGCCAACACCGCGCCGTACCACTTCAAAGCGGACCCGGTGGAGCAGCTGAAGAACAACGTCTGGATCGCGCCCTACTACGAGGACGACGTGAAACTGCTCGCCGAGACGATCGGGGTGGGCAAGATTCTGTTCGGCTCGGACTGGCCCCACGGTGAGGGGCTTGCCGATCCCATGTCGTTCACCGCCGACATTCCGCAGTTCCCCGAGTTCAGCCCGGAAGATGTCCGGAAAGTCATGCGCGGCAACGCGCTTGACCTGTTGGGTGCAAATTTCTCAGGCGCGACTGTGAATGCCGCGACGCGACCCGCGGCCGGGGCGTCGACGGATTCACAGTCGCGGCACGCGTCGGTGTAGCAAGCCCGATGAGCGAGTGGACCATCGGGGCGGTACTGGACACGGTTGCCGACGCCGTGCCCGATCGGGTGATGACCGGCTGTGACGCCCGCCGCAGCACGTTCGCCGAATCCGCGGACCGGACCCGCCGACTCGCGGCTTATCTGGCCGGCAGGGGGTTTGGCGTTCACGCCGAACGTGCGGGGCTGGCCAACTGGGAATGCGGTCAAGACCGGGTGGCACTGTTCATGCACAACGACCCGTACCCCGACATGGTCATCGCGTGCCTGAAGGCGCGGGTGGTGCCCGTCAACGTCAACGCGTTGGCGCGATTCACGGTGCCCAAGGTTTTCCGCGCGGTCGACCGGGTAACCCGGCTCGGCAACGGCAAAGCCGACTACCGATGGGCCAGGTGTCACGCCGAATCCTCAAGCGCGGCAGGGACAGCGCAGCAATGACGCAACCCCCGCCCCGGCCGGTCATCGACTGTCTCGTCAACGTGCATTTCGGCGAAACGGAAGTACAGCCCGCGTTCATGAACAACGTCCGCGACGACTACTTCAATGGCCCGCAGTCGATGTTCGATCCCGTCGACCTCGCCGAATTGCTCGACGAGATGGACGAACACGGGGTGCGCAAGGCCATTCTTATGGACAACCTGCCCAAACCCTCGGTGACCGCGCGCAAATTCGTCGGCGAACGTCCCGATCGGTTCGTTCTGGCCATGGGCGGCATGAACCTGCTGCGTCCGGTGAAGTCGTTGCGGGAGCTGACAGCGGTAGCTGCTGACCTGCCGGTGGCCTACGCGGTCGTAGGTCCCAGCTTCTGGGCCGACGGTCAGTACCCGCCGAGTGATGCGGTGTACTACCCGCTGTACGCCAAGTGCGCCGAGATCGGGTTGCCGCTGTGCGTCAACACCGGTCTGCCCGGGCCGCCGATCCCCGGTGAGGTGCAGAACCCGATCCATCTGGACCGGGTGTGCGTGCGCTTCCCGGAACTGCAGCTGTGCATGATCCACGGCGCCGACCCGTGGTGGGACATCGCGATTCGGATGCTGATCAAGTACCGCAACTTGCGCTTGATGACTTCGGCGTGGTCGCCGAAGCGGTTACCGGACAGCCTTATTCACTACATGCGCACCCGCGGTCCGGATAAGGTCATTTTCGCCTCCGACTGGCCGGTGCTGCGCCAGCACCGGGTGGTGCCCGAGGCCAACGCCCTCGACCTACCCGCCGCCGTCCTCGACAACTACCTCTACAACAACGCCAACGAATTCTTTTTCGGCGCCGACACAGATCAGGAACGGTAACGATGGATCGCTACGAGTTACGCCGAATCGACTACAGCCTGACCGAGGATCATCGGGCCCTGCAGTCCGCCTACCGCCAGTTGCTGGCGACCCATTGCCCGATCGAGACCGTATGGGCCGCGCAGGAGACGGGGTTCGACAAGAGCCTCTGGGAGCGGTTGTGCGCCATGGGTGCCACCTCGATGGCAGTGGGGGAGCCCGCGGGCGGTGACGGAGCGACACTGGTGGATCTGGCACTGGTCGCCGAGGAACTAGGCCGGGCGCTGGCACCGGTGCCCTGGATCGACCACGTCTGTGCGGCGCGCCTGGCCGAGCGGTTGGGCGCCGTGACATCCGAGGTGGTCGAGGGAAACCGGATTCTCGGCCTGGACATTGCCCCGGAACCTGTTGCGGGGCGCCGTCTCGTCCCGTCTGCCGCCGTTGCCGACGGCCTCGTCGTGCGCGACGGTGACGAGCTGATCCTGCTGGGTTTCGCCACCCGGCCCGAACGGGTGCCCAACCTCGGCCAGCTGCCCATGGCCTGGGTTGATCCGGACACGGCCGATTCGCGGACGGTGCTGGGGTCAGGCCCGCAGGCCATTGCGGCGTACCGTCGCGCCGTCGACGAATGGCGGGTGCTGACCGCCGCCGCGCTGACCGGCCTGGTCGAGCAGGCGATGACGATCGCCGCAGAATTCGCCAAGTCGCGATACACACTCGGCGTACCGATCTCGACGCTGCAAGCCATTTCGCATCCGTTGGCCAACATGGCGATCAGCGTTCAAGGCGGTCGCAACCTCGCCCGTCGCGCCGCATGGTTTCTCGACAACGAACCCGACCAGCGGCCCGAACTGCCCGGGTGCGCCTTCGTCTTCATGGCCGAAGAGTCGCCCAAGGCGGCGACCATGGCGGTACATATCCAGGGCGGTCTCGGTGTCTCGGTGGAAGCCGCCGCGACGGCCTATCTGGTCCGGGCCCGGGGCTGGGCGCTGGCCGGAGGCGACCCGGGCTTGACCGCCAAACAGGTCGGGCGCATGGTTGCCGAGCGGGAAAGTGCTTAGTCGCAATGGATTTCACCCTCGTCGAGCTCGACGACGACGACCAGGCTTTCCTGGCCGAGGTGCGCGCCTTTCTCGCCGAACACGTGACCGACGAGGTTCGCCGCCGCGACCGGGAAACAGGTGACAACTTCGACGAGGGTGTGCATCTGGCCATCGGCGCGGCCGGGTATCTGGAGAAAGAGTGGAAGCCGTTGTCCGACGGCGGTTTCACCAGGGTCCGTCGCCGCATCTGGGAACTGGAGAAACGACGGGTGCACACCCCGTGGGTGACATGGGGGACCACGGCGATGGTGGCGCGGGCCGTCGCCGCATTCGGCAAACCCGAACTCGTCGAAGAGGTACTGCCGAGGGTCTTCACCGGAGAGGTGCGGATGTGCCTGGGTTACACCGAGCCCGAGGGCGGCTCGGACATCGCGACATGTAAGACACGGGCGGTGCGGGAGGCCGATGGGTCGAGCTGGATCATCAACGGCTCCAAGATGTTCACCACCGGCGCACACAATTGCCAGTACGTCTTCTTGATCACCAACACCGACCCGCAGGCGCGAAAACACAAGAGCCTGACCATGTTTCTGGTCCCTCTTGATCTACCCGGCATCGAGATCCAGGGCATCCGCACCGTCGACGGCGACCGGACCAACATCGTCTACTACAGCGACGTCCGGGTCGACGACAAGTACCTACTCGGTGAGGTCAACGGCGGATGGACGGTGTTGCGCGGCCCACTGAACGCCGAACACGGCGCCGTCGCGGTCGCGCCGGACGGGTTGCAGGATGTGGCGATCATGCAGCACCAGACCGGCTTCATGGCTGCGGCGGTGGACGCCGTGGCGGCCCGGGTCGGACAACCCGATCCGAACGGTGCGCGCCCGATCGACGACGGGTCGGTGGCATATCGGTTGGGCCGCAGCGCGGCTCGGCTGGAGGCGGCCCTGTCGACTCCGAGCATCTTCGGCAGGGTCGCCCAGGCGCAGACCATGCGTGACGTCGGGCCGGACCTGATGGACATTGCCGGCCCCGCCTCCGTGCTTCCGATCGAGACGGACGGCGCCGCTGACGATGGAGCGTCGGAGTATCTCTACCGCTTTGCCCCCCTGGCCGGGATCTACGGCGGCACGCTGGAGGTATTCCGCAACATGATCGCCCAGCATGTGCTCGGGCTGGGCAAGCCCAACTACTCACCACCCCTGCCGAGCAGACACGAAATCGCATGAATTCAGGCGATTAGGTGCGAGTTTGCGACTGCTCGCCCTAGAGGTCAGGTGTGCGCTGTGGGACTTTGCGCCGACTCCCACTTCGATTCCAGCGACCTCTTGACAGTGGCGCCGGCCGCCAGGGTGATCTGGAAAGTTTCGCCGTCGTCGCCCTCGAGCGTGACAACATACTCCGACTCGGCAGAGTCCATGAACACCACCTTGTAGGACTTCTCGCCCGACCCGCGGTCGACGGAGATGACGTCGCCGGGGGCGACGTCATCGATTGGGTCTGCTCCTGAGATTTCGGCCATACCCTCGAAGGTAGACGATCTACGGGGAACGGTGCCGACGGCGCCAAGGTTGCAGCTGACGATGACTTCGACTCTCGCCGATCGACTTCTGGACATCCGACGGACCTACCACGAGCCCGGTATCGACCGGCTCCCGCGCGCCCGCCAGGTCTTTGACCGGTTCCCCGATGCCGAGCGTATCGAGGTCCCCTCGCATCAATCGATACCCGGTCTGTACGGCAACGAGGGCTGTGTCGACGACTGGGTGCGTACCAAACGCGAAGTGCTGGTCCTGGGAGAGAGGAAGAGCCTGACGGCTCGCCGCAACGAGCGGTCGAGCGACTGGATCGCACCCTCGACGGCCAACGGCTGCGCGATGGCCTGCTATTGCTACTCCCGCGCCGGAAGGGCTACGCGAACCTGATCACGGTGTTCGCCAACATCGAGAAGATCCTGGGCTATCTCGAGCGGCACGCGGCGCGCCAGGGAGTGAAGGCGGTGCCGAACCAGTGCGACCCCGTCGACTGGGTCTACGACATCGGCGAGAACAGCGGCTGCTCGGCCGACGCTCTCGTCTCCGACAACGTCCGGGATCTAGTTGAGCTGTTTGCCCGAATTCCGAACGCGAAAGCCAGTTTTGCGACGAAGCTGGTCAACCCCGAACTCCTTCGGTACGACCCGCGTGGCCGCACCCGGATCTGGTTCAGCCTGATGCCCGAGGAGACCTCACGCGCGGTCGACATCCGTACCTCCAAGGTGGCCGACCTCATAGCCGCCCTGGACGATTTCGTCGACGCGGGCTACCAGGTGCACCTCAATTTCAGCCCGGTCATCGTGCACGAGGGTTGGCTGGACGACTCGGCGGCGCTTCTCGAGAGGATCGTTGACGGCACCGACGAGCGCACCCGGCGGCAACTGGCGGCCGAAATCATCTTCCTGACTCGCAACGAGGGCCTGCACGAGGTCAACTTGTTCTGGCATCCCAAAGGCGTACAAGAGCCCGTGGCAGGGACGCTGGGTGCTGCAACTGACCGACCTGATCGCGGCCAAGATACCGCGGTGCCTGGTGCGATACGCGTTCTGAGGCGTTCTTATTCGCGCCTGCCCCGGGTGCGGCGTAACGACCGGCCGCGCCTGACGTCCTTCTTCTCGGCGGCTTCGCTCTTCGCCAGCACGTGTGTGTCCTTGGGGGGCAGCTGCAACTCGCGCTCGGCTTCGATGCCCGCCTGCAGTTGTCGCCCCCGTTCCAGCTCGGCATCGAGTTCGGCGCCGAACAACAGCGCCACGTTGGTGATCCACAGCCACAACAGGAAAACTATGACGCTACCGAGCGCGCCGTACGTCTTGTTGTAACTGCCGAAGCGGCTGACGTAGAAGCCGAATCCGACCGAAGCCGCGGCCCACACCACGATGGCGACCGCCGCGCCGATGCTGAGCCAGCGAAATCTCGGCTGCTGCACGTTGGGGGTCGCGTAGTAGAGGATGGCCACCACCAGGGTGACGATCGCCAGTATGGCCGGCCACTTGGCGATCGACCATGCTGTTTGCGCGGCGCTCCCGATCCCGGCGGCCCGCCCGACGGCCTCGGTGATCGGACCGCTGACCACCAGCATCAACGCCACCGCGGCAGCCAGCATCAGGCCGGCCAGGGTCAACACCAGCTGCAGCGGCCGCAGCTTCCAGACCGGACGCCCCTCGCCGATTTCGTAGACACGGTTCATCGCCCGTCCGAACGCGCCGACGTACCCCGACGCCGACCACAGGGCGGCGAGCGCGCTGAACACCAGGGCAAGGCCGGCCGAGGG
The DNA here is from genome assembly GCF_059812565.1 of Mycobacterium sp. NGS49. NCBI lineage: Bacteria > Bacillati > Actinomycetota > Actinomycetes > Mycobacteriales > Mycobacteriaceae > Mycobacterium > Mycobacterium sp. NGS49. The sequence goes on along the minus strand of NZ_JCALCX010000002.1, from coordinate 248,056 downwards.
ATTGTCGACCACCTGCTGGATCGGTTGGCGCAGCATGTCGACCGCCGATGCGGGGGCTACCCCGCCCGCCACCTCGAGCAGCGCATCGGTGGTGCGGCGGCCCTCACCGACGACCCCCAGCAGCGAAACCAGCACCAACAGCGCCGGGAATACCGATAACACCGCGTAATACGTCAATGCTGCGGCCAGGTCGAGGCACTGATCTTTGCGGAACTCGTACGCGGTCTTGCGCAGCGCGAACAACCACGACGCCTTGGTCAGGTCGTCCGGGGAGTCCGGTTTGCGCGGATCGTCGGGATCGGGCGCGTGTGCCCGCTTTTCCTCGGGTGCAGCGTCGGGCTGGGCTCGGGCCATACCATTCGATTCCCCCCGACGCAGGGGTCCACACCCGCCGCGCGTGTTTTCCCCGCGGCGTTCCCAAGAATCGCCCAAGAATCCTCCAAGCCCGCGACGACAGCATGGGGATCGGCCACCACCGAAGGCCGATCACCTGGGGAGGAACACGGATGCAGACCGAAGCCGACCGAGAAAGCCCAACGCGCGGCTCCCGTTCGCTGACTCCGCAAGGGCGCCTACTCGGGTATTGCGCGGCATTGGCATTCAACGCGGGATTGGTGAACGCGGTTGCGCTGATGATCCTGGCCGTACCGGTTGGCAACCTCACAGGTGTCACCACTCAGCTCGGCATGGACACCGCCAACCCCTGGCGTTATGAGAGCCACGTACTCATCGCCATTCTGTCCGGGTTCCTGGTCGGGTCGGCCGTCGCCGGCGCGCTGCTGACATCGCGCCGGGTGCCGCTGGGTGCACGTCACGCGATCGTGCTGACGATGCAGGCGTTGCTGCTGTTGCTGGCCGCCGCCGGAGTCGAAGAAACCGCCATGGACACGGGGGTGCAGGCCCTGCTGGCCGCGGCAGCCCTCGGCCTGCAGAACGGGCTCACATCAAGCTTTCGCGGGATGACGGTGCGCACTACCCATTTCACCGGCACCATTACCGATCTTGGACTCATGATCGGCCGTAGCCGCAGGCACGGCATCGACAGGTGGAAGGCGGCGATCCTGTCGGTCACCTTGCTGCTTTTCCTGGCCGGCGGCGTAGCCGGGATAGTGGCCGGGGCGCAGTTCGGGGGATACGCACTCTTGATCCCCGCCGCGATCAGCCTGGCGCTGGGCTGCGCCGATGCACTGCAGATCCGCGGTTGCCAAGCCATACCGGCACCGGTTGCCGCGGTGGTCGCTTCCAGCCCGGCCTGAGATCCCGCGCGGCCGGTCAGGACGGGCGGGGCCGCGAAGCCGTTCACTGCGCTTCCCGCGGTCTGCTCAACAAGGTGTGCACCCCGCGGGCCATCCAGGCGCTGCGACCTCTGGTTACGCAAGTCGTCGACAAGTATCTGGCGGCAGTGGATCCCGGGGGTTTCGACTTCGTCCAGGATTTGTCAGCACTGTTCCCCTTCGACGTGATGACCATGTTGCAAGGGGTGCCGGAACAGGATCGACAACGGATCCGGTTGTGGATCGACGATCCGCTGCACCGCGGGCCGGGCGAAGTCGAAATGAGCGAGGCCGGACAGAAGTCCGCGGTCGACATGGCCATCTACTACCGGCTGATCAGCGACGTCGGGAGAACCCGGGTGACGATCTGCTGAGCAGGCTGATCCAAGCCGAGATCGAACGCGAACGACGGTGTGATGGCTCCGTTGGAGAACGTCGAAATCACGCTGCACACGCGTCAACATGCAGAATGTGGCCGGCTGGTGCAACGTGGCGGGTTAGCTTTCGCGGCGCCAGACCAGGGTGTTGTGTGTGGTGCTCCCGTCGGCGGTGAGGCTCGCCGCCAACGTCAGCCGGTCGCCCTCGACCCGAGCGTGCCGAAGCTGCGGGTGCAGCAACAACTCCGGCATCGTCGCGATCATCACGTGGTGGGTGACCGTTGCCGCTGCTTCGTCGACGTCGAACCGTCCTCCATAAGACACGAATTCGTCGGTGCCCGGTATCAACTGGGCGGACATGTGACCGTCGGCGGTATAGAGGATGAGACCGGTGGGATGCTCGCCGAACGGGTGCCGGACGTCGCCCGTCGCAGCGTCGCGCGAAACGAACGACTCCAGCACCCAGCCACCCAGTAGCGCCTGCCGCAGCTCACTCACGGGTTCAGTGCCTGCTCCCGTGCCCAGCGATAGTCGGCCTTCCCCGACGGACTGCGCTCGATCATGCTGCGGAATACAACGGCCTTGGGCAACTTATAGCGGGCCAACGACTGACCGGCGTGCGCAACCAGATCCTGCGCCTCGGCATGGGCGCCTGCGGCCAGCGCCACGACGGCCACCACTTCCTGACCCCACCGCTCGCTGGGCCGGCCGGCAACCACGACGTCGGCCACCGCCGGATGCGACGCGATCGCGCTCTCCACCTCCTCGGCGAAGATCTTCTCGCCACCGGAATTGATCGTCACGGAATCACGACCCAGCAACTCGATGTGACCGCCCTCGCGGTGGCGGGCGCGGTCACCGGGAACCGCGTAGCGCACACCGTCGATCACCGGGAAGGTCGCGGCCGTCTTGGCGGCATCGCCCTTGTAGCCCAGGGGCACATAACCGCGTTGCGCCAGCCAGCCGATGCCGTCATGGCCGGGTGGCAGGATCGACGAAAGATCCTCGGCCGCAACGAAGGTATCCGGACCGGCGTTGAATGTACCGGTCGACACCGCTCCCGCGGTCGACATGTGATGCATCTGGGCGCCGGTCTCCGAGGACCCGACCCCGTCGACGATCATGGCGTTAGGCAGGGCATCGATCAGGCGTTGCTTGACGTACGGCGTGAGCAGGGCGCCACCGTTGGCGACGACGAACAGCGACGACACGTCGGCGGTGCCCTGCTCGATGGCGGCGACCAGCGGGCGCGCTATCGCGTCGCCGACGACCGTCACCACCGCCACGCGCTCGCGCTCGATGGTGCGGACCACGTCGTCGGCGTCCAGATGGTCGACGACCGTGGGGAAGACGATGGTCTGCCCGGTCGTCACGGCCATCATCACCGTCCACTGCGCGGCGCCGTGTATCAGCGGTGGCAGCACCATCACTTTGGTGCCGGGACCGGCCGTCACCCGCGCCACGATCTCGTCGACCGAATTCACGAACTGGCCGCTCATCAGGTCACGGCCGCCGAACGAGGTCATGAAGATGTCGTGCTGGCGCCAGAGCACGCCTTTGGGCATGCCGGTCGTGCCGCCGGTGTAGAGCACATACAGGTCATCGGGTGAGGGCTGCACCGGCGGAGGCTCGACGGGGCCGGCCACGACGCTCTCGTAATCGACTGCGCCGTAAAGTAATCCGTTCCCGGAGTCATCAGCGATCTGAATGAGCACACGCAGATTGGGCAGATCCGGCAACACCTCGGCCACCCGTGGCGCGAACGCGGCGTGGTACAGCAACGCGGTCGCGCCGGAATCCGCCAGCAGGTACTGCAGCTCGCTTTTCACATAGCGGTAGTTGACGTTGAACGGAGCGACCCGAGCCCCGAAGCTGCCGAACAGCGCCTCGACGAACTCGTTGCCGTTGTAGGCGTACAGGCCCAGCAGATCCTGGCCGGTCTCGTGGCCGGGAAGGGCGGAACGCTCAGTGTGGCAGCCCAGTCCCTGGGAGTGCAGGTAGGCGGCCAGTCGGTTCGACCGCTCGATGATCTGCGCGTACGTGAAGCGCTTGCCGCCCTGGATCACCAGTTCGCGGTCGGGTATCGCGGCGGCGACGGCCGCGGCGACAGCGGGCACAGTGAATTCAGGCACAACTTCCTTCCCTGCCGAGCAGACACGAAATCGCACATCCAAGCCCCGCAGCGTGCGATTTTGTGTCTGCCCGCGACATCACGGTTGGTGGGGGAGCAGGCGGACCATCAGGCCGCTCGCCTCGGTGAGTACCGCACCATCGGAGCTTGTCATGCTCGCCGCGATGAACACCTTCCGGCCTTCGATTCGGTCGATGTGGCCCCGGGCGGCCAGCGGTGCATCGATCGGGGTGATCTTTCGGTAGTCGACGTGCAGGTACGCGGTGCGGGTGGGACGGATATCGGCGCCGGTGACCACCATGCCGAACAGCCAGTCGTAGAACAACGGGATCATGCCGCCGTGCACCGCGTGGTTTCCGCCGACGTGGGATTGGGTGAAGTGTCCGTGCATGGCGACCCCGTCCGGCCCCGATTCGGTCAGGGTCCACGGCGGCATGAGCGGATGGCCCAGTCCGGGGATCTCCAGGACGCGGCCGGCCGGCACCTCGATCTCGGACACCCGATGGGATTCCAAGACGGCACAGGCACTTTCGATGTGCGAGCGGGCAGCGTCCCAGCCGGCGGCATCGGGGTTGGTGGAGACGGTAAGGTCCTGCAGGCGGCGCAACTCGCTGATGTAACGCTGCAGCCCTGGTGGTGCGTCCAGTGGCCGCACGTCGGGGAACCCGCCCCGGATCTCGTCGGCTGTTTCTGTCATGGCGTTCCTTCAGCCGTGCAACGGCCGCACTTCGCCGACACCGGACTCGAGTGGCCAGCCGATCATGAGCCAACCGGTGACCTTCCAGGTGGACGGAACCTTCACCCCGGCACCTCCCGCCGTCTGATACTAAAGTCGTTACAGTATAGATTTCAGCAGATCGGCGGACTCAGCCGGTGTCGCAAGGAGCGAGATGACCGAAGCGCTTGCCGACGCGGCTTCGCGGCCAGCGGCTACACCGGATCCAAGCTGAGGTAGGTGATCGGTCATGTCGTGGGCGCTGCGTGGACTGGGCATCACCCGGGAACTGGGCATGGTGTTGCCGCGAACGGTGTTGGGTTTCAACGAGTCCACCCGATTGGTACCCGAGGCTCCCCGCGGGGTGCGCCAATTCGGTGAAGTGTTCCTGGATGAGCTCGTGTTGACCGGGTTTTCGGTGCTCGGGGGCAGCATTCCGAGGAACATCCGATCGGTGGACGCCTGCAACGCGGCGGCCGAGGAGTTGTCGGCGCTGGGCATCGACGGTGCACACGCCGAACCCGCGCCGCTGCGGGTGCGCGCCATCAAGCGCCGCCGGGTCGCCGGACTGTCCTACGAGCGCATGTCGTTCGACCATGATCCTGCACTGCCGCAAACGCTCGTCGACGAGGGATTCGGCGGCCCGTCCCGGGCGGCGGTACACCTGTGCCGCCATCGTGACGGCCCCCGGCCCTGGCTGATCTGGATCCACGGTGCCGGACAGGGCGGAGCTGAGGACATGCTGATGTCGCGTATCGACCGGATCCACCGCGGGCTGGGATTCAATGTCGCGATGCCGATCCAGCCCGGCCACGGGAGTCGTCGCGGATATTGGCCGGCCTATCCGGACATGGACCCGCTGGGCAACGTGGCGGGCATGATGCGGTCGGTCTCCGAGGTCCGTGCGGTGGTGCGGTGGGCGCGACGGCAAGCCACCGCTGTGGTGGTAGCAGGGGTTTCGATGGGTAGCCCGGTGGCCGCACTGGTCTCGCATCTCGAGCGCCAGGTTGACGCGGTGGCGCTGTACACGCCCATCCTGGGGCTCAACGCGATGATCGCGCGACACCTCGGGCGCTCGGGCTCGTCGCACAGCGACTACCGGCGGTTGCTGCAATCCGACGTGGTCTCCCGGCTCACCACGGTGATCGATCCGCTGACGACCGACCCGGCACCGCCGCCGCGGCGGCGGCTGATCGTCGCCGCGCGACACGACAGGATGGCGATGCTGGAGCCGGCCCTGGTATTGCAGGAGAAGTGGGGCGGCCAGCTGCACTGGTATGCGGGAGGTCATGTCAGCCACGTGTTCTCCCGCCGCGTGCAGGCCATCTCCGAACGATTTCTGCGCGAGGTCAGGGACGACGTGGCGCAGCGGACATCCGATTGATGGGCGCGGTGCGGAATGCGCGCGAGGTGGAAGAGCTCCACAACCTGGTGGTGCGGAAAGAATTCGACCTGCAGCGCGCCGGGGAATTGTTGGCTGACAACGTCATTCGTCACGAGGTGGGTAAGTCACCCGCGCTGATCCACCACCAGGCGGTGCAACGCGTCGCCGACATGTGGCCGGTGTGCGACTCACTGCGAGTCGAACCTCAACATCATCCTCGGGGTGACGACGGAGAGCAGGTCGGCGTCGTCTATGACTCGACCATCACGGTCGGTGGCACCGAAACCAGCAAGGAGTATGGAGATGACGGAACGCGTGCTCGACGAACTGGGCTACTACCTGCTGGCCGGGGCGGGGGGCGAGGGGCCGGCGACCCTCATGGACGAGGCGCGCCGCGGCGAAGAACTCGGGTTCGGCACCGCGTTCATCTCCGAACGCTGGAACGTCAAGGAGGCGTCTTCTCTGGTCGGGGCGGCGTGCGCGGTGACCACTCGCATGCAGATCGCCACCGCCGCAACGAATCACAATACCCGTCATCCGCTGATCACCGGATCTTGGGCCACGACCATGCACCGGCTCTCGGGTGGACGGTTCACCTTGGGCATCGGTCGCGGTATCGCCGCGATCTATGGGGCGTTCGGCATACCGGCGGTGACGACCGCGCAGATGGAGGACTGGGCACAGGTCATGCGCCGGCTGTGGCACGGCGAGGTCATCTTCAATCACGACGGGCCGATGGGCAAGTATCCGATCCTGTTCCTCGATCGCGACTTCGACGAAGACATTCGCCTGGCGCTGGTCGCTTTCGGTCCCAAGACGCTGGCGCTGGGTGGCCGCGCTTTCGACGACGTCATCCTGCACACGTACTTCACCCCGGAAACGTTGCGGCGATGTGTGTCGACGGTGAAGTCCGCCGCCGAGCAGGCGGGTCGTGACCCGGACAGCGTGCGGGTGTGGTCGTGCTTCGCCACGGTCGGTGACCACCTGTCCGAACCGTTGCGATTGAAGAAGACCGTCGCTCGGCTGGCCACTTACCTGCAGGGCTACGGCGATCTCATGGTCAAGACCAACGACTGGGACCCCACTGTGCTGCAACGGTTTCGGGAGGATCCGGTGGTCACCTCGATCGCCGGCGGGATCGATCACAAAGCCACGCCGGAGCAGATCGAGCACATCGCGACCCTGATTCCCGAGGAATGGCTGGAGCCGTCGGCGACGGGTTCGGCCCAGCAGTGCGCGCAGCGCATTCGGCGCGAGTTCGATTACGGCGCCGACGCGGTGATTCTGCACGGCGCCACGCCCGACGAGCTAGAGCCGGTGCTATCGGCCTACCGCACCTAAACCCGCGAGCAGACACAAACTCGCATTGGAACGCGCGCTCCACCCTGATTTTGTGTCTGCTCGCGCAGTGAAATCACGGCAGGATCACGGTGCGGGTCACCGGTTCGGCAGCGGCCTGCCGCGCCGACAGCGCGCGCCGCAGCGCGGCCAGCAGCGCGTCCCGGGTCTCCCGCGGGTCGATGAGCTCGTCGAATCCGAAGCCCTCGGCCGAGCGGAGGGACGCCTCCAACTCGGCATCGCGCAGTTTGGCAGTCAGGTCCGCACCGGCGTGCGAGGCCCGGCTCAGTGCGGCCGCACTCATTGCTCCCATGGTGGCGCCCGGGTAGGCGAACGTGGCGGACTGGTGGTCGAAGCCCAGCAACGACATCACCATGGAGCCGAAGCCATAGGCCTTGCGCAATGTCAGATGCAGCTTGATCGTCGTCGCGGCGGTCTGTGCGGCGAACATCCGCCCGCCGCTGCGGAGCACTCCGGCTCGCTCGGATCGGCTCCCCGGCAACATTCCCGGGTTGTCGGCCAGGAAAACGATGGGCAGGTGGAAGGAGTCGGCGACCAGGATGAAATGCGCTGCCTTGTCCGCGGCATCGGCGTCGATGGAACCGGCCAGCACCTGCGGCTGGTTGGCGACCACTGCCACGGGATGGCCGCCGAGATGCGCGAGCGCGCAGATGATCGCCTTGCCGAACGACGGCTGCACCTCGAACCAGTCGGGGCGATCGAAGACCACGTCGAGCACCGCCCGCATGTCGTAGACCCGACGGCTGTCGCGGGAGACGATGTTCAGCAACTCCGGTGTCGGACGTGGCGCGGTCGTTTCCTCGGCGGGCATCGCGGCCGGATACGACCAGGCGCTCGCCGGGAAGTACGACAGATAGCGGCGGATCTCGTCGAGCACTGTCTCGTCGTCCTCGGCGACGTTGTGGATCACCCCGCTGGGTAGCGCCACCTCCGGTCCCCCCAGATCCTCCTTCGAAATGTCCTCTCCCGTCGACTCTTTCACGACCGGGGGGCCGGCGGTGAAGATGGTGCCGTGCCGGCTCATGATCCGGAAGTCGCAGATCGGGGCCACCAGGGCGCCGTGTCCGGCCGAGGGCCCGAGCACCGCGGCGACCGTCGGCACCCGACCCGAACATTGAGTCTGGGCAAGGAGATCGGTGGGCGTGCGTCCATAGTGTCCACCGGTGGGTCGAAAACCGGCCCCATCGAGCAGCATCACCAGCGGGATGCGGTCGCGCAACGCCAACTCCGCGATCCGGTACCGCTTGGAATTACCCCCCGGCCCGATGCTTCCGGCCAGAGTCGTGAAGTCCTCGGCGCCCACCATCACCGGCGCCGCGTTGATCAGGCCCGAGCCGGTGACGATCGCGTCCGCGGCCACGTCACCGCCGACCAGGGTGCCGATCTCGCGAAACGTGCCGGAGTCGAGGAGTCGCTCGATGCGGGACCGCGCGTCCAGTTTGCCTTTGCCGCGGTGCTTGTCGAGGCGCTCGGTCCCACCCATGCCGCGCGAGTGCCGGCGGCGGCGGTCGAGATCGTCGAGCGTCTCCTGCCAGTCCTCAGAATTGGCCATGCCTGCGGTCCTCACTCGAAATGCTTACTCTAGCTGCCCACCATCAGTCGAGGCGCGGCTTGACGTTGACCCTACCGAATTGCTTACTGTAGCTTTTGCCCAATGGTGAGCGGGGGCCTCAAGATCGACGGTGGCATACCCAACAGGCTGGACCGGGTGGTCGAAGCGGCCCGCGATCTGGAAGCGCAGTCCTACGACGGCGGCTGGACCGCCGAAACCAGTCACGACCCGTTTCTGCCGCTGCTGCTGGCCGCCGAGCACACCTCGCGCATCGACCTCGGCACGAACATCGCGGTGGCGTTCGCCCGCAACCCGATGACCGTCGCCAACCTGGCCTGGGATTTGCAGGCCTACTCGCAGGGCCGCTTCATCCTCGGGCTGGGCACCCAGATCCAAGCTCACATCGAGAAGCGTTTCAGCATGCCGTGGAGTCATCCCGCACGCCGGATGCACGAGTTCGTCACCGCGGTACGGGCCATCTGGTCGGCGTGGAAGGACGGCACCAAGCTCCGATTCGAGGGTGAGTTCTACACGCACAAGATCATGACCCCGATGTTCACACCGGAGCCGAACCCCCACCCGCTGCCAAAGATCTTCCTCGCCGCGGTCGGTGAGGCGATGACGGAGATGTGCGGAGAAGTCGCCGACGGCCATCTCGGTCACCCCATGGTTTCGAAGCGCTATCTCACCGAAGTGACGATGCCGATCCTGCTGCGCGGCATTGCCCGCTCTGGCCGCGACCGAGGCGATTTCGAGGTGTCGGCCGAGGTGATGGTTGCCACCGGCACCAACCAGGACGAGCTGGCCACCGCAATGGCGGCCACCCGTAAACAGATCGCGTTCTACGGGTCCACGCCGGCCTACCGCAAGGTGCTCGAGTTGCATGGCTGGGGCGATCTGCACGAGGAATTGCACCGTCTTTCCAAGGCAGGCGAATGGGACACCATGGGATCGCTGATCGACGACGACATACTCGGGACGTTCGCGGTCGTCGGACCGGCCGGCGACGTCGGTGCCGCCCTTCGTGAGCGATGCGAGGGTGTGGTCGACCGCGTACTGCCTATTTTCTATGCCGCCGCGCCGGATTGTATTCGGTTGGCGTTAAGCGGGTTTCGTCGATGAGCGCGGCTAAGATTGATGAGGCCGCCAAGTTGCTCGCCGACCCACAGGCCTACACCGACGAGCGGCGGCTGCATGCGGCTCTCACCCATCTGCGTGCCAACGCGCCGGTATCGCGGGTCGAGGTGCCGGGCTACCGGCCGTTCTGGGCCATCACCAAGTACGCCGACGTGATGGCCATCGAGCGCAACAACCTGCTTTTCACCAACTGGCCGCGGCCGGTATTGGCGACGATCGAGGGTGACGAGATGCAGGCGGCCGCGGGCGTACGAACCCTGATCCACCTCGACGACCCGCAGCACCGGGCGGTGCGCGCCATCGGGTCGGATTGGTTTCGGCCAAAAGCAATGCGAGCGCTGAAGATTCGGGTCGACGAGTTGGCGAAGCGCTACGTCGACAAGATGGTGGCGGTCGGCCCTGAGTGCGACTTCGTGCAGCAGGTCGCGGTCAATTTCCCGCTCTACGTGATCATGTCGCTGCTCGGCATTCCGGAGGCGGACTTCCCGCGCATGCTCAAGCTGACCCAGGAGCTGTTCGGCAGCGACGACAGCGAATACAAGCGCGGTTCATCGGCGCAGGACCAGTTGCCGGCGCTGCTGGACATGTTCGGTTACTTCAACGGGGTTACCGAGGCTCGCCGCAAGCACCCGACGGAAGACCTCGCGTCCGCTATCGCCAACGCGCGCATCGACGGTGAGCCGTTGTCGGACATCGAGACGGTGTCCTACTACCTGATCGTGGCCACCGCCGGTCACGACACCACCAGCGCCACCATCTCCGGTGGGTTGCACGCGCTGGTGGAGAACCCGGACCAGCTCCGCCGACTGCGCGACAACCTCGATCTGATGCCGCGGGCTACCGAGGAGATGATTCGCTGGGTCACCCCGGTTCGGCACTTCATGCGTACCGCCGCCGGCGATACCGAATTGCGTGGAGTCCCGATCGCCGCCGGCGAATCGGTGCTGCTGTCATACGTGTCGGCCAACCGCGACGAAGCAGTGTTCGACGATCCGTTCCGGTTCGACGTCGAACGTGAGCCCAATAAGCATGTGGCGTTCGGGTACGGCGTGCACTTCTGCATGGGCGCGGCGCTGGCCCGGATGGAGGTAAGCAGCTTCTTCACCGAATTGCTGCCCCGACTGCGATCCATCGAGCTGGCCGGCGATCCGCAACTGGTCGCCGCGACCTTCGTGGGGGGTCTCAAGCACCTGCCTGTTCGGTACTCGCTGGCATAGGATGCCACCGATATGAGCAGGACTATTGTCATCACTGGCGCCAGTGACGGCATCGGCGCCGCGGCCGCGCGCCAGTTAAGTCGAAGCGGTGCGCACGTTGTCGTCGTCGGCCGCTCGCAACGCAAGACCACCGCCGTGGCAGGGCAACTTGGCGCGGATTTCTTTGTCGCCGACTTCGCCGACCTTGCCCAGGTGCGGGCGCTGGCCGACCAGATCCGTTCCGAGTACTCGCGCGTCGACGTGCTGGCCAATAATGCGGGCGGCATGTGCAGAGAAGTGGAAATGACCGCCGATGGCTTCGAAAAGACTTATCAGGTGAATTATCTGGCGCCTTTTCTGCTCACCACACAGCTGATGGACATGCTCGTCGACTCCCGCGCGACCGTCGTCAACACCACCAGCTCGTCGCAGCGGCTGCTGCCCAGGGTCACGGTCGCCGACCTGGAGCGCACCGCGGCTCGCCGGCCCGGGATGGCCTATGCTCTCACCAAGCTAGCAATTGTGTTGTTCACCAAGGAATTACATCGTCGACATCACACCGCCGGACTGTCCGCCGTCACCTTTCATCCGGGGTATGTCAACTCCAACTTCGGCGAAGCCTCAGGGTCGCGGTCCCTGATGTTCATGAAAAAGTACGTTCCGGTGACGGCCCGATTCACCGCCACCGCAGACCAGGGCGCCGAACAACTGACCTGGCTGGCGTCCAGCACCCCGGGTGTCGACTGGCAGCCGGGCGAGTATTACTCCAGGCGCAAGATCTCGAAGGCCAACCGCAGCGCCTACGATCCCGTGCTGGCCACCCAGCTCTGGGACCGCACCCTGGCTGCCCTGAGCCGGAGCTGACGGTCATACTGGGTGCCCTATCGGAAGGGGAATTCGTGCTGGGTGTTCATCACGCCGCCATCTGTACCGCCGACGTCGGACGGTCGTTGCGCTTCTGGCGAGACGGGCTTGGGCTGACCGAATTGTTCGATCACACTTTCACCGGTGATTGGCCAGAGCTGTTCGGGGTCAGGACCGATCAGCTGAGATCGGTCTTCCTGGGTGATCCGCAGACGCCCGATTGTGGCATCGTCGAGTTGGTCGAGTTGTCCGGTGCCGAGGAGACGCCGCGAGGCTACTCGGGACCCCGGCACGGCTTCTTTCTGCTCTCGTTGCAGCGGGAGGTGGACGCCACTCTGGCCACGCTGGCAGAGCTCGGCTTCACCGAGGGCGTCCGTCAGATCACCATGCCCGCGCCGGCGGGCAAGACCGTTCCGATGGCGGTGATCACCGCGCCGGACGGCGTGCTGGTCGAGTTGATCGGGCCCGCGGCGTGAGCGCCTCGGTGGCGCTGGTGACCGGCGGCGGGTCCGGCATCGGGCGGCAAACCGCCGCGATGTTGCGCGATGCCGGCCACGACGTCGTCGTTTGGGATGTGGCCGGCGGCGACATCGATTGCGACATCACCGATCTCGACGGCGTCACGGCCGCGATGGAGCGAACCGTCCGCGAGCACGGGGTGCCGACCCGGGTGGTGGCATCCGCCGGTATCGGATCGTCGGGTCTGCTGCTGGCCATCGATCCGGCCGAATGGCAGCGGGTGCTGGCGGTGAATCTGACCGGCACCTTTTACACGATCCGGGCGGCCGCCCAAGCCATGGTCGATGCCGGACTGGAGGGCTCGATCGTTGTGGTGTCAAGCATCAGCGGCACGGTAGCGGACCGGGATATGGGTGCCTACTGCGTATCGAAGGCCGGACTGGACATGCTGGTGAAGGTCGCCGCCGTGGAGTGGGGTGTGCACGGCATCCGTGTCAACGCAGTCGGGCCGGGCGTCACCCGGACTCCGATGCTGCCGGACGCCGAGAAGTGGCCGGCCTGGGTCGAGGGCATGTCCAAGCGGACCGCGCTGCGCCGGCTGGGCGAGCCCGGCGACGTGGCGCAGGCCATCGTCGGTGTGCTCGAAATGTCCTGGGTGACAGGTCAAGTGCTGCATGCCGACGGCGGGTTGTCGCTGCACAGCCCGATCGACGCCTACGGTCAGGTCGAGAAGCTGATGCGGCTCAAGAAGCTGCAGGAACTGCACAAGGCGAAGCAGCAGGCGGACGGCGCGTAGCGCCGACTGCGAATTTCACGACACCCCGCCGCGTGTCGCGTCGCAGAATTCACACTCGGCGGGTGGGTGGGGCGGCGGCAGGGCTAGTTGATGCCGTAGTCGATCACGCCCCGCACGATCTCGCCGTTGAGCAGGTCCGCGTACGCCTGATTGATGTCCTCGAGGCGGTAGCGCCTGGTGATCATTTCGTCCAGTTGCAGCTGCCCGGTCTGATACAGCCTGGCCAGCCGGGCGATGTCGGCCTTGCCGTTGCACGAACCGAAGATGGTGCCCGCCAACGTCTTGTTCATCAGGATGAAGTCCTGCAAGTTGATGTTGACCGAGTGCGTCAACTGCGACGTCATGCCGGTGAGCACACAGGTGCCGCCCTTGCGGGTCAGCGCCACCGCGTCGCGCACGTCGTCGGCGGTGATCAACGACGGCGAGACCACCACCGCGTCGGCCATCACCCCATAGGTCAGCCCGCGGACCAGGTCGGTGGCCTCGGCCACCGATGCCACGCTGTGGGTGGCGCCGAACTGCAGGGCCGACTTCTGCTTGAACTCGACCGGGTCGACGGCGATGATCTGCGCGGCGCCGTTGATCCGGGCACCCTGGATCGCGCCGGTGCCGATGCCGCCGGCGCCGATGACGACGACGGTGTCGCCGCCGCGCACCCCGGCCCGGTTGGCCGCCGAGCCGTAGCCGGTCGGGATCGCGCAAGACAGCAGGGCGCTGGGTACCAGCGGCAGGTCACGCTCGATCTTGATCAGCGAATTGACCGATACCACAGTGTGTTCGGCGAAAGCACCCACCTTCGCCAAGTGGCCTAGGGGGCGTCCGTCGGCGGTGTGATGACGGAAGGTGCCGTCCGTGGGCATGCCCGGGACCATGGTGCCTATGCCGGTGTCGCAGAGGTACTCCATGCCGGTGGCGCACCAGCGGCACTGCCCGCAGACTGCGACGAACGACATCACCACGTGGTCGCCCACCGCGAAATCGGTGACGCCAGGGCCGACTTCGCGCACGATGCCCGAACCCTCATGGCCGCCGATCATCGGGAACATGGTCGGCAATCCCAGGGCCTTCATCACCTCGTTGGGCGCCGACATGTCGCCCTTGAGGATGTGGTCGTCGGAATGACACAGCCCCGCTGCGGCCATCTCGACCAGCGCCTCACCGCCCCGCGGAGCGTCGAGTTCGATGTCTTCCACCGACCACGGTCCGCCGATGCCGTGCAGGATCGCCGCGCGGCTTTTCATGCTCGACTGTTCAAGGGGCTGAACGTGACGGGAAGCTTGTTGGGGGAGCGGAAGACCAGGCCGACGATCTTGGACTCCTCGCCGGTGCCGTCGTCGGGGACGAACTTCAGATCCTTGACCCGGTCGAACAGGCTGTTGAGCATCACTCGTGTCTCCAGCCGGGCCAGGTGCATGCCCAGGCACATGTGAATGCCGCCGGCGAAGGCGATGTGGGCCTGGCGCGGGCGGCGGATGTCGAAGGAATTCGGTTCGGTCCAGCGGGTTTCGTCGCGGTTGGCCGACCCCATACACATGTCGATCTGTGCGTCGGCCGGAATCGTCTTGCCGCCCAATTGAATTTCCCGGGTGGTCGTGCGCATGACCATGGTGAGCGGAGTCTCGTAGCGCAACCCTTCCTCCATCGCCATCGGTATCAACGACCGGTCCTGGGACACAATATCCAGCTGCTCGGGGTGGGTAAGCAGCGAGTGCAGCAGGTTACCCGACGACCGATAGGTGGTTTCCAGTCCGGCCGGCAACAGCAGACGCAGGAACGCGATGATGGCCTCGTCCGTCAACTTCTCGCCGTCGATCTCGGCGGCCACCAGGTCGCCGATTATGTCGTCAGTGGGCTTGCGGCGGCGTTGTTCGACTTGGTTGAGGAAGTATCCGTGCAACTCACCGGCGGCGGTCAAACCGGCCATGATGTCGGTCGAAATCGAGATCAGATCCATCGAAAGACGACGGAACATGTCGAGATCTTCACGTGGCAGCCCGAGCAACTCGGAGATGATCCGGGTGGGGAACTCGAAGGTCAGCGCCTTCACCAGATCTGCGTGACCCTCTGTCTTGATCTCGTCGATCAACTGGTCACAGACCGGCCCGATGACCGACGGCTCCCAGCGTTCCAGGGCGGTGGCGCGAAACGCCTTGGCCACCAGGCTGCGATGGTCATGGTGCTCCTTGCCGCCCATCGCGAGAATCGTGTGGCCCATCACCAGACCGATGGTCTCGTCGTATTTGGCCGAGGTGAACGTCTTGTCGTCGCGGAACCCCTGATAGACATCGTCGTAACCGAACAGCACCCACTCATCGCTGGGCCGCAATTCCTCCGGTACCTGCTCGGTGTCCATGAGTCCGCCGTGCCACACCGGGTCGGTCTTGCGCATGTACTCGAAGAACGGGTAGGGACTGTTCTCGCCGGTGAAGTCGAGCGCGACGGGCGCGCCTTCTTGGTCGGTGCTGAGCGTCATCAACGCTCCTCCCTGAGCAACCAGTTCGCCCGCGCACGCAGGCTGGAAAATGAATGTTGCTATCATAATATAAATAGCTATCTAGACAACGAGCGGCCGGGCGGAAGGCGGTGATGCGGGGTGCCGCAACGCCGATTCGTGTGCTCGATCGACGAACTACCGCCCGGTGCGATGAAGCTCGTCGATGTCGGAAAGTTCGGGGTAGGGGTGTACAACGTGCGCGGCTCGCTGCACGCGATCGTGAACTACTGCTCGCACGAGGGTGCGCCGCTGTGCCTGGGCCCGGTGGGCGGCACCAATGAGCCCGCACCAGAGGAGCCCGACGGCGTGCGTCGGGTGCGCGACGGCCAGATTATCCGATGCCCTTGGCACAACTGGGAATTCGACATCACCACCGGACGCAATGTGGCCGATCCAACCCGGCGGGTCCGTACCTACCAGGTCGACGTCACCGACGGGGAGGTGTTCGTCACCGCATGACCGCAATGATCATCGACACCAATGTGCAACCGCATTTCCGCTACAACGCCGAGATCCGGCGGTATTTGCCCGCCGCCCACAAGCTGCGGTCGATCCCCGATGTCGAGCAGCAGTGGTACCAGGCGCCCGGCGGCGACTACCGGACCGACCTCTACGGCGAGGGCTACCCGGGATCGGATCCCCAGATCGTCGGCCGGCATCTGTTCGACGAAGGCGGGGCGAGCTACGCCATCCTCAACCCGCTGACCCGCGGCAACATCGCCGACTACCTGCTGAACAGCCGGATCTGCGCCGCGGTCAACGACTGGCTGCTGGATCGGTGGCTCGAGCCCGACAAGACCGACCGGTTCCGCGGGACCATCCGGGTGAATCCGGAAGACCCCCGGGGCGCGGTCGCCGAGATCGAGCGCCTGGGAGCTCATCCAAAGCTGGTCCAGGTCGGCATTCCGATGCAGTCCCGCGAGCCCTACGGCAAGCCGGTGTTCGAGCCGATCTGGGAGGCGGCTGCCGCATTCGGTCTGCCGGTGGCGGTACACATCAACGGCGGCAACGGCGTCGACCATCCGCCCACGTTCGCCGGACACGCCCACACCTACCCCGGTTACGCGGCCTTCATGCCACTGAACTATTTCGTGCACCTCGCCACGCTGATCGTCGAGGGGGTGTTCGGCCGGAATCCGGGATTGAAGTTCGTGTTCGCCGACGGCGGCTACGACATCCTCACCCCGTTGATGTGGCGGCTGGACACCTTCTGGCTGTCGATGCGGGATCAGACGCCGTGGGTGGACCGCTACCCCAGCGAATACCTGCCGGGCCATGTCCGGTTCTGCTCTTCGGCGTTGGACGGGCCGCCTGACGCCGCGCAGGCGGATCGGTGGCTGGACTTCTCCGGAAAGGCCGACCTGGTGATGTACGGATCGGGCTACCCGCACTGGTCGACGTCTGCCGCGGCCGACGCGGCTGACGGTCTCGGTGCCGAGCAGCGCCGGAAACTGTTGTGGCGCAATGCCAGTGAGCTGTACGGGTTGAAGGTGAGCGAAAGGGCCACACCATGACGATCGTGGAACGACTCGAGTCGCCGACCGGGCAGGAGATTGCGGTCACGGTCGTCGACACCGACGTGCACCCGCTGCCGGTCTCGACCGAGGTGCTCAAGTCCTACGCACCGGCTGACTGGGTGGACAAGATCTGGCCGACCGGCAACGCGGTGACGCCGGTGCCGCATTTCTACGACACACCGGACTCCTACAAGACGATGTCGATGCGGCTGGACGCCGCCCCGCCCGGCGGCGGATTCGCCGGCAGCGACCCCGACTATGCCGCCAAACAGCTGCTGGTCGACGCCGGAGTCAGCATCGCCTCACTGGAGCCGATGTGCGATGCGCAGCTGCCGCAGGCCGAGCACGTGCTCAAGTCGACCTACAACGACTGGCTCGCCGACATCTGGTTGGACCGGCACAATTGGCACGGCCGCTGGCGCGGTTCGATCAGCGTCAGCGCGCAAACGCCGGAGCGGGCGGCGCGCGAGGTGGAGCGCTGGGCGGGCCATCCGTTCATGCATCAGGTGCTGATGACACCGCAGACTCGCGGAATACCTTTCGGAAGCCCGCATTTCGACCCGTTGTATGAGGCGGCGGCACGCAACGGCCTGCCGGTGGCCACCCATCTGATGGGGCAGACCCCGTTCGAGCTCATCCCGCTGTACCCGGTCGGCAATCCCGCACACTGGCACGACTTCTTCGCATCCTGGCCGCTGCTGTATGTGTCGCATTTGATGAGCCTGGTATTCGACGGCGCGTTCGACCGCCACCCCGATCTGCGGGTGGTGTTCATCGAGGGCGGGTTTACCTGGGCGATGCCGGTGATGACGCGCATGGACCGGATCTGGGAGGCGCGCCGCGGCGACCTGCCGCACGTGCGCCGACGTCCCTCGGAGTATGTGCGCGAGCACGTGCGGTTCACCACTCAGCCGCTCGAGGATGCCGACACGGTGCAGTTCCGCGAGTACCTGGAAATGATGGACCTGGGCGACAATTTGATGTTCTCGACGGACTACCCGCACTGGAGCTACGACTCGCCCCTGTATGCCATCAACCGTTTCCCCCGCAAGCAGCGAGAGCGGATCATGCGCGGCAACGCGACCGCGCTGTATGGTCTGCCCGCAACCGTGCCGGCCCTGCCGGGGGAGAGCACCGACGACGGTAGGTTCACGATTAGCCGTTGAAGTCCGTTCCAGGTGGCCGGAAGATCAGAGGGGCATGACACAAGCGAATCTCACGCGGCCGCAGGGCCTTGGCCGCATCGATCCCGAGCTCAGAGACGCCGCCGCGGCGCTGCATATGGTCGATTTCAGCGCCGCGACCCTCGCTGCGGAGCGGGAGCGTGCCGATCGGGCCGCCGCCGAGCGGGCCGCCGCGGCCCACACCGCCGGTGTCACCGTTGAGTCGCGGTCGATAACGGTCCGCGACGGCGATGCGTTGGAGTTGCGGCTGTACCGGGGCGCCACCGAAGCCGTTGTGCCGCTGGTGATCTACGCACACGGCGGCGCATTCGTCACCGGCAACCTGGACACCGACCATGCGCGCTGTGTGGAATTGGCCCGCGACGCAGACTGTCTACTGATTTCGGTCGATTACCGACTCGCGCCCGAGCACCCCTGTCCCGCCGCGCTCGACGACGTGGCGGCGGCGCTGTGGTACGCGGTCGAGCACGCCGCCGAACTGAACATCGATGCAAGTCGCCTGGCCGTGATGGGCCGCGACGCCGGAGCCGCTCTGGTCGCCGGACTGGCCCAGCGGGTGTTCGACGCGGAAGGGCCGAGGATCGCGGTGCAGATTCTGCATCAGCCCATGCTCGACTCGGACGCGACGCCGTCGCGGCGGGAGTTCCAGCGCACCCCGGGTCTCAACGGCCCTGCGGTCAGCCGGGCGTGGGGCCACTACCTCGGGCATCCCACGGCCACCGGTCAACTTGTGCCCGCACACCGCGCGAACCTGGAAGGGCTGCCGCCGGCATTCGTCAGCTGTTCAGACGTCGACCCGTGCCGCGACGAAGCCATCGACTACGCCAACCGGTTGCTGCACGCCTACGTCCCAGCCAGCCTGCATGTGGTCGCCGCAACGTTCCACGGCTTCGACTCGGTGGTGCCGGATTGGATTGTCTCGCAAGAGAACCGCGCGCTACACGCTCAGACGCTGCGGCGCGCGTTCGCCGTCTGAGCCCACGCGCCGAGCGTGCAGGCAAGGCGATATCCGTCGCGATTCGCCGCTGTCACCACACGCTCGGCAGGAGCCGCGGCTAGACCGGCGTGAACTTGGTGATCAGCCACTTGCCGTCGACCAGCGACAGGTTCACCAGCGCGCTGCTGGCCGCCATCGACGGTTCGGGGTTGTCTTTGCTGGTCGTGCTCTGGTTCACGAACACCAGCACGACGGCGGAGTCCGGATGCAACTCCTGCATGCCGGCGCGCATCACATGAGCAGAGGTCTTCAGCTGCTTCTGCTTGGCCGCCGGAGCGACGATCTGCTGCGTGAACTGGTCGTAATAGGAGAGAAAGTCACCGGACAGATGCGACCTGGCGGAAGCGAAGTCCTTGTCGAGGCTGTCGGGTGCATAGGACAGCAACGCGACCGTGCCATCCGAGGCCGCCTTGATCGCCGCTCGCGCGACGCTGGGGCTGGTCCGCTGATCCGGCTGGTGGTAATGGGTGTAGAGCCAGGCCGTGACGCCGCCGGAAAGCAATACGAGCACGATCAGGATCACCGGGACCGGCTTGACGGTGATCTGCCGACGCCAGATGTTGCGCCGCGAGTTGCGCTTGGGCGGAGCCGGTTCGACGGGTTGAACCTCGGCCTCGTCCTCGCGGTCGAGGTCGTCGGAGCTGCTCTCATCGACGTCGCCCACCGCGTCATCGTCGCCGTCGTTCTCGTATTCTTCGCCGGGCGCATCGGGGACCGAGTCGACCACCTCGGTCTCGGTGTCGGGGGCCGGGTCCTTGGTCACGTCCACACCGCGTTCGTCATCGCTCACGGCACGAACTCGACTTTCGACATCTTGTACTGTCCGTCCTCTTCGGTCACGGTCACCCGAAGCCGCCACGGGCGCGGCTCATCCTTGGCGCCCGCGGAACTGGTGACACGGGAGGTCGCCGACACCAGCACCTGGGCGGAGTGTCCGTCCATGGATTCGATCGCCGCCGCGTTCACCGTGCCCTCGGTCACCACTTTGGATTGTTCGACCACTTTGGTGAAGTCGGCGGCGCGCTGCTGAAAGTCGTCCCGGAATTCACCGGTGGAACTGTCGATGACCCGCTGCACATCTTCCTTGGCTTTCTTGAAATCCAGCGAAGTCATATTGACCACACCCTTTTTGGCGCCGGCGATGAACGCCGCTGCCTGCTGCTCGCGATCGTTGGCTTGGTGGTGCTGCCACATGAAGTAGGTGCTGATCCCGGTGAAGCCGAGGATGAGCAGCACCGCAACCACATTGGCGATCGTCGACAGCTTGGGGAAATGCACGGCGCCGCGCAGCCGGCCCCGGCGGGACGGCTGTGCAGCTACTTCCGGCTCGAGCTCGCTGTAGTTGGCCGACTCGTCGTAATCGGCTGCTTGTTCGTCGGCGTCTTCGTACTCCTCCGACTCTTCGTAGTCTTCGTACTCGTCGGACTCGTCGGACTCGTCGGACTCGTCGTACTCGTAGTCCTCGTCGTCGTAATCGTCGTCATCGTCGTCATCGTCTGCGGCGGCGAGAGCTTCACGGCGAAGCCGTGCGGCGCGGGCCTTGGCGCGTGCCGCGGCGGCCAGCGCCTCGGCCTCGGCGGCTTCGGCCTCGGCTTCCGCGGCCAACGCCAGCACGTCGGCCTTCGATGGCACTGCGTCGTCGTCTGTCTCAGCCATTTCGGCTAGCGCTCGTCATTATCGACTGAACTCCGGTATCTCTTACGGTATCGCCCATTGGTAACATCGGAGTCGCCAGCGAACTCCGACGAGGACCGATCAGGCGGATGATCAATCACCCAATCTTTTCCCCCGACTTCCTTCACGACGGCGAAGGAATGCCGCGGAACGTCCGGCCGGCATCATGACCGCTGTCGACTCTCCCGAAAAGATACTCTTTACCTCAACCAGCCAAGCATTTCTGTCCAAAGAAGCGTCGCTGCGTCATGTCCGGGAACTGCACGCCGCGGGCATGTCATGGGACCCCCCGTGGTGGCGGCGGGCCGCCGAACTGGGTTGGACCGGCCTGCTGGTTCCGGAGGAACTGGGCGGCGGCAGCGTATCGGGTGACGGGGTCGCGGATCTGGCCGCGGTCGCCGAGCTGCTGGGCAAGACGGTGGCACCTGGGCCGCTGTTCCCGGTCAGTACGGTGCTCGCCGGCCTGGTGGACTGCGCCGAACGGGAATCGCACGCGGCGTTGATCGATTCGTTGGTCTCCGGTCAGACGGTCGCCTCGTGGGCGGTGTCGGAACCGCGCCGGGGCTGGGCGCCGCTGCAGCCGACGGTTACCGCGACCGCCGTCGACTCGGGAGATCGCAACTTCCGTATCCAGGGCGTCAAGGACCGGGTCGAGGCCGGATCCCAGAGCGCGGTGTTGCTGGTGGTGGCCCGCTGCGCCGACCAGGTACGTCAGTTTCTGGTACCGACCGATGCGCCGGGCGTACGCGTCACGCCCGTTCAGTCGGTCGACTTGGTCAAGCAGTACGCGCGGGTGGAGTTCGACGGCGCCGTCGCATCCGCGACGGTCGGCAGTGCCGCCGAGACCGAGGGTCTGATCGAGCGGCAGAGCCAGATTGCGCAAGTGTTGCAGTGCGCCGAGTCGGTCGGCATATTGCAGACCGTTTTCGACTTCACCGTGCAGTGGGCGCTGGACCGGCACAGCTTCGGTCGGCCGCTGGCGTCGTACCAGGCGCTCAAACACGGATTCGCCGATATGAAGCTGTGGCTGGAAGCGTGTCGCGCAACGACGGCCGCGGCCGTCGCCGACGTCGCGGCCCGCGGACCCGAGGCGGGCCTGTCGGCGAGCATCGCCAAGTCCTATGTGGGTGAGGTGGGCGGTGAGATCGTGCAGCGATGTGTGCAGATGCACGGCGGGATCGGCGTTACCTGGGAACACGATCTGCACCTTTACCTGCGGCGGATCACGTTGTACCGATCCATGTTCGGCACACCCGAAGAGCACAACGTCAGGGTTTACCAGGCCGGTGCCAGATGAGTTCCATCGAAACGGTTGCTGAATTCGCGGCCCGGGCCAGAACCTGGCTGGCCGAGAACATGCCGCGCATCGATCCCGAGTCGCCACCGGCCGTGCCGCGCGACGCCGAGCAGTCTTGGCAGCGGGCACGGGAGCTGCAAAAGCGGCTGCACGCAGGCGGATTCGCGGGCATCTGCTTTCCCCGTGAATACGGTGGCCAGGGTTTGGACTATGAATACCAGCGGGCTTTCGACGTCGAATCCCGCAATTACGAAATGCCGTTGATCCTCAACGTGCCGACCTTCACCATCTGTTGCGCCACCCTGCTCGACACTGGCAGCGAAGAGCAGAAGAAGCAGCACATCGCCGCTGCGCTGCGCGGAGACGAGGTCCTGGTGCAGCTGCTCTCCGAACCCAGCGGCGGCTCGGATCTGGCCGGGGTGCTCACGCGTGCCGAACGTCAGGGCGATCGCTGGGTCATCAACGGCGCCAAGACCTGGAGCACCAGCGCCTTCGCCGCGGACTACGGACTGTGCCTGGCCCGCACGGACTGGGACGTGCCCAAGCACGACGGGCTGACCATGTTCCTGGTTCCCATCAACCACCCGGGCATCACTTTGCGACGCATCACCCAGGTGAGCGGTGGTGCCGAGTTCTGCGAGGAGTTCCTCGACGGGGTGGACGTCGGCGACGACGCCGTGGTCGGTGAAGTCAACCAGGGCTGGGCGGTCGCGTCACGGCAGCTCTACCACGAGCGGCGCGCCGTCGGGCAGGGCTCGGAGTTCGCCAGCGGCTCGGGCAGCGAGGGCGGACACACCATGCCCGTGGATTACGCCGATCTGCTGGCCCGCACCGGGCAGGTCGGCAGCGAGCGCGCCCAGGAAATGGCAGGCCGTGCGCTGGTGCACCGTGCGGTCGCCGAGCAACTGATCAACCACGTCTACCGCAGTGTCAGGGACGGTTCACTGCCGCCGGCCGCAGGCACGCTGATCCGGCTGTTCCACGCCGAGACGGTGATGCTCGAGATGGATACCGCGCTGGCGATCGCCGGTCCGGCCGGGGTGGTGGGGGAACCGGGCGAAGGCCTGCAGACCGGGTTGCGGTATCTGTCGCGCCAGTCGGTCGCGATCGGCGGCGGCACCACCGAGATGGCCCGCAATGTCATCGGGGAGCGGGTGCTGAATTTTCCGCGGGAGTTCGCCGCCGACCGTGGGGTGCCGTTCAACCAGGTACGGCACGGCAAGACGCGGTAGCTGCCCGGTCAGTCCTCGACCAGGATGTCTGCCGAGTCTCCACTACTGACCGGGATCTGAACGAGGGACAGGACGTGGTGGGCGGGGCTACCCGGCGGGGCTACCAGCACGCATTCGCCGCCCTGCTTGCGGGCACGCTCCCGTGCCGCGGCCAGGGCACTGACGCCGGCTGACCCGAGATGGGTGACGGCACTCAGATCGATCGTCAAAGACGCTATGCCAGAACGGCTCTCGACCGCGATCTGGCGATCCAAAGTGGCCGCGGTGTTCGAGTCGACCTCGCCGCGCACCACGATCCGGCCACCCTCGGTGACCAGCGTGACGAATTCGCTGTCGATCTCGCGCTGGTGAGCGACTCGGTTTGCTATCGGATCGCTGACGAACTTCACCGGCCGGGTGAGCCGGTGGCTGAGCGTGGCAGTGGTGCCGTCGAGGGTGTGCATCACGTGCGATTCGGTCACCAGCGCCTCTGCCATCGCCAGGCCGCGCCCGCGACCCTTCTCACCCTCGCGGTGGTCTTTCCATTCGCCGCGGTCGATTACCGATGCCCGCAACCTGCCGTCGTCGCCCAGTGCGGCTTCCACGATTACGCCGTCCGGAACCTCGGTCCCGTAACCGTGTTCGACCGCGTTCTCGACGAATTCGGAGATTGCGTGCACCACATCGGAGACATCGGTGCTGTCCGCACCGATCTCGTAAAGCCACTCCCGCAGCTTGGCCCGGATGCCTCGGGCGGCGTTAATATTCGCATCCGTCTGGATGTGCAGCGGCGGGATGGGCGTCCGGCGCTGTACCGCAAGCAGCGTGACGTCGTCGCTGTAACCTGTTGAGCGCAAGAGCAATTCGAGTGTGTCTGAACAGAGGCGGTCGACCGGCCGGGCGGGCGAGTCGAGTACGAAGCCGCGAGTGCCGGCGGCGATACTGCCGGCCAGATCCGCGAATTCCGCGGTGCTGGCCACCAGCGGGCGGCCGGGGCGTTCGATCAGGCCGTCGCTGTAGAGCAGCACTGCGTCGCCGATGTCGAGAAGCTCGGTGCGCAGCGGGAATCCGGTGCCGCTGCCCAGCGGGCCGCCGCCGGAGGGCTGGACATAGCGCGCGGTCGCGTCGGCCGCGACGATCAGCGGGGGCGGGTGTCCGGCGGTGCAATACTGAAATTCGCCCGTAGTCAGGTCGAGTGAGCCGACGCAGATGGTGGCCGCCTTCGATCCGGGGACCTGCTCGTGGAATCGGTCGAGGGCTTCGAGTGCTTCGACGATCGTGTGGCCCGCGGTGATCTGCATGCGCAGCGCGGTGCGCAGCTGCGACATCACCGCCGCCGCTTCGACGCCATGGCCGACGACGTCACCGACGATCAGCACCAACCGTCCCTCGAGGGCCAGTGCATCCAGCCAGTCACCGCCGGCCGCGGTGTCCTCGGCCGCGACCAGGTATTCGGCCGCGATGTCAGCTCCGGGAACCACCGGGACCGACGCGGCCAGCAGTGCCTGCTGCATGACGATCGCCGAATCGCGGACGTTGCGATAGCGCTGCGAGAGCTCCTCGACACGTGCCTCCGCGGCCAGCCGCGCCTGCACACGGGCGGTCACGTCGTCGAAGACCAGCTGTACGCCCTCGATGGTTCCTTGCGGGCCGCGCCGGGGCGTGACCAGGAAGTCGAAATAACGCTCTTCGAGTCCGGATCCTTGTAGGTCGACCTGTAATCGCCACTCGGCTCCCGACTGTGGCTCGCCGGTGCGATAAACCCGGTCGAACATGTCGTAGATCTGCTGGCCCTCGAGCTCGGGATAAACCTCTTTGGCCGTCATGCCGACCGGGTTCAGCGACGGATTGAAGGCGCGGAAGGCCGCATTGACCGCGATGAAGCGGTGGTCGGGCCCGTCCAGGCCGACCACCATCGCAGGGATGTTCTCGAAGATGCGCCGCACGTCATCAGCCGCGCCCACCGTCGTATCCCAGTCCTTCTCGGCCGACATATTGGCCGTACCTCCCGCGGACCTATGGAGCAAACAAGTCGGGTGCGCTGACGCCAGCGTCAAGCAACAACAACCAGACTATCAATCCGCCGCACGCGTACCACGCACCAATATTTTCCGGGGCGGGCCGGTCGCTCGATTACGCCGCGGCCAGCGCCGATTCCGTGGTGGGGTGCACGGGCAGCATGTGGCCGAAGGCGCACGCCTCCACGATGCGTGCTACACCGGGGTCGCTGCTCACCAGCCGCAGCGTGATGCCGTGGCGGCGGCAGCGATCGGCTTCTTCGGCCAACACTGCGAAAGCGCAGCAACCCATGAAATCGAGCCCGCTGACGTCGACGACGAGTGGTCCGGGTCGAGTGGCTACCGCCGAAGCTTCGGCCACCAGACCCCGCCAGGTGTGCTCGTTGGCCGCGTCTACTTCACCACCGGCGCGAATGACCACCGCCGAGCCGCTGCGGACGGTGGTGGCCCGCAGCGTGCTGGTCGGTTCACCCAGCTCCAGGGACAGCCGGTCACTCAACTGCACCGGAATGGAGAAAGAGTCGGACGGACCCAGGTTCATCGTGCACCCCCAACTATGCCGCGCGGAAAGCATCCCCCCGATTGGAATATCCACTGCGCGACCGAACGACAAAGTGTTGCCTTGTGTATAGCAGAATCTGCGGGCGGATTAGGCCGAATGGCGAGATCCGACCATGGACCGCCCAATCGTCAGGCAGAGACCGGCTTCTTGGCAGGCTGGGAGACCTTCATCAACTTCATCAGGTTGCCACCCATGATCTTGGCGATATCCGCCTCGTCGAAGTCGGTCAGCTCGTCAACGAAGGAGATGGGGTCCTTGAGGCCTTCCGGGTGCGGCCAGTCGGAACCGAACAACACCCGATCGGTACCCACCATCTTGACGATCTCGGTGAATCGGTCCTCCCAGAACGGGGTGATGTAGACGCAGCGCTTGAACGCCTCGATGGGGTCCTCGCTGAACGATTGCGGCATTTTCTTGTAGACGCCCTTGAGGCCTTTGAACAGGTCGGGCACCCAGTCGGCGCCGTTCTCGATCGACAGGATACGTAACTCCGGGTTGCGAGACAGCGCGCCATGGCACACCAGCGCACCCATTGCGTCCAGGATCGGCCGGTGCCCCATCGCGAAGCTGCGGAAGGCGGTCGGCTTGAACGGCAGGAACTCGTCGCCGGGCTCCCAGACGTTCGCGAACTCGGAGTAGCCACTGTCCGAGGCGTGCATCGACACCGGAAGCTCGGCTTTGATGCAGGCCTGCCAGAACGGGTCGAACTCCTCGAGGCCGAATGAGCGGCTGCCCTTGTAGCCGGGCACCGGCGCAGGGCGGACCAGCACGGTGCGGGCGCCGCGCTCCAAGACCCATTCGAGTTCTTCGAGCGCGCGCTCGACGATGGGCAGGGTGATCACCGGCGTCGCGAAGATGCGGTCCTGGTAGTTGAACGACCACTGCTCGTACATCCATTGGTTGAGCGCGTGGATGACGTCGTGCGTCATCTCCGGGTCGTCCTTCATCCGCTCCTCGACCAGGCTGGCCAGCGTCGGGAACATCAGCGCGTAGTCGATGCCGAGCTCGTCCATGACCTCGAGGCGCGCCCCTGGTTCGCGGAAGGCGGGAATGGCCTTCATCGGCTCGCCGAGGATCTCCCGATAGGACTTGCCCTGCGCGCCGTTGCGGAAGTAGTCCTCCTGAGCGCCGGGCCGGGCCACCACCTCGAAGGTCGGGTTGGGGATGTACTCGCTGATGTGGCCGCGCACCACGATCTTGGTGCGGCCGCGCACCTGCACATAGTCGATGACGCGCTTGCGGTTCTCGGGCAGGAACTTGGTCAGCGCCTCCTGCGGCTCGTACATGTGGTTGTCGGCGTCGAAGACGGGGAAGGGAAGTTCGCGAGACGGCATGGCGATCTCCTGTAGAAGTCTTGATCTCGGTGAATGGTAATCACGTTACCACCTATCGTCGGAGACGATTTGAAGTCGGTCAGTCGTTGGCGGAAGTGTCCGGGTCCGGAAGGCCGACAATGGCGAAGTTCACGGTCGCGGTAGCCGCCAACTCGGTGTCGCTGTCGCCGAAGATGTCGATCTGCATCACCAGCGACCGGCGCCCCGCTCGCAGTACCTTCGGGACGGCGAGCGCCGAGCCGTGCCGGATCGGCCGCAGGTAGCGGATGACGAGGTCGGCGGTCGTCATCGCGGTGCCCGGCTGCAGGTACTGCAGGCCAAGTTGGCCGCCTGCCACGTCGGCCAGGGTGGCGATCAGGCCGCCCTGTAGCGCGCCCGAGGTGTTGACCACGGCTGGGCTGACCGGCATCGTCATCGCGAACCCGTCCTGGGATCGACCCTGGTGAAAGCCGGCCGGGCGCAGGCCGATCTGCGCGAACAGGTCCGCCAGTGAGCGATCCGGTGTGTCGTCGTCGGTTTCCCGGATACCGAGGGCGCGGCTGCAGAAGTCGTACAACTGGCCCGAGTCGATCGGTGTGCCGTTCAGTTCGGTTCCCAGCCAATGCAATCGGAGCGCGCCGACCATGGTTTGCATGACGATCGCCGCGGCGGCACCGACGTCCAGGCCGGGATTGAAGACGCCCTCGGTGATGCCTTGTCCGATGATGTCGCGCATCAGCCGGTGCAGCGGGGAGAGGACCCGGGCGTATTCGCGGGGACGGGTCTCGGCCAGGTTCTGGTTGTAGAGGCTCAGCGCCCGGTTCAGGCTGTCCTGGGTCGACGACTCCGGCTGGGCGCCGACGCGGTCGATGATCAGCTTGAGCGCGGCGGTGCTGTCCAGACCGGCGGTCTCGGCACGCCAGGTGTCGGCCGCCTGACTCATGGTGCGCTCGAAGAGCGCCAGCAACAGCTCATCCTTGCTGGCGAAGTGCTGGTAGAAGGCGCGCAGTGAAGTCTTGGAACGGGCCACGACTTCTTGCACGGTGAAGTCGGTGCGCCCGGTCTCGCCCAGGATTTCGACCGCGGTCTTGATGAAGCGGTCGGCGCGGGTGACTTCGGCTTCATCGGTGGGGCCGGCCATGGGCGGTCTCCTCTTCGGCGACGTTACGGACGCTGTGAGAATGAGGTTACCGCCCGGCCCGGAGGCGCCAAGGTGTACATCAGGACCACGGGCAGCGGCGACGGCGTGGAATCTACCTGGCAGCAATGGGACCTACGCACCGCAGCGCCCGGTGCCGCGTGCAGCGTGGCCCTGGGGCCCGCCTACGCCGCCTCCGGCGGCGACCGTCGTGGTCACCAACAGCCATGCCGGCGTCGTGTCTCACTTTGTGGCCATCGACACCGAGGCACTTGGCACGACTTCGGCACCACGGATCAGTTGCGCGAACCGCGGGGGCGGCCGCGGCGCCGCGGACGGACGTAATAGCCACCGCGTTCGGCCAGCGCACGCAGGCGGCGCAACGCGAAGTCGCGCGCCCGCCCGGACTCGGGGATCACCACTCCCGCCCACAAGCCCTCCACGCCCGTGACTTGGTAGGCCTCGCTTGCGCACAGCCACCGTCGCGGGCAAACAAGGCACAGCGCCTTGGCCTCGTCGTCGGGCTCGGTGGTCGTCCACCGCTCCGGCTGGGTGGTGCACGCCGGAACGTATTCGTTCAGCGGTGTGGACAACGGAATCGCCGTTGCAGTCATCGCTTTCCTTCCAGTTCGGACGCGTGTGCGCCGTCGTTGCGACGACATAACCACAAATCTAGCACTGACGCAACATCTAAAACGTAGCGGCTACAACTTTGTAATAACCTTGCCCGTATTAGACGTATGTACTACAACTGAACTGTGGCGCACGTCTTGCCCGGATTTGTACCAGGCCGCGGGGCTTTGCGAGAGAAAACGACATACATGCCGGTCAAAGCGATTATCTGCAGTGTGCCGGCTGCGGGTGCGTCGCGGGAAAGATGTAGCATCTACCAACGCGGTGCTGAAGGATGGCTGTAGCGACGTGCCCGACGATTCGGGGTCCGAGCCGGGGGAGAAGCAGTGACGTCTGACCAGGCGGTGTACAAATGGCCGCCCGCCCTAGTGGTACGACTCGGCGACGAGGTTCACACTCTGGACCCTCGAGCCGGTGTCGCCATCATCGGCCGGGACAACTCGGCGACCGTCCGGCTTGCCGACGAGCGGATATCTCGGTGGCATGTGCGGCTCGAACCGCATCGCGACGGCTGGCAGGCGATCGACACCAGCACCAACGGCATGTTCCTCGACGGCGTACGGCGCAGTTCGGTGCTGGTTGCGCACGCTACCACCCTGCATCTGGCCAACCCCGAAGGTTTTGCGGTCACCCTCACCCCCCAAGCGCCCGCTGAAGATGTCACCGGCATCCTCGAAACGCCCGAGCTTGACGAGGACGAGTGGTGGGAGGCCGATGTCGACCCGGGCGTCGCGCGTGCCGGTCAGGCCGTGGCCGCGCGTCGCAACGAACTCGAGATCACTCAGCGTGGCCTGGCCAAGGACAAGATCATCAACGCCGGCACCCTGATCGCCTTCGAGAAGGGACGCAGCTGGCCGCGCCGCGGCACCTTGGCCAAGCTCGAGAAAGCGCTGCAGTGGTCACCAGGCACCATCGCCCGCATTCGCAGCGGATCCGCGGTGGTGCCGATCAACGGCCCCAGCACTGCGCCGTCAGAGATGCCGGGCGCGGCCGACGAGCCAACCGAGTCGCTCACCGACACCGTCCGGGCGCCGCTGATGGCCGAGGCCGTCGAGCTGGCCATGCACACCATCAGTGCGGCCACCGCTGAGCTACCCGAGCCGTCGGATCCCGCGTTCACCCCGAAGGTCAGCAACATTCTGGCTGACCTGCGCAAACTCGAGAACGTGGCGGCCAGCGCGGCGCGAAACGCCAGAGGCACCCCCTCGGTTGTGCTGGCGCTGAGCACGGTGCGCCGCACCTACAACGAGGTGATGGCCATGGCCGCCCGGTCGCCGAATGCGACGCTGGGGCAACGGCTCTACGGGGCGCGTCACCGCGCCCAACTCAGCATCGACGAGGCCGCCGCCGCTGCGGGTCTCCCCGCCGAGTTGTTGTCCGACGCGGAGGCCGAACGCCCCGTCCCAGATGACGTCGCCGCCCTGATTGCGACGCTCATCGGACAGCTTTCGGTCAGCTAAACGTCCGGTATCGCGGCTCGTCCGAGACCGGCTGCTGCCGGGCGGGTGTCGTCGCAACATCAACCGCTACGCCGACTTTCGCAATCACACGTGAATGGCGACCAGCTGGCTGGAAGTGCTTGCCAGCGAGCAGGATCCGGCGGTGTCGGAAGTGTTAGGCGCTGACGACTATCGGCGAACGGTCGACATTCTGCGGCACTACTACAACATCATCGTGACCGACTGCGGCACCGGCATCATGCATTCGGCGATGTCGGCCGTCTTGGACCTGGCGCACACCAACGTGCTGGTCAGCTCGCCCGCGATCGACGCTGCGCGCAGCGCTTCAGCCACACTGGATTGACTTGTGCAACGTGGGCATTCGGGTCTGGTGCGGGAGGTTCACGTGGTGCTGAGTGCCTCCCGCCCGGGTTCGGCGGCGCTAAAGCTGGACTAGCTTCGCTAGATCCGGCGAAGCCGGAATTTTGAGTCAAGTTTGACGTATCTGGGCTGGATTGGGCGTTTATGCAGCCAATAGTGTTGTGCGGCTGAGGTTTTCCAGGGCGGTGTTGTAGGCGCGCGATGCTGCCTGTAGCGGTGGCACGCTGTTGTGGTCGGCCAGGTGCGCCAGGCCGGTGGACAGGAGTCGGTCATGTACACAGGTGAGGAAGTGGGCGGTGTGCAGGCCGCGGTCGGTAACGGCGTAGCTGTGGGTGTGCGGGATGCGGGTGATCAGACCTCGGGATTTGAGTCGGCGCGGGTCGTAGGTGGTTTGTCCGGCGGTGATGGCTCCCGCTGGCAGTCCGCGGAGCTCGGTTGTGAGGGTGCGCAGCTCGGCGCTGGTGAACCCGTGGGTTTGGCAGCCAAAGGTCAGTAGCGCCCCAAGCAGGGCCTGGCTGCGGGGTTCGGCCAGCCGCAGTGCGGGGATTCGGGTGCCGGAGCTGGTGGTGGTGGCGCCGGTAAGGGTCGCAAGTGCGTCGGCGCCGGTGATCGGGTCGTGGCTGAGTCGTTGGGCGTGCAGCAGACGTCGGTTGGCTAAGAAGCCGATCTCCCGCAGGGCGGGCAGATCAGTCAGCCGTTTGCCGATCGAAAAGTCGGTGGTGTCGGTGATGGTGGTTTCGGTGCGCAGCGCTTTTCCTTCCTTGTGATACTGCTTGATCCGGGTGTGCTTGTAGTCGATGTGCAGGCTGGGGGTGATGCCCTCGGTGATCACTCGGGTGCGAAACAACCCGGGCGTGCGGCGCGGTCCGCGCCTTACCAGCCGGCGATTGAAGATCAGGGTGACCTGGTCAGGGCGACCGATGTCGAGGTTGTCGCGGATGACCTGTTCTAAGAACATGCGGCCCGCCACCGGTTTGTCGAGCATCTGGGTTAGCGAGAATTCGGCCTGCAGGATCGACAATTCGTAGTGGTAGCCCGCAGCATGATCGACCGCGGTGAACGGCTGCGGCAGCAGGGCCAGCCACTTGACCAGCAACGCCTCGATGTGCCCGGGTCCCAGCCTGTCGCAGATCACTTGCAGGGCAGCCGGGTCCTCGACCGCGGCGAAGCCGTTACCCAGCGGGGTGAATGCGATGCCGGCCTTGGCGGCTTGGCGCTGGGCCCAATGGTTTCCGTTAGTGCACAACTTGGCGTTATAGGGGAACTAGGAGCAGAACTTGACGAAGAACGGGCCGAAGTCCTCATCAACGCAGTAGAAGTAGAAATGGTTGACCAGCCCGGTACTCGCAACGATCCACGGGTAAGAATCGCCGTTGGCGTTGCGGCGCTTCTCGGTGCGAAACAGTTTGGTCTTCTCCTGGGCGCGGCCCACGAACAGCACCCCCTCGGTGCCGGTGAACCGGGCCAAGTGCTCGTGGGCAATGTCGTCTTTGCGTTGCCCCTTGGTGAAATCCACCCACGCCAGCCCCTGGTCGCGGGCAAACCGGTGTACCGCCTTGTCGAACGCGTCGGTGATGCGGGCCAGCGGCGCGGTCGAAGCGAGCGGCAACCCCAGCTGCCGATGCACATAGGCCACCAGGCCAGCCGCGTACTGCAACCCCGGCACATAGACGTTGCAGAACATCCGATCAATACATTCGACCTCAAAGACCACATGCTCAGACAAGACATCATCAGCGGATCGCGCTACGGTCATCACAAGGCTCCGATCGGACGGGCGGCCAGTTAGGCCAACCAACCGCGCTATGCGGTTGATACACCGGATCGGTCCGCCGGTCACGGTCTCAACCCCTCCGACCGGAGCCCCAAACCAAAACCGACCACGACATGCCTCGTCGGGCTGGGGCGAAGCCCCGTTAGGTGTACGAACATTTCCAATCACGCTGCCGCTCCATCCACCTGATCCCGTTCGACCCACATTTGGCCGAGGGCGCCGAAGTCGATTTCGGTCGGTTGAACCCTGCTACGCGGCAGGCCTATCTCGAACTGGCGGGGTCAGTGGCGGAGAACTTCGGGCGGCTGCGTGCACCGCTGGAACAGGCGTAGCCGCAGGCAATCTGAGACGACCGTGGCATCGGTTGTGATCGCGGCCCGGTCCCGGGTGTCCCCCGATCGGTGGACATCAAAATCATCCCAAAGAAGCACCGATCAGCGGACAAATTGCGCCCGCCGCAAGGGAAGGATCTAGGCCAACCCGCAGCCAATCCGGACACGCGCCGCGGACACGGAATGCATACTTCACTCATTCATAGCCGATTTCGTTCAAGGAGGCCAACATGACGAGTCTTCTTGTCAATCCGCCCGGCGTCCGCCAATACGGACGTTCCTATGTTGGCGAACAGAAACTTGGCGATCCCCGGTTGTATGCGTCGTTGCCGATGGAGCATCTCGGGTTGATGTCCATCAAGGCTTACGCGGAGGCGCAAGGTCTCGACATCATCAGCGTCAATGGATTGGTTGCCGGGCATGGGTCCGTCGAGCAGACTTGGGCCGCCATGCAGGACGCGGTGCGCTGCTCTGGTACGCCTCGACTTATCGGCTTTTCGTCCATCGACACCTTTCCCGAGGTGCTTTGGTTAGCGCAACGTGCAAGACAAAGCTGGGAAGGCGTGCAAATCGCCTTGGGGAATGCGATCGCGACACTGAACTTCGATCGCATCCTGCGCGAACACGACTGCTTTGACTTCGTGATCGTCGGAGATGGAGAGGTCACATTCACCAAGCTCGCGATGGCTATCGAAAACGGTGCCGGTGTTGAAGATGTCCTCGGCGTGGCCCGCCGTGATGAGCAGGGAAGGGTCGTCTACCGACCGGCTCCGCTGGTCGACCTCGACGAATTGCCCTCTCCGGCTCGCGACGAGTTACCCACCGTCGTGGCAGATGGTTTTGCCGCGTCTGTGTTTTCCACCCGCGGATGCCCTTATCGCTGCACGTTTTGTGGTACCGGAGCGATGTCGTCCATGCTCGGCCGCGACAGCTATCGCGCCAAGTCGGTTGACCTCGTTGTCGATGAGATCGACTATCTGGTTTCGGAATTCGAACTTGATTTCGTCTTCATCAGCGACGACTTGTTCGTGTCCAAGCACCCCAGCTCACAGCAACGTGGCGCTGACTTCGCCGACGCCATCCTGGATCGGGGGATCGACATCAACTTCATGGTCGATATCCGGCTGGACTCCGTCGTCGATCTGAACTTGTACAAACACCTGCACAAGGCGGGTTTGCGGCGGGTATTCATCGGCGTGGAGACCGGGTCATACGATCAACTGCGGTCCTACCGCAAGCAGATTCTCAATCGCGGACAAGACGCCGCGGACACGATCAATTCCTTGCAGCAGCTCGGTATCGAGGTCATCCCTGGCACCATCATGTTTCACCCCACGGTCAAGCCCGACGAACTACGTGAGACGGCACGACTGCTGCGGGCGACGAAGTACACGAACGCATTCAAATTCATGGGGCGAATCCTTCCGTACCCCGGAACGCCGTTGTACCAGGAGTACTCGAATGCCGGTTACCTCACCGACGAATGGCCACTCGGCCAATGGGATTTCGTTGATCCGGAGGCCGCTCGGGTATATCACGATGTCGCCGCCCAAATCGGTCCGCACCCTGAGATCACCTTCGACGAGGCGGAGGCGTTCTTCCTCTCGCGGCTCGATGAATGGGAAGATGCCATCACCGGTCGAGTCATGGAAATGGCGAGCTGACTTCGTCTCGCGGTAAGACGGTTTGACGCTTAATCGCGGTAGCCGTCGAGTCCGAGATCCGTTCTTCGACCACGGTGCGATATTTGCTCCGGAACCGCTCGGCGTCGTCCACCACGGATTCCTAAGGCTCACCTGCGGCCTCGCAATCCGGCTCCCGCAGGTACGGGGAGGCTTTCCGGTTTGCAACGCGTAGACCACTTCCGTTGGCAGTCGGAAAGTTTCGACCACCGCTACAGCTCCGGCGGATCGGGCCAACCCGGTGTGGACACCGGGCTCTTGTCGATCGGAGGCGGGTTGGTCGCACAATCGGGATCCATGAACGGGTGCGTCGTGAATTTGTTGGTGTACCGGTCGCCGAACACCGACACCAATGGTGCTCGCGCCCGCCCCTTCTGGTTGGCCGGCGGCGCCACCCCTATCCATTGGTAGGTGATCGTGCGCTTATAGATGTTGTAGTGGTCCGGGAACGAACCTCGGGCGACCGAATCGTGGTGGCCGGCGATGTCGCAGGCGTTTTCGGCGGTGAGCATCCGGCGAGGAGCGCCACAACGCAGGTCGTTCCACACCAGCCGCGGACGCTGATCATCGATCGCAAGTGAGCGTCATTGCGCCTACCACGGGGCGCGCCCGTCATCGTCGTCTTGGTCATCGAGTCCGTCTCGCGTGGGTGTGCAAAGACGCCACTGGTACTGGATCTGGTGCTCACAGTATTCCTCGATCCGCTTGCGCTGCTGCACCGGAATGCTCCTGCCGTAGCACGGTTCTCGTCGAGCCAGTCGGCAATCCTTTCTTCGACCATGGCGTGATAGCGACGATGAAACCGCGCGGCGTCGTCCTCCGAGGGTTTCTCGGGTTCGGCAGCGACCCAGCGGTTGGCGATGCGCTGATGACCACAGTCGCGTTGGGAACGAGGTGCCCGCGGCCGTGGTGTTCTAGCCAGTCCAGTCCAGTCCAGCGCCGCGAACGCGCTGCGGGCGGCGTCGATCGCGGGTGAGGCGACCAACACGATGGCGTCGGCCTCGTCCAGCACGGCCGACATCGCCGAATGCACCAGCCCGGTGCCGCAGTCAGTGAGAATCAGGTTGTAGAACCGCTGCAGCAGGCGGATCACCACGCGGTAATCGGCCTCGAGAATGCCTCGGACGTCGCCGGATCACGCTCGGAGGCAGGGATTTCCAGCCGACTCGTGCTCTGTGAGGTGTGCCTGCGGATGTCGGAGTAGCGAAAGACGTTGTCGTCGAGCAACAAATCCCGAACCGTCGACCGGCTCTGGTCCGGGCCACGTTGGGCCAGCGTGCCGAAGTCGGGGTTGGCGTCCACCGCGATCACGCGGTCGCCCCGGATGGCCGCGAACGTCGACCCCAACCCGACCGTCGTCGTGGTCTTGCCCACGCCGCCCTTCATCGACGATATGGCGATGCTGTAGTCACCCCGCACCGGTTGACTTACCCGCGCCACCAACTTCTGCCGGGTGTTCTCCTGTTCGGACTCTTTGGGGTTGATACCGGTGACGCGGTGCACGACCTTGCGCCACCCGCTCTGCGGCAGCGGCCGGACGCGACGCACCAGTCTCAGGTCGGTGTGTGTGAGGGCATGCGCGGGTCCTGAGGGTGCTGCGGCGGAGCGCTCGGCGCCGCCCTGGTGAACGGCGTCGCCACCGGCGGCGGTGCGGGTGGGTTCAGCCTCGGATCGGGGCGCGGTGGCACGGGTTGCTCTGGGACAGCGGCCGCGACTGGTTGCGGCGGTGCCGGCGGGGGTGGCGATTCAGGAGCGGGCCGCCCGGGAATCGGCGCGGGACGGAACGGCATCTCCACAGCTGGCGAGACTTCCGCGGTCGGTCGCTCCGGCGGCGGGGGTGGCTCGATGAACACCGGTGGCTCGCTGAGTACCGGTGCCGGGCGGATCGGGGGCGCCGCGGCCGGGGGCGGTTCAGGCACTGGACGGTGTGGCAGCGGCGGCAGGTCCAGCACCCGGGTGCCCGCCGCCGAGGGTCCCGCAGGCGCCGGTACGTCCTCGGCCCCGGTGACAGCTTCCGACTCCACGGCCTCTTGCGCGAGCTTGGCGCGGATCTCCCGGACCGGGATCGGGTTGGTGTCCGCGTCACTACTGCGTTTGAACGCCTTGGACTGCGCGGTGGACTTCGGGGCGCCGGATCCGCTCACTATCGAGTTCTCGAAATCAGTTGGCCGGCAGTCATTCCAAGCACATTCTCCAATGCCGCACGGATCGGACGTCCCGGGGCTAGCGTCCGCCGCGCCCGAGTGCGAAATCCGCGACGCGACCCGCGGGTCGGACGTCGTAGAACTCACGTTCGGCGTGTCGGCGTGCGGTGACAGGTTGCGGTCAGCCGCCCCGCGCCGCGATCATGGCGGCGCGGTTCACCTTGGTGGCCGCGGTGCGGGGGATGCTGTCGACGAATTCGACCGTCTTGGGGACCTTGTACGGTGCGAGTCGGCTCTTCGCATACTCGATCACCTGCTGCTCGGTGAGCGGGCCCGCAGCATGAACGACGGCGTGGACTCGCCGTCCCCACCGCGCATCGGGCAGCCCGATGACGACGACATCGGCGATACCGGGATGTCCCGACAACGCCGATTCCACTTCTGCCGGAAAGACATTGGCACCGCCGCTGACGATCATGTCAGCGCGCCGGTCGGTGATGTGCAGGTAGCCGTCCGGATCCAAGTGACCGATGTCGCCGGCCGAGCGAAACCCGTCCTCGGTCGACGGCAGCGGGGGAGCCCCGCCCAGATAACGGTAGCCGGCGCTCATCGGCGCACGCAGGTAGACATCGCCCTGCTCGCCCGGACCCAACGGCCGTTTGTCGGTGTCCAGGATCCGGATCTCGGTGTCCCGGAAGCCACGGCCCACGCTGCCGGGATGGCTCAGCCACTCGTCGCCGCGCAGCGCGGTGAGGCCGAGATTCTCGGTCATGCCGTAGGCCATCACGATCTGTTCCGGGCTGAGCAACTCGAACCAGGTGTGCAACAACGACGGTGGCATCACCGCGGCGCCCTGCAGGATGAACACAATGCTGGACAGGTCGCGTCGCCCGATGTCCGGCAGTGCGGCGACGCGGGACAGCATGGTCGGCGTGGCCGTGAAATTGGTGATCCGGTAGCGCTCGATCGTATCCACAAACACTGGCGCGTTGAACTTTTCGAGGATCACCAGGTGGTCGCCGCCCAGCAGCATCAACAACGGGGCGAACCCGTTGGTGTGATACATCGGTGCGGGCACCATGATCCGCTGCGGCCTGGGCACCGGCGTCCAATTCTCCAGGAACGGCTCACCCTGCTGCGGTATCCACAGCGACGGCGCCAGGTTGAGGATCACCTTGGGTACACCGGTGGACCCGCTGGAACAGATACCGTTGGCGGTGGGGGAGACGGCTGTCGGCAGCGGACGGCTCGGCGCGGCAGCCGCGACTGCGTCCAACTCCCAACGGCTGGTGTCGTCGACCACCACGGCCGGATCGATCACCGTCCGCACCCGGTCGCGTTCCCACTCGGGCAGGTCCCAGTGCATGGGAATGGGAACGGCGCCGACCTTCCAGCACCCCAGCGTGGCCAGCACGAGGTGCATCGAGTTCGGAATCGCTATCGCCACCAGCGAACCCGTCTGCACGCCCCGCGAGAGCAGTGCCCGCCCCCACTGATTGGCCCGCGCATCGAGTTCGCCGAAGGTCAGGGCCTGCACGCTGCCGTTCAGCGAGACGACCGTCACCGCGGCGTCGTCGCGCTGTTGCTCGGCAAGCTCAGTCAGCTTGGTCGCGAACGGGACGCCGTCCGCGAACGGATTCGGCGGCACTTCGGCAGCGACGGGCTGGTTCATGCCGGGATTTGCCCGCTGAACAGCGTCTCGAAGTGCCCGTCCCGGACATCCGGAATCAGTCGCAAGGCCAGCGCCTCGGAGCTCAGCGGCAGTCGGATCAGCGGCTGGGTGTGCCGGTCGAGCACGCTGATGTCGGACTCGTCGCAGAAGCCGAGCGCGCCGAGCAGCTGATGCGCGGTGCGTAGCAGCTGGCGCGCCGTATCGGCCGCCTTGAGGCGCAAGATCAGTGCATCGGCCGAAAGCATCTGGGCCGGTAGCGAATCCGGTCGGCACAAGGTGTACTTGGCAAGCTCGTGCAGGCCCCGCACCGCCACCGCGGCATCCGCGACGGCGAATCTGACGGCCTGAAAATCTGCCAGCGGTTTCCCGAACTGCTCCCGCGCCCGGACGTGCCCGGTGGCGATGTCCAACGCCTGCTGCATCGCCCCCAGAATCCGCCATGATCCCAGCACGAGATGAAGGTTAACGTCGGCCGCGGGCAGGGTGCCAATGGGTGCCGACAAGGTGGCCGGCACCAGAAACGGCCCCAGTTTGGCCGCCGTCCGCGCCGCCGGTTGAGGCCGGTACCCGGTGCCGTCCAGATCGGTGGCGAGCCACGCGCCCGGCAGATCGCCGTGGTCGATGCGCGGGGCTCGAGGGTTCACCAGACTCAGCCGGGCGCCGTCGACCGCCAGCATTTCCTCGACCAGCGGGTACGGCAGGGCCGTTGCTCCGGCAGCCTGGCAGAGCACCGCGGCTGCCAGCAGATCGTCGGCTCCGGAGCGGACGTCGAGGTCGAAGGCGCCGAGCCCGGCTAACGCGTCGCGTGCCGCGAACCGAAGGCTGTCGTCGGTTTCGGCGCGCAGCGCCATCTGCGGTCCACCCAACCGGGTCAGCTGCTTGACGGCGACCGCGGAAAAATCGATAATATCTTGTGGCAGTTCGGTATTCACCGACGTTCTCCTAATACGTCGCGGGCCACCAGCATCCGCTGCACCTCGATGGTGCCCGAGGCGACGGTCGCGGCCTGCGCATAGCGCCAGTGGTCGTCGACCGCCCCGTACAGCGCCGCGGAGCTGCCGCTGTCCAGCGCGGTGGGGCCCAGCACATCCAACAGCAACTCGGCGACCAGCTGATCGCAGGTGGTGGTGGCGATGCGCGCAGCGCTGGCCGCCGCGCCCGCCGCAGGGTCGTCCTGCAGAGACACGGCCCGATAGGCCATCAGCCGGGCCACCCGCAGATCGACGAGCGCGCGAACCCACCGGGAGCGAATCGATTCGGGTAACCGGTCCCAGTCGGCGCCGAGTTCGGTCTGCATTCGGTGCAGCAGTGACTCGCAGCGGGCGTAGCGGGCGATGCCGACCCGCTCGAACGCCAACGCCTCGCGCATCACCCGCCAGCCGTCGCCGGGCTCGCCCAGCACATCGCCGGGATAGGCCGGCAGGTCGTCGAGGAAAACCTCGTTGAGGTGATGAGGTCCGAGCATGGACGAGATACCCCGGACGGTGAAGCCCGGCCGATCCATGGGAATGAGAAACAGGGTGAGCCGCTTGGGTTTCGGGGCATCCGGGTGGGTGCACGCGGCCAGCACGCACCAGGAGGCCATCCGGGCATACGACGTCCACACTTTCTGCCCGGTGATTCGCCAGCCCTTGCCGTCCGGCACGGCGCGGGTGCGCAACGATGCCAGATCGGTTCCGGCTTCCGGTTCGGAGAATCCCTGGCACCAGATCACCTCTCCGGACGCGATTCCGGAGAGGTGCTTGGTCTGCTGCTCGGGTGTCCCGTACCGCATGATTGCCGGGCCGACCCAGTTGATCCCCATGTACTGCGGTCCGCGGGGCTCGTAGTTGGCCCACATCTCTTCGCGCAGTACCGTCTGCTGCCAGATCGAACCACCGCCGCCACCATGCTCTTTCGGCCAGGCCAGCGCCAGCAGCCCCTCGGAGGCCAGTAGCTTGCAGAACGATTCGGTGGTGGCCAGGTCGTCGGGATCGTCGGTACAGGCGCCCAGGAAGTCCGCGGGGATGTGCTCGGCAATCAATTGCCGCAACCGGTTTCGCAGTTCACCGGCGTCGTCACCGAGGTCATAATCCATCGTTGGTCATCCCTTCGGCAACCCGAGCAGTCGCTCGGCGATGATGTTGCGTTGGACCTCCGAGGTCCCGCCGTAGATGGTCGCGGCCAGGGCGTCCTGCCGTTCGAACAGCAGGTCGGGATCGCCGGTTGAGGCTGGTCCCGCCGCGGCCGCGCTGAGTTCCCAGACCCGTTGCAAGGTAATCGATCCCAGCAGTTTCATGGTGTCTGCCTCCGGGCTGGGCCGACCGGCGAGCTCGTTGCCCAAGGCCCGGTACCCGGTGGCGTGCAGCGCTTCGGCGTCGGCGAGCAGCGCGCCGAGTTCGGTGTAGATGCCCCCTGATGCGGCGTGGCGGACCGACTCCAGACCCCGCTTGATCTCGACCCAGTTCATGATCCAGATCATCTGGCGCTCATGGTGTAAGGACGACATCGCGACGTTCCAGCCGCCGTTGAGCGGACCCAGCAGGTTCTTAACCGGCACCTCGACTTCGTCGAGGAAGACCTCGCAGAACGTCTCGTCGGAAATCGACGCCATCCGAATGGGTTCGATCCGCACCCCAGGTGACTCAAGATCCAGAATCAGGCAGGAGATGCCGCGGTGCTTGGGCGCGTCCGGATCAGTCCGGGCATACAGAGTGCACCAGCGTGACTCGTGGGCCTGGGTGGTCCAGATCTTGTGGCCGGTAACCCGAAACACGTCACCGTGCCGCTCAGCGCGGGTGCGCAGTCCGGCGAAGTCCGATCCGGCCTCGGGCTCGGACATGCCCAGCGCCCACCATTCGTCCCCCCGCAGCAGCGGCACCAGCAGCCGGTCGATCTGCGCCGGTGTACCGAACTGTCGAATGCCGGGTGCGACGACGCCGGGCCCCTGAATATTGGGCAGCTTGGGCGCCGACCGCAGCGCGGCTTCGATGCGTACCTCCATCGCCTCACGCAGGCCCAGTGACCGGCCGCCGTGCTCGCGGGGCCAGGTCGGCTGCAGCCAACCGGCTTCGAAGGCTGCGCGCTGATAGTCGCGCCGCAACGGAATGTCCCAGCGGTAGTCGCGATACCGCTCGTAATAGTCGGCCGGCAGGAAGTCGCTCAGCCAGGTGCCGAATTCGT
Source organism: Mycobacterium sp. NGS49 (assembly GCF_059812565.1). Taxonomy (NCBI): domain Bacteria; kingdom Bacillati; phylum Actinomycetota; class Actinomycetes; order Mycobacteriales; family Mycobacteriaceae; genus Mycobacterium; species Mycobacterium sp. NGS49. The sequence continues at coordinate 206,188 of NZ_JCALCX010000002.1, read as the reverse complement.
CTAGCAGCGCGGTCATTCGGTGCCTCCCGCGAACCGGCGGCCCACCTCGTAGTACAGCGCGCGGCTGTCGCCCAGCAGGGCGCCGCCCTGCCATGCGTGCCGGACATACAGGTGAGTGTCGTGCTCCCAGGTCTGTCCCAGCGCGCCGTGCACCTGGACTGCGGCACGGGCGCAGGCGGTCGCCGCCTCGCCGGCGGCCGCCTTGGCCAGGGCCGCCACGGTCCATGGGTCGGGATCATCGAGGCGTGCCGCGGCCGCATAGGTAAGACTGCGGGCGCGTTCCACACTCACGTAGTTGTCTGCGAGTGCGTGTTTGACGCCCTGGAACGCGCCGATCGTGGTGCCGAACTGACGGCGGGTCTTGGCGTGGTCGACGGAGCGCGCCAAGGCGGCCGAGGCCACGCCGACCAGATCCGCGGCCGCGGCCACCAGTGGCGCCGCCAGTACGGATTCGACGGATGCCACCGCGCCCACGGCGACGGGTGCGGCGTCGATCTCGACGTCGGCGACCGGTCGGGCGGGGTTGATCGACTCACCGGCCAGGACGGTGACGCCCTCACCGGCGCGTGCGACAGCTGCCACCAGCCCGCGGCCGCCGGCATCGGCCAGGGTGACGATCAGCTCCGCACGGGCTGCGTCGGGGACGGTGACCGCGCGTCCGCGCAGGCGCCCGTCGCGCAATGTCATGGGGGCGCCGGCCGATCGGGCGCCGGGGGAGTGCACCGCCAAGGTGGCGACGGCACCCGAGGCGATCTCGCTCAACACGCCGTCGAACTGCGGGCCGGCGACGCGAAGTGCGCCCGCGGCCAGGCCGATGCTGCTCAACAAGGGGACCGGTGCGATTGCGGCGCCGCACTCCTCGAGCACCACCGTCAGCTCCATGGGGCCGAATTCCCCGGCCACGTCAGACCGGGCCAGCTCCGTCCAGCCCAGGTCGACGAACGTCTTCCACAGGGTGCGCCAGCGCTCCGGATCCTCCAGAGCGTGGCGAGCAGCATCGGGTGGGCACTCGGCGCGCAGGATGCCCCGCACGGTGTCGCGCAGCGCCAGCTGCTCCGACGTCAGTCCAACATTCATAACACCCCTAACATAATAAAAATAGTAAACTAGCGAGCGGCACGCAATCGCAGACGCCGGGAATGGTGGGTCGCATGGTCGAGTGGTATCTGTTCCTGCCGCAGGTACGGTTGCCGCTCGCCGACATCGTGGACCGCGCGCAGCGCGCCGAGGCTGCCGGGTTCCACGGAATCGCCTTCATCGACCATCTGGAAGCCCCGGGCCAGCCCGGTGAAACCATCTGGGAGGCAATGGGCATCGCCGGCTGGGTTGCGGCCGGCACGCAGCGGTTGCGGATCGGACACCTGGTGCTGTGCGATGCATTCCGGCATCCGGCGGTGCTGGCAAAGCAGGCCGTCACGCTGTCCGCTGCCTCCGCCGGTAGGTTCGACCTCGGGCTGGGGTCGGGCTCCTGGCCCGAGGAATTCGCCAAATTCGAGGTGGGTCAGCAGGATCCCGTCGCCCGGGTGGAACGACTTGGTCGCAATCTCGAGGCGATCACGCGATATTGGGCAGGGGGCCAGAACCCGCAGCCCGCACATCCGATACCGCTGATTCTCGGTGGCAGCGGTCGAAGGCTGATGAAACTTGTTGCCCAGTACGCAGATTGGTGGAACTTGCAGGCGAATCATCTGGACCGGCTACCCCGGCTGGCCGACTCCACGGGATCCGCCCGGATCTCTGTCCAGCAGATGGTCGGGTTCGCGCGGACCGGAGCCGATCCCGCCGCCGTGCGTGAGGTGAGTGTCCGGCGGTTCGGTCACCTGGGACCGGGCCTGGTCTGTGGCGTCGCCGACGAGTTGGTCGCGCACTTCGCCGGCCTGGCCGGGCAGCGGGTCGAACGCTTCTATGTCTGGTTCGCCGACTTCGCGGCACCGCACACCCTCGAGGAATTCGGCGAATCGGTCATCAGGAGCTTTCCGAACGACGCCGGCGCACTTCGGTAGGCACGACCGGCGGACGCGCGAATGGGCCGCGTTGTACCGCACTGAGCCGGATCTCCGGTAAGTCGACCGACGGGTCGACGGTGTCCAGCCATGCCACGGCATTGGCGATGTCGGACACCTGAATCGCGTGCATCTCGAACGGGACATCTTGCAGCATCTCGGTTTCCACCGGGCCGGGCGTCACCAGGTGCACGGCGATACCGTCCCGGTCGACCTCCGTCGCCAAGGCACGGGCGAACGCGTTCATGCCCGCTTTGGATGCCGAATAGGCGGTGCGCGCCATCATCGGTTCGTGCGACGCGGAGGAGGAGATGAAGATCAGACGTGAACCCGGCCGCATCCGGGGCAACACCGCCGAGGTCACCACGAAGCAGGAGTCCAGGTTGGCCGAGATGATGGTGCGCCACTGCTCGAATGTCTGCTTGCGCGCGTATGTTCCGCCCAGAGCCCCGGAGGCGTGCACGACGAGGTCGATGTACTCGAGCGGGCTTATCGCCGTGGCGAATTCCTCGGGGTCGGACGCGTCGGCCACGATGGCGCGGGCACCGATCTCCTGGGCCGCCGCCTGCAGCGGTACCGCCCGGCGGGCCACCACCACGACGTCGTAGCCAAGCTCGCACAACCTGGCTGCGCAGGCTTTTCCGATACCGCCGCTGCCGCCGGTGATCAGAGCGGTTCTGCGGGTTCTCAAGGGCGCCGGACATCCCGCGGACGGGACAATGCCTGCGGAGACAACGCGTAGATTCGTTGTTCCGGCCGGCCGGACAGCACGTAGGTCTGGGTGTCGGCCAGGTGGCGGCCCGCGATGCGGCGGGCCCGGTCGACATCGCCGTCGGCAATGGTCTCGGTGAGTTTGAGGTGGGTGTTGAGTGCCGCCCGCCGCTTGGCCAGCGAGGGATAGGTGCCGCGCGCGGAGCTCTCGTCGGCCCACTGTTGTTCGTGGCTGCTCCACAGCGTCTCCAGGCTGCCGACGACGGCGATGATGGTGTGGTTGCCGCAGCCGCGGACGATCAGATTGTGGAATTCGCGACCGATCTCGGTGAACAGCCGCCCGTCTTCGAGGTTCGCGGCCATGGCGTCGTTGACCCGCTTGAGCTCCGGCACCAGGGTGTCGGAGCGGTCGGGTCGCTGGGCGGCCAGGGCCGCACAGGCGGGCTCGAGTTCCTGTAGCGCGGCACCCAGGTCGCTCACGGCGACCGACTCGCTCTGCAAGACGAGGCCGAGCATGTAGGCGGCGCTGGTCTTGGCCGGTGCGTGTACGACGGCGCCGCCTCGGTTACCGCGCCGCACCGAGACCAGCCCCTCGGTCTCCAAGATTCGCAGCGCCTCGCGCAGCGAGACCAGGCTGACCTTGAACTGCTCGACGAGCACTTCCTGGCGCGGCAGCAGATCACCGTCCGCCAATTCGCCGTCGATGATCTGACGGCGCAACTCGTCGGCTACGATTTCAGCAATTCTCGGCGCCGAGAGCCGGCGACGGGCGTCGGGTCCAATGCCCAAGGCGGTCATCCGATTCCTCGCAACCTGCAGCAGGAGAGAGCGCGCGGTTGGTGGGCCGCGAACTCGACTGGCTTAGCTATTTTAGCAGTAATGGTATAAATAGCCGCGTGAGTCACCGGGCCGATCGCCGGCCGACGCCCCTGCAAGAACTTCGGGTCGTCGAGGTCAGTGACCGCTTGGCCGGCAGCTACTGCGGCAAGCTGTTGGTGGACGCCGGCGCGCAGGTCCGCAAAGTGGAGCCGCCACAAGGGGACCCGTTGCGGGGCTACACGGCGACCTGTTCGCCGGTCCCGCCCGGCCACGCATCGCCGCTGTTCTGCTATCTCAACGCCGGCAAGGACAGTCTGAGCGTGTCACCGGAATCACCACGATTTCAAGCCGAATTGGCCGGGGCCGATGTGGTGATCCTGGCTACCGCGCCCGCGCGGGCCGCGGAGCTGGGCATTGATCCGCAACGCTTGCTGGCCCGATCGCCGGGATCGGTTGTCGTCACCGTCTCCGACTTCGGTTGGACCGGTCCTTTCGCCGACCGCGCCGCCACCGAGTTCACCTTGCAGGCGTGGTCGGGTTGCACCGGTTTCCGTGGCGACCCGGCCGGTCCCCCGATTTCGATAGGCGGTGACCTGGGCGAGTACATGGGCGGCGTCTACGCGGCGTTCGGCGCGCTCGCCGTGCGCCGCCGGGTGCAGCGAGGTGGTCCGGGCGAGCACCTGGACCTGTCCATGCTCGAGGCGATCACCGCAATGCAGAGCAGCGAGTGGCTGCATTCGCAATTGCTGCGGGTGCCGCCGGTCCGCCGCACCCTGGAAGTGCCGTCGATCGTGCCGGCCAAAGACGGCTATGTCGGGATCACGATGGTCACCGGCCAGCAATGGCTGGACTTCGCGGCGATGGTCGAATGCCCTCAGTTCGAAGAGATTCCGCAATTACGCTTCCAGATCGGCCGATGGGAGTACCGCGACTTCATCTACGAATCCATCGGTGCGTGGATGGCCGAGCGCACCGTTGCCGAGATCGTCGAGCTGGGTCAGCTGTTCCGGTTGCCGATCGCGGCGCTGGGTAACGGCGCCACCATCCGCGACATGGAATACATCACCGAACGCGGGGTGTTCGTCGAGAATCCTGCGGGATTTCACCAGCCGCGTCCGCCCTGGCTGATGACGGAATGCGGACCGGCGCCGGTGCGTGCTGCGCCCACCCTCGGGTCGGCTGATGACGAATCACCTTGGGGGCAAAGCGAATCCGGGACTCTTGTCACCGATCCCGAGCTACCGCTGCTCGGCGTGCGCATCGTCGACTTGACCGCCTTCTGGGCCGGACCGGCCGCCACCCACCTGCTCGCCGCGTTCGGCGCCGACGTGGTCAAGGTCGAGTCTATCCAGCGCCCCGACGGCATCCGCTACTCGGGCGGTATGCGGACCGATGTGAACGACTGGTGGGAGTACGGCTGGGTCTTCCATGCGATGAACACCAACAAGCGTTCGGTCACACTGGATTTGGGAAGCGAAGAAGGCCGCGGACTGTTCCGCACCCTGGTCGCCGGCGCAGATGTGGTGATCGAGAACTTCTCGCCACGCGTGATGGACCATTTCGGGCTGACCGCCGACTTGCTGCTGGAGATCAACCCGCACCTTGTGGTCACCCGGATGCCGGCCTTCGGCCTGGCCGGACCGTGGCGCGAGCGGGTCGGATTCGCCCCCACCATGGAGCAGATCGGCGGCCTGACCTGGGTGACCGGGCTGCCCGAAACCCCTCCGGTCACTCCGCGCGGCGCGTGTGACCCGCTGGCCGGCGTGCATGCGGCGTTCGCGGTACTGGCCGCGCTGAACTTCGCCGAGCGCACCGGCACCGGCCAGCAGGTAGAGCTGCCGATGCTGGAAACCGTGCTCAACACCACTGCGGTACAGCCGATCGAGGCCGAGGTCTTCGGTAAGACGTTGAGCCGGCGGGGAAACCGCGGTCACGGCGGTGCGCTGCAGAACATCTACCGGTGCGCCGGAGACGACGATTGGATCGCGGTCAGTGTGTGCGATGACCGTCAATGGGCGGCGCTGGTCGAACTGATGGGTGCGTTACGCGATGAGGAATTGGCCACCGAAGCCGGGCGCCGCGAACGGGCCGACGAAATCGACCGCGTGCTGCGGGACTGGTTCGCCACACAACCCCGCGATGCGACGGTCGAACTGTTGGCGGTGGCCGGCGTTCCGGCAGCGCCTGTCGGCTCGCCGTCGTTGGTCACCGAGAATCCGCAACTGCGCGCCCGTGGCTTTTTCGAGTTGCTGCAGCACCCGCGAACGGGTGCCGGCCTGTATCCCACGCCGCCGTTCGCCCTGCTGGCCGGCCAGCGGCATTGGCTGCTGCGCCCGCCGCCGACGCTCGGCGAGCACAATGAAGAGGTACTGCGCGATCAGTGTGGTCTGACTCAGGACGAACTCGCGCATCTTGCGGCCGGCAAAGTGATCGGGACCCGACCAGTCGGGCTCTGAGGAAAGGGGCATCCGATGCGGGTGATCGTCGACCCGGATATGTGCGAGGCCAACGGGTTCTGTGAATCCATCGCAGCGGACATCTTCGAGCTGGGGGATGAGGACGTGGTGCAAATCGCCGACGGTCCGGTGCCGCCGGACCGCGAGATCGACGTCCGCGCCGCGGTCGAACAGTGCCCTAGGGCGGCCCTGCGCATCACCGAGTAGCGGCGGTTGGGTAGTCGTGCGAAGGCACCTGGTGGCGCCCAGGGCCATTCGGAACGGTGCATGCCGTTGGTTCGGGGTCGTCCATGATCGAGCAGAGTGGGCGGGATACATTCACCGCGCCGCCGCGAGAAACTATCTGGCGAGTTAACCGCCGAGATGGGAACCGCGCTGCGGGGAGGGCTGACTCGCCCGGCTAAAGCGGGTTTGTCTGTGTCGCAACGGCTTTGCCTAGGCACCTGAGCGCTGATCGGCTATGGCTGTGTCGGCGTGTCGCGGCATAACGCCGTCGGAGCGGCCCGACGCCACGCAAGGCCCGCGACCTGCCTATTGGCAGACCCCGCGCGCTGACCGCCGACCAGATCAGGCAAGCCGGGGCCTTTCGCCCACGCGGCGAGCCGGTGCCGGATCGCCAAGACGCTGGGCATCAGCCGGGTGATGCTGTACCCGCGCGCCGGCCGAGAGGGTCTGATGCCGGTGGCGATAAGCGGGTCGGGCGGGCTGGCGAACCGGGGGCGTACGACCACACACCGGACGGGGCGGTGGCGAGCGAGCGCTGGGGAGGGGTGGGTGAGTGCCGTTAGTATGAGATTCAGGCGCGCCGGTTGGTTTGGGACCGTTGATCATGCATAAGCGAAAGGGGCCGCGTGCCGCTGGGGACCGAGGAGAGCGTGGCCCTCCGGGCCGATGCTCCCACCTGTGACGTTGGCGCTGCGGGCGACGCGGACGCCGAGTTTCCTGTTGATTGGCAGGGCGCCTGGCCCGCCGGTGGTTCTTCGAGTCAGCGATGAACCTGTTTGTCACGTTGCTGGAGCTGGCGGCTTTCGTGGCATTGACCGCCGGTACGGCGCTGTTTGTTGCGGCGGAGTTCTCGCTGACGGCGTTGGAACGCAGCACCGTGGACGCCAATGCCCGCACAGGCGGGCGGCGCGACCAGTTGGTGCAGCGGGCGCACCGCACGCTGTCGTTTCAGCTCTCCGGCGCGCAGGTGGGTATCTCGATCACCACGCTCATCACCGGGTATTTGGCCGAACCGCTCATCGCGCGCCTGCTAAGTCCGGCGCTCGCCGCGCTCGGTATGTCCGAGAACTTGTCGCTGGGCGTGGCGTTGGCCTCGGCGTTGCTTATCGCCACTTCGGTGTCGATGGTGTTCGGCGAGCTGGTGCCAAAGAACCTTGCGGTGGCGCGACCGCTAGCCACCGCGCGGGCCTCGGCGGGGCCGCAGGTGCTGTTTTCGAAGCTGCTGACCCCGTTGATCCGGTTGACCAACGGCACAGCCAATTGGATCCTGCGGCGGCTGGGTATCGACCCGGCCGAGGAACTGCGCTCGGCACGGTCGCCGCAGGAACTGGTGTCGCTTGTGCGCAACTCGGCCCGCCACGGCTCACTGGACCCGATCACCGCGAGCCTGGTGGACCGATCGCTGCAGTTCGGTACGCGCACCGCCGAAGAACTGTGGACCCCGCGGACGGAGATCGAGGCGCTGCACGCCGACGACACCGTCGCCGACCTGATCGCCAAGGCCATCGAAACCGGCTATTCCCGCTTCCCGATCGTCGAGGGCGACCTCGACGAAACCATCGGCATCGTGCATATCAAGCAGGTGTTCCGGCTGCCACGGGCCGAACGCTCACACACCCGGCTGGCCGATCTGGCCCAGCCTGTGGTGGCGGTGCCCTCGACGCTGAAAGGCGACGCCGTGTTCGGGCCAATTCGCGCAAGCGGGTTACAAACCGCGCTGGTAATCGACGAATACGGCGGCACCGCCGGAATGGTGACCGTTGAGGACCTCATCGAGGAGATCGTCGGTGAGGTACGCGACGAACACGACCAACCCACGCCGGCGGTGATGGCCATCGGTGACGGCTGGCAGGTGCCGGGGCTGCTGCGCATCGACGAGGTGGCTGACGCCACCGGATACCGCGCACCCGAGGGTGATTACGACACCATCGCCGGGCTCGTGCTGCATGAACTCGGCCACCTGGCCGTCGAAGGCGAGTCGGTGCAGCTACGGGAGGTCAACCCGGCCGCGCCCTATGACGAACCGATCCACTGGCGCGCGACTGTCACCCGAGTGGATGGCCGGCGCATCGACCTGCTGGAGCTCGTCAAACTCGAGGCCAACCGACACGGCACCCAGGGGGCGGGTGCTGGTGAGTGATCTGCTGGGGGTGCTGCTCACGGTGCTGCTGGTGGGCGCCAACGCATTCTTTGTCGGCTCGGAGTTCGCGCTGATCTCGGCGCGCCGGGACCGGCTTGAGGCGCTGGCCGAGCAGGGCAAGCACACCGCGGTCGCCGTCGTCCGCGCCGGGGAAAACTTGTCGCTCATGTTGGCCGGGGCGCAGCTGGGCATCACGGTGTGCTCGATTCTGCTGGGGCGCATCGGTGAACCCGCCATCGCGCACCTGCTGGAGAAGCCTTTCGACGTGTTCGGCATCCCCGAAACACTCTTGCACAGCGTCTCGTTCGTCGTTGCGATCACCATCGTGGTGGTGTTGCACGTGCTGCTCGGCGAGATGGTACCCAAGAACATCGCCATCGCCGGGCCGGAATCGACCGCAATGCTGCTGATTCCGCCCTACCTGATCTGGATGCGGGTCGCGCGCCCATTGATCGCGTTTTACAACTGGTGCGCCAACACCACGCTCCGGGCGGTGGGCGTGCAAGTCAAAGACGAGCTCGACATGACGGTCTCCACCGTCGAACTGGCCGAAATGATCGCCGAATCCCGCTCCGAGGGGCTGCTCGAGCCCGATGAACACCTCCGGCTCACCCGCGCACTGCAGATCCGCGACCGCACCGTGGCCGACGTCGCCTTGCCACTCACCGACATCCACGCGGTACCGGTCGCCGCCCCCGGCAGCGGACCGACGGTGCACGCAATCGAGCGCGCGCTCGCGCAGACCGGGTATTCGCGCTTCCCGGTCGTCGACGGCCCCAACCGCTTCATCGGATACCTCCACATCAAAGACGTGCTGCCGCTCATCGACGATCCCGACGCGATCGTCGACCGCTCAGCGGTGCGACCACTGCAGCGGGTGCGCGATACGCTCCCGCTGCCCGAGGCCCTATCACGGCTGGGCCGCAGCAAAAGCCACCTCGCCGTGGTCACCAACGCCCACGGCGAGGTGGTCGCCATGGTGGCCCTAGAAGACTTGTTCCAGGACCTCGTCGGCACAGTCCATGACGGCACCCACCGCGTCTAACCGCGCGGCCCAGAGCGGCCGACAGCACGGACGCCTGCGCAATGGTCCGCGCGCCTGTCGACGCTCAAAAGTCCCGCCGTTCCCGACGACGATCCCTTAGTCGCGGAATGCTGCGCGGCGCTGAGCTATTGGCGGTGCCGCCGGGTCATGGACGCCGAGCGGATTTCGCCACCGCCGGCCATCTTGTCACCCTGGTTGCTCGGCGGGACTCGAAGCATGCGCGGATCGGCTGTGCGAGTTTGTCTTTTGCGACCCCGAACACGGCGGAGTTGTTGCGGATCATTGCTGGCTGGCATCGGGTGGCACGCACCGATGCCACGTAGTCGCACGGGCCGGTGTGAACCCGCGTCGAATCACGCGTCAGCACCCGCGTTGACGTTCAATGTCTAAGATAGTAAAAATAGATCTACGCGCCGAACCGCGGTGAAGCGTGTGGGGGGCCGCATCGCCGCGCGCCGCGTGGGAACGGAGAACTCGTGACGGACATATCCTCAGACCTGGCGTCGGCCGAAGACCCTTCGGAACAGGAGTTCGGGCCGTCGGGGATCGCGCTGTCCAGCTACCGCTTCCCCACAGGCTGGTTCATCGTCGGCTTCGCCTCCGATCTCGCCGCGGGCGAGGTCAAGCGGGTGCACTACTTCGGCGAGGAATTGGTGCTGTTCCGCACCAAATCCGGGAAGGTGCATGTGCTGGACGCCTACTGTCAGCACCTGGGCGCCAACATGGGCGTCGGCGGGACCGTCGAGGGCGAACACATCGTCTGCCCGTGGCACGGCTGGCAGTGGCGCGGCGACGGCACCAACGCGCTGATCCCTTACAGCAAGATCGGCTGCAAAAACAACGTCCGGGTCCGTACCTACCCCACCACCGAGTGGTACGGCTTCATTCTCGTCTGGCACGAACGGCATGGCCGAGCACCGTACTGGCAACCGCCGGTGCTGCCCGAGCTGGAAACCGACGAGTACTACCCGCTGCATCCGCACACCCGAATGGTGAACCGGGTCAAGGTGCACGCGCAGATGATCATCGAGAACGCCGCCGACCCCTATCACGTGCAATACGTGCACAAGGCCGCCAACCCCGCCAACACCGCCTCGTTCGAGGTATCCGGCTATCACCTGCACGCCACCGTCAACGCCCACTTCGGCGGCGGCCGGGCCAAGACCTGGCTGACGCCGAACGGCCCGGTGGATGCCAAGATCATCTACGACAACTACTCGCTGGGCCTGGGTGTCGTTCGCTTCCCGAGCGACCTGGTCGCCACCTGCCAGGTGACCGGCCAGACCCCCGTCGACGAGGACTACACCGATTACTTCTACACCCAGGCCTCGATCCGTGAGCCCGGCGACAGCGGTGACGCGCCGACCGGCCGGGCGGCCAAATTCCTGGCGCTGCAGCAGGAAGTGATCAAACAGGACTTCTTCACCTGGGAGAACATGAAATACCTGGAGAAGCCCAACCTGGCGCCGGAGGAGGCGCACGACTACGCGGCGCTGCGGCGCTGGGCGCACCGCTTCTATCCGGGAAAACACCCGTCGCTCAACGACTTCGGGTACACCGCCGACGGTGACCCTGACCCGGCTGCTGCGCAAGCCTGATGGCACCCCCGGAGCCTGCCGACTTCGGTGTCGACAGCTTCACCGTCCCCGCGGTACTGGACCGTCGTGCCGAGCAGTACCCCGACCGGGTGATGCTGTCGGTCGGGGGAAGCGATATCACCTTCGAGCAACTGCGGCAACGATCCTGTGCAGCGGCGAAAATATTGGTGGACAACGGTATCGGACCAGGTGACTGCGTTGCACTGTTCACCGCGACCTGCCCGGAGTGGATCTACTTCTGGCTGGGCGCGGCCCGGATCGGTGCAGTGAGCGCCGCGGTGAACGCGGCCAACAAGGGCGACTTTCTGCTGCACAACCTGCAGCTGTCAAGGGCCAGGCTGGTCGTTACCGATGCTGAACGCCGGAGCCGTGTTGATGAGATTGCCGATCTGGGCATGCTCTCGGTCCAGGATGATTCGGTCGTCGAGGCGCTGAGGCAAGACATCTCGGTACCGGCGGTCGCCGGGAGTGAAAACGGCTCGCTCTTCTTCACCTCGGGCACCACGGGGCCGTCGAAAGCCGTTGCCACATCGTGGCACTACCTTTTCACCGTGGCGGCCACCGCGGTGGCGGCATGGGAGTTCGCGCCGGGGGAGGTGCTGTGGACCGCGATGCCGCTGTTTCACCTCAGTGCGGCACCCAGTGTGCTGGCGCCGATGTTGGTGGCTGGAACAACGGTCATTGCCAGCGCTTTCCATCCCGGCGAGGTCTGGGACGACGTGCGGGCACGCGACGCCGTCGGCTTCGTGGGCGCGGGTGCGATGGTGTCGATGTTGCTGAACCTGCCGGAAGATCCGCGTGACGCGCACCTGCCATTACGTTTCATATCCGCGGCCCCCATCGACATGGTTTCCTATCGGAGGATCGAAAAACGTTACGGGTGCGCCGTTGTCACCATGTACGGCTTGACCGAGGCCTTTCCGCTCGCCGTCAACGGCGTTTCCTACGACGGGGTGCCCGGGACCTCCGGCCGCACCAACCCGAACTTCGAGGTGCGCATCATCGACACCGGCGGCACCGAGCTACCGGCCGGGTGCGTCGGTGAGATCATTTGCCGGCCGAGATTTGCCCACGTCATGAGCCAAGGGTACGTGCGGGCCGGTGACGGGGCGGCACCGCAGGTGGATCCCCATCCGGACTGGTTCCACACCGGGGACCTCGGCAAGCTGGACGGTGAGGGAAACCTGACCTACGTGGACCGGGTCAAGGATTCGCTGCGCCGGCGGGGTGAGAACGTCTCATCGGTGGAACTAGAAGCCGTGGTGCTCAGTCACCCGGCCGTGGCCGAAGCCGCCGCGATCGCGGTCCCCAGTGCCCTCGGCGAGGACGACATCTTGGTGGTCGTGACGTTGCGACCGGGAGCGACAATGGATTTCAGGGAGTTGCTGGATTTCTGTGGCGCCCGGATGCCCTACTTCTGTGTGCCCAGGTTTGTCGATAAGGTCGATGAACTCCCCAAGAACGTGATCGGGCGGATCCGCAAAGACCTGTTGCGTGCTCGGGGATTGTCCAGCGGCGCATGGGATCGTGAGAGCCACGGATACGTAGTGAGTCGGTAAAAGGCAGGCTGGAGAACAACGATGACGATGACCTATCAGGAACACCAGATGCTCGCGGCCGTGACCGGCCGTGCGGGGATCCTTGATCTGACCGCGCGGCACAACCGGGCCTACTCCGACGGGAACCGCGACGCTTGGGTAGCGACCTTCCGTCATTCCGGCGCCCGGTACGTCCGTGGTGGCGAGTCGTTCACCGACCTGTGGTCGGCCTTCGACGGCCGGGAGGGGCAGCGGCTGGTCACCGTCGACCATGAGATCCACGTGGACGGCGTGCACGCGACACAGCACTGTGTGGCAATACTCTTCGCTGCCGTCGACAACGACAGCACGACGCTGCGGTCCACCGGCAGCTACCGGGACGAGCTGATCTACGAGCGCGGAGGCTGGTATTTCGCTTCGCGCGAGCTCGTCTGGGATTCGGCGACCAGCCGCCACCTGGTCGGGTGAGCATGTAGTGGAGCTGAGTTACCAGATCGCCTTCGGCAGCTACGAAGACGCGCTGCGGATGGTCGGCACGACGGGTGAGACACGCACGGCGGCAACACCGATCAGCGCGGCACGGATCCAGTTGTTCGCGGCGATGGTTCGGGACGGGAACCGGTCCTACTGGGACGCCGATTACGCCCGTGATCGGTGGGGAGGCTTGCTGGCACCCCCGGCATTGTTGATGGGTTGGCTGATCCCGCCACCTTGGCAACCAGTGGGCCGCCCGCCGACCGCTTCTCTTGCCCTGCGGGTTCCGTTGCCGGGCAACACCTTCATCAACGCCGCTAACGAGGTCGAGTTCCTACATCCGATCCTGGAAGGGGATCGGCTGTCCGCCGTGGAGGAGCTGGTGTCGGTGTCGCCGGAGAAACGGACCCGCCTGGGCGTCGGCCACTTCGTCGAGACGCTGGAGACCTACCGTCGGCAGGGCGGCGCCGTCGTCGCAACCTCCCGCAACACCCTGTTCAGATTCACCCCCGAGCCGGTCCCATGACCGAACTGAACTGGGACTCGATCAGCACTCCCACCGACCTTCCCGAAGTGGTCGATGAGATCAGCTACCAACGCGTGGTCGAGAACGCCGGCGCCACCTGGGACTACTTTCCGGGCCACTTCGACCCCGCTTATGCTCAGAGCCAAGGTAATCCAACGATTTTCGTCAATACCATGCACCTGGCCGGATTCGCCGACCGGATCGCGACCGACTGGGCGGGGCCCGGCAGTCGGGTGGTACGACGCTCAATGCGACTGGTGGGTTCGATCTACGCGGGCGACACCATGGTCGGTCGAGGGCAGGCGGTGGCGAAACGCTGTGACACCACGGTGAATCCGCCGCGCTACCTGGTCGACCTGCGGATCGAGGTGCGCAATCAGCATGACGTGGTGTGCTGCCCGGTACAGATCACTCTGCAGCTTCCCCAACCGTCTTGAGCGACGGCAACTTCCCGTTGCACGCGATCGACTGCAATTCCACGTACTCCGCCAAGCCTTCTGGCCCGAATTCCCGCCCGATGCCCGAGTGTTTGTAGCCGCCGAACGGGGTGCTGATGTCGAGCATGTACATGTTGATGCCGTACGTGCCGGTGCGCACCCGAGCGGCGATGTCCAGGCCGTGCGCGGTGTCGGCGGTCCACACCGATCCGGCAAGACCGTAGTCGCTGTCGTTGGCGATCCGGATCGCGTCGTCCTCGTCGGTGTAGGTGAGCACCGTCAGGACCGGACCGAATATCTCCTCACGAGCGATCCGCATGTCGTTGGTGGCCCCGGTGAACAGCGTCGGGCGCACGTACCAGCCGCGCGCAAGCGGGGCGTCGTCACCGCCGACCACCAGGCGTGCCCCCTGCTGCTGCCCGGACCGGATGAAATCCTGTACCCGATGCTGTTGGCGTTGCGAGACAAGGGGTCCGATGTCGGTCTTGTCGTCGTCGGGATCCCCGACGGTGAGGCTTGACATCATGTCGGCAAGTGCGTCGACGACGTCGTCATGGCGGTTCCGGCTGACCAGGATGCGGGTCTGCGCGACGCAGGCCTGGCCGTTGTTCATCAGGCCGGCGGTCTTCAGCCCCACGACGGTTTTGGCGATGTCGGCGTCATCGAGAATGATGGCCGCCGACTTGCCGCCGAGTTCCAGACTCACCCGCTTGAGCTGCTCGCCGCACAAGGCCGCGATGCGCCGCCCGGTGGCACTGGATCCGGTGAAGGCGATCTTGTCCACACCCGGATGGCGGACCAGCGCCTCGCCGACCTCCCGACCGCCGGTCACCACCGACACGACGCCTTCCGGCAGTTCCAACGGTTCGATCATTTCGGCCAACCACAAGGCGTCCAAGGGTGTTTCGGGAGCCGGCTTGATGATCATGGGGCAGCCTGCAATGAGCGCGGGGATCAGCTTGGGCATGATCAGGCATTGCGGCACATTCCACGGCACGATCGCCCCCACCACACCCACCGGCGCGCGGCGCACCTGCGCCTCGCCCAGTACACCCTGCCGGCGCTCGACCCACGGGAAGTCGCGTGCCGCCGCGAGTGCCAGGTGAATCATCGAGGCGGCCCCGGCCGCTTGTCCGAGCCGGCTGAAACTGCGCGGCGAGCCCATCTGCGCGGTGATCAGATCGGCCATCTCATCGAGGTGCCGACCGTAGACCGCGGCCAGCTGTTCGATCTTGCCCATTCGCTCCTGCACCGACAGCCGGGGCCACGGGCCACAGTCGAATGCACGCCGGGCAGCCGTGACGGCCGCGTCGACATCCTCGGGTCCCCCGGCGGGCGCGTGGGCGATCGGCTGCTCGGTATGCGGGGAGATGACCGCAAGACGATCCCCGGTCGACGGCTGCTGCCACCGGCCGCCGATGAACAACTCGTCGTAGGAACGGAGATTCGCCGTCATCGGGGCAACCACCTCAGGGCAGGCGACTTTAACTTCACTATTGATGCTAACATAGCAAAAAAGCGGGATTTCCCCTCAAGGCGAGGCGTGACGTGACCAGCGACTGGCGTAGCTACCCGTTCGAATTGGTGCCCGGCGACAGCCAACTGGAGTTTCCCGCGGCGGAAGGCCAACACCCCGACCAGGAGTCCGACACCTGGTTCATCGCCGGTGAACTCGCGTCCGCCGACACCGACCGGTCCTTCGCCTTCCTGACCATCTTCAACAAGAACCGGCCGGGCGGCAGCATCGTCGCCGATTTCTACACGCTGGCGTTGTTCGATCTGGACACCGGCGAGTACGGGACCTACACCGACTACGACATGCCGCCGGCCAGCATGGGTCCGGGGGCACAGCCCAAGATGTCCAGTGCCGTCGGCCATCTCGACCTGACGTACGACACCGGTTTCGGTGCGGCCCGATGGTCGGCCCTACGTGACGCTGACGGCGCATTGCGGCCCTTCGCCTATGGGATCAGCCTGGTGGGAACCGATCAGGCCGGTCGGTTCATGCGTCTGGATCTGATCGTCACGCCCACCCGGGCCCCCACTCCGCTGGGCGCCGACACGTACAAGGGAAAGATCGCCTGCTTCGGCCAGGATGACACCTACTCGTACTTCCAGACCGGCATGGCGATGGACGGCACGCTGCGCTGGGGCCAGATGCATGAGCGGGTCAGCGGCACGGCCGGGCACGTCGACCGGCAGTGGTTCCCGAAGTATGCCGGCGGCGGAACCGGTGAGCCTCCCCGCACCAGATCCCACGAGTGGCGGACCATCAATTTCGACAACGGCGTGGACATGAGCATCTGGCGGCAGTTTCTTCGCACCGAAGGCAATGCGCTGCAACCATTTACCGGCATCACGACCAGCTATCCCGACGCGCGGCCACCGCAGTGCGCCGAGGACTTCGACGTCAGGATCACCGGTTACGTGCGGTGGCCAGAAGCGATCCGGACCCTGATCCGGCCGCCTACCAAGGCCAGATATCTGCCTGATCGTCATCGGATAACTTGTGCAGCAATGGAATTGGACGTCGTCGGGGAGCCGCTGGTGGCCGCGCCCGCGCACGGCCTGCCCATCGAGTACATGGAGGGTCCTTACCGTTACCGCGGCACGCTGGCGGGTGAGCCGGTGACGGGGTTCGCGTTCAACGAGCGTTCACTGGCGATGTACCGGGACTGGGAACTGGTCGAGGTGCTGGCCACCGCCGTTGCCGATGACCCGCAACTGCAGGCCGCGGCGGGTGAGTTGACATCGCTGCTGGCAGCGGGCCGCCGGGAGGAAGCGCAGGCGTTGGTGGCTGACCTGCGCGGCGGCCAACGGCCGCAGGTCGCGACCATTCTGGACGATCTCAGCACGGCCTTGTCAGAAGCCTGATTCGACCCCATCGAGTGCCCGCTCCCACGCGATGTGTCGGTGCTGCAAGCCAGGTTCGTTGCGCCCGAACATAAGTCGCTGCCGCGCGCCTGATTCCAGATTGGCCTGCAGCCCTTCCACCAACCGGTAGTCCTCGTCGCGCACAGTGGCGTGCGCATACTCGAAGACGGCTTGTGCGCCCGCCGCCACGGAGTCGTCGGACATGTCCAGCGGCGTCGAGTTCTGATGCACGGTGCTAGATCTGCCCGGACGGTCGCCGGGGTAGACGCGGAACAGCTCGCCGTTGGCGATCGTCACCGAGATCACGATGTTGGGGAAGAGCGCGTAGATGACAACCAGATTGTTCAACGGAACCCACTGGTGCTCGGCGGTGTCATCCAGGTCCAGGATTGTGTTGAGGGGGAAAATCAATCGGTGATGCGGTCCGTAGGCGTCGAAGACCGTGCAATTGCTGCGGGCGATGGTCGCAAACGTCTGCTGGTGCACGGTGGCGAAGTGGTAGTTCTCCGCGAAGGTGTCGATGGCCAGCTTCCAGTTGATGGGGGAGTCGAGCACCTTTTCGCCCAGTGGTGACCATCGACCGATTCCCCACGAGTCGAGCTCCGCGGCCAACGGCCCCAAATGTGCCGCCACATCCAATGTGACGCCGGGATCCATCGCCACCCAGAGGAACCCGGCGAACTCGGTGGCGGGCAGCTCGGTCAGCCCGTCGGCCTTCGGCATCACGTCGGGGAAGCCTTCGCGGCCCGGCACCGTGACCAGGCGGCCGGTGTTGTCGTAGGTCCAGGCGTGGTACGGGCAGGTAAACCGCTTGGCTACGCCGCATCCCGATGCCACCTGAGCCTGTCGATGCAGACAGACGTTGTCGAAGGCCCGGACCGAACCGTCGGCAGTCCTGGTCAGCAGGATGGATCGGCCCATCACGGTCTTGGTGCAGTAGGCGCCCGGTCGAGGCAGTTCGGAGACGTAGCCGACGAGTTGTGGGCTGGCCATCACCATGGCGCGGTCGCGTTCGTGCCGGTCGGCCGAGGTGTACCCACGGGCATCGACTTGGTGCTGGGCCGGCGCGAGGTCAGTCGCCTTGTCGCGTGCCAGTTTCAGGGCGCGACGGGTGAGGTCGATCAGTTGGTCGTGTTGCATCTCTACCCCCGAGAAGCGCCTGCGTTCTGGCTAACTTTACTAACTTTATATTAAAAGCGAAATCATCCAGAAGGGCTTATCCCGGTGCCCGTTGCGACATAGTGACAGATATGTGACTGCTGAGATCCACGTGTCAGATGGGGTTGTTGCGTACCCTGTGGCGTGTGTCGGTGTCGCGACGTGACGTGCTCAAGCTCGCGGCCGCGACTCCTGGCCTGCTGGGCCTGGGCGTCGGGGCGGCGTCGCTGCGCGTTGCGCCGGCGTCGGCTTCGCTCGGCACCTTGCTGGACTATGCGGCCGGCGTCATCCCGGCCAGTCAAATCAGGGCCGCGGGCGCGGTAGGGGCAATTCGCTACGTCTCGGACCGGCGGCCGGGTGGCTCCTGGATGCTGGGCAAACCGATCGAGCTCGCTGAGGCGCGGGACTTGCACGGAAGCGGCCTCGAGATCGTCTCGTGCTACCAATTCGGTAAAGGCAGCACCTCCGACTGGCTGGGCGGTGCCGCGGCCGGCATCCAGCACGCCAAGCGGGGCGCGGAACTGCACGCCGCTGCCGGAGGTCCCGCGGGTGCCCCGATCTACGCGTCGATCGACGACGACCCGTCGCTGGAGCAGTACAAAAACCAGATCGTTCCCTATCTGCGGTCCTGGGAGTCGGTGATCGGGCATCAGCGCACGGGCGTATACGCCAACTCGAAAACCATCGAGTGGGCCGTCCATGACGGTTTGGGCGCTTACTTCTGGCAGCACAACTGGGGCTCACCCAAGGGCTACACCCACCCGGCCGCTCATCTTCACCAGGTCGAGATCGACAAGCGCACAGTGGGCGGTGTCGGGGTGGACGTCAACGAAATCCTCAAGCCCCAGTTCGGTCAGTGGGCCTGACCCATTTTCGTTCCTAAGACTCTGACAAACAATCCAGCAAACACTCGTTCGCTCAGTGTCGGCGGTTGACTGCAACGGGCGTAGCAGCGGCGCTGCAGCGCGCCAGGCGGCGCAGGCTCGGCGTGACCAAAGAATTGCTTATAACGATTTGGTAACAATGCTGCTTTGAACAGCGCCGTTATGGCTACTCGACCGTAACCACTCGCATGCAGGACGTTTGTTCGAGTCGCCTGCGCCCTCAGTTTGACCGGGTGTTACCCGCGACACGGTTACCCGTGCGTAGAACTCGTCAGTAACCTTCCGACGTCAAGAAAACGTACAGATCCTTATGACACTCTTATGGGGTCCGATGCAGGTTGATGGCGCCGCTTCGTAGCGAGATCGGGCGCCGACGAGGCTTCGGTCAGACGACTATCGGCTGCGATTCGGTGTGGAATCGCCCTGAATCGACGGGGCCTTTTGGCAGGGGCCGTCCGGGAACCGGGGCCGACCGAACCGAGACGCGACAGACGCATACACGCGACACAGAGGCATACAGGGAGATATCAAAGTGACGATCCACGAGCACGACACGGGGTCCCCAGCGGAGCGCGGGGAGGTGTCGGCAGACCGCGACGGTAGTGGACCGCACTGGGGGCACCTCCCGCTCGCGGGGGACACCCATGCTCTGGTCGATCGTCTGACCGCCGGCGAACCGTACGCGGTCGCCTTCGGGGGCCAGGGCAGCGCCTGGCTGGAGACCCTTGAGGAACTGGTATCCGGAGCAGGCATCGAATCCGACCTGGCCGAGTTGGTCGGCGAGGTGGAGCTGCTGCTCGAGCCCGTCGCCAGAGAGCTGGTGGTGGTGCGACCGATCGGCTTCGAGCCGTTGCAGTGGGTGAGATCGCTCGCGGCGGAAGACACCGTCCCGTCGGACAAGCACCTGACGTCGGCTGCGGTGTCCCTGCCGGGTGTGCTGCTGACTCAGATCGCCGCCATCCGCGCGCTCGCTCGCCAGGGCATGGACCTGATCGAAACTCCGCCGGTGGCGCTGGCGGGGCACTCACAGGGCGTCCTGGCGGTCGAGTCGCTCAAGGCCGGCGGGACGCGCGACGTCGAACTGCTGGCGATGGGCCAGCTGATCGGAGCCGCCGGAACGCTGGTGGCCCGGCGGCGGGGCATCTCGGTGCTCGGTGACCGGCCGCCGATGGTGTCGGTCACCAATGCCGACCCCGAACGCATCCAGGCGCTGCTCGACGAGTTCGCCCAGGACGTCCGCACGGTGCTGCCGCCGGTGCTGTCCATCCGCAACGGCCGCCGTTCGGTCGTCATCACCGGCACCCCCGAGCAGTTGTCGCGCTTCGAGCTCTACTGCCAGCAGATCTCGGAGAAGGAAGAAGCCGACCGCAAGAACAAGGTGCGTGGTGGCGACGTCTTCGCGCCGCTCTTCGACCCGGTGAAGGTCGAGGTCGGCTTCCACACGCCGCGCTTGTCCGATGCCATCGACATCGTCGGCCGCTGGGCCGACAAAGTGGGCCTCGATGTGGAGCTCGCCTGCCGGCTGGCTAACGCCATCCTGGTCAACAAGGTCGACTGGGTGGAGGAAATCACCAGCGTGCACGACGCCGGCGCGCGCTGGATTCTCGATCTGGGCCCCGGTGACATCCTGACCCGGCTGACCGCGCCGGTGATCCGTGGTCTGGGCATCGGCATCGTGCCCGCGGCTACGCGCGGCGGTCAGCGCAACCTGTTCACCGTCGGTGCCACCCCCGAGGTGGCCCGCGCCTGGTCGAGCTACGCGCCGACCGTCGTGCGCCTGCCCGACGGCAGGGTGAAGCTGTCGACCAAATTCACCAGGCTGACCGGACGCTCGCCGATCCTGCTGGCGGGCATGACCCCGACCACGGTGGACGCGAAGATCGTGGCGGCCGCGGCCAACGCCGGGCACTGGGCCGAGCTCGCCGGCGGCGGCCAGGTCACCGAAGAGATTTTCGCCGACCGGGTCGCGGAGCTGGCCGGCCTGCTCGAGCCCGGCCGCACCTACCAGTTCAACGCGCTGTTTCTGGATCCGTATCTGTGGAAGCTGCAGCTGGGCGGCAAGCGACTGGTACAGAAGGCCCGTCAGTCCGGCGCCGCCATCGACGGCGTCGTGGTCAGCGCCGGCATCCCCGATCTCGAGGAAGCCGTCGAGCTGATCGAGGAACTCAACGAGATCGGCATCAGCCACGTGGTCTTCAAGCCCGGCACCATCGAGCAGATCCGCTCGGTGATCCGCATCGCCACCGAGGTGCCCACTCGTCCGGTGATCATGCACATCGAGGGCGGCCGGGCCGGCGGCCACCACTCCTGGGAGGACCTGGACGACCTGCTGCTGGCCACGTATTCGGAGCTGCGCTCGCGCGCCAACATCACTGTCTGCGTCGGCGGGGGCATCGGCACGCCGGAGCGGGCCGCCGACTACCTGTCCGGGCGGTGGGCGCAGGACTACGGCTTCCCGTTGATGCCGATCGACGGAATCCTGGTCGGCACCGCAGCCATGGCGACGCTGGAGTCCACCACGTCGCCCTCGGTCAAGCAGATGCTGGTGGAAACCGGCGGCACCGATCAATGGATCGGCGCCGGAAAAGCTCAGGGCGGCATGGCTTCCAGCCGCAGCCAGCTCGGCGCCGACATCCACGAGATCGACAACAGCGCCTCGCGCTGCGGGCAGCTGCTCGACGAGGTGGCCGGCGATGCCGATGCGGTCGCCGAACGTCGCGACGAGATCATCGCCGCGATGGCAAAGACCGCCAAACCGTACTTCGGCGACGTCGCGGAGATGACTTACCTGCAATGGCTGCAGCGGTACGTCGAACTCGCTATCGGCGAAGGTGATTCGACCGCAGACACCGCCGCCCCCGGCAGCCCGTGGCTGGCCGACACCTGGCGCGACCGGTTCGCCGAAATGCTCAAGCGCGCCGAAGCGCGTTTGCACCCACAGGATTTCGGACCCATCGAAACCCAGTTCGGCGACTCGGCGCTGCTGGAAGACCCCGAGCGGGCCATCGCCACCCTGGTAGCGCACTACCCCGACGCCGAGGCCGTGCAGCTGCACCCGGCCGACGTGCCGTTCTTCATCTCCCTGTGCAAGACCCTCGGCAAGCCGGTCAACTTCGTGCCGGTCATCGACAAGGACGTCCGGCGCTGGTGGCGCAGCGACTCGCTGTGGCAGGCCCACGACGCGCGCTATGACGCCGACCAGGTGTGCATCATCCCCGGCCCGGCTGCGGTCGCCGGCATTACCCGGCTGGACGAACCCGTCGGCGAGCTGCTGGACCGCTTCGAACAGGCCGCCATAAATGAAGTGCTCGAGGTGCTGGCATCCTCGGGCGCCGAGCCGCAGGATGTCACCGCGCGCCGGCTCGGTCGCGCCGACATCCGGGGACCCCTGGCCGTGGTGCTGGACGCACCCGACGTGCTGTGGGCGGGCCGCACCACCATCAACCCGGTGCACCGCATCGCCGAGCCCGGCGACTGGCAGGTGCATGAAAACCGGACTGCCACACACACATCCACCGGATCGCGGTTGCAGGTCACGCCCGACGGTGCGAGCGTCAGCCTCAGCGTTCCGGTATCGGGTACCTGGATCGACATTCACTTCACCCTGCCCCCGAACACCATTGACGGCGGCATCCCGGTGGTGTCCACCGAAGACGCCACCGACGCAATGCGTTCCGTGCTGGCCATCGCGGCCGGCGTCGACGGACCGCAGTCGCTGCCCGAGGTACACGACGGCACGGCAACGCTCACCGTGGACTGGGATCCCGAACGGGTTGCCGACCACACCGGGGTGACCGCCACCTTCAGTGAGCAACTGGCACCCAGCCTCACCACCGTGCCCGACGCGCTCGTCGGACATTGCTGGCCCGCCGTCTTCGCGGCCATCGGCGCGGCGGTGACCGACACCGGCGTACCTGTGGTCGAAGGGCTGCTCAGCCTGGTGCACCTGGACCACGCCGTGCGGCTGGCCGGTCCGCTGCCCACGGTCCCGGCCCAATTGACCATCGCCGCAACCGCTTCCAGGGCCACCGACACCGACATGGGCCGCGTCGTGCCCGTCACGGTCACCGTCACCGGGAGCGACGGCGCCGTGGTCGCCACCCTTGAGGAGCGGTTCGCAATCCTCGGCCGCACCGGAACCGCCGAACTCACCGACCCGGCCCGCGCCGGTGGCGCCGTGTCCGAAAACGCCACCGACACCCCACGCCGGCGCCGCCGCGATGTCACGATCGGCGCCCCGGTAGACATGCGCCCGTTCGCCGTGGTGTCTGGTGACCACAACCCCATCCACACCGACAAGGCCGCCGCGCTGCTGGCCGGGCTGGAATCGCCGATCGTGCATGGCATGTGGCTGTCCGCCGCGGCGCAGCACGCCGTGACCGCCACCGATGGCCAGGCTCGCCCGCCGGCCCGGCTGATCGGCTGGACCGCCCGGTTCCTGGGCATGGTGCGTCCCGGCGACGAGGTGGACTTTCGGGTCGACCGCGTCGGAATCGACCAGGGTGCAGAGGTTTTGGAAGTCACGGCCCGTATCGGGTCGGATCCGGTGATGTCGGCGACCGCGCGGCTGGCGTCACCGAAGACGGTCTACGCGTTCCCCGGCCAGGGCATCCAGCACAAGGGCATGGGCATGGACGTCCGGGCCCGGTCCAAGGCGGCCCGCAAGGTGTGGGACGAGGCCGACCGCTTCACCCGTGGCACGCTGGGATTCTCGGTGCTGCACGTGGTACGGGACAACCCGACCAGCATCATCGCCAGTGGTGTGCACTACCACCACCCGGACGGCGTGCTGTTCCTGACGCAGTTCACCCAGGTCGCGATGGCGACGGTGGCGGCGGCACAGGTCGCCGAGATGCGGGAGCAGGGCGCCTTCGTGGAAACCGCGATCACCTGCGGCCACTCGGTCGGTGAGTACACCGCGCTGGCCTGCGTCAGTGGCGTGTTCGCACTGGATGCGTTGCTGGAGGCCGTGTTCCATCGCGGCTCCAAGATGCACGACATCGTCCCGCGCGACGAGTTGGGCCGGTCCAACTACCGCCTGGCGGCAATCCGGCCCTCCCAGATCGATCTGCCCGACGACGAGGTCACCGACTTCGTCGCCGCAATCGCCGAACGCACCGGCGAATTCCTGGAGATCGTCAATTTCAACCTCCGCGGCTCGCAGTACGCGATCGCCGGGACCGTGCGCGGGCTGGAAGCGCTGGAGGAAGAGGTCGAGCGCCGCCGCGAAATCACCGGCGGCAAGCGGTCATTCATCCTGGTGCCGGGCATCGACGTGCCGTTCCACTCGCGGGTGCTGCGAGTCGGTGTCGCCGAATTCCGGCGGTCGCTGGAGCGCCTGATGCCGCGCGACAAGGATCCCGAGGTGATCATCGGGCGCTACATCCCGAACCTGGTGCCGCGGCCCTTCACGCTGGATCGCGACTTCATCCAGGAGATCCGGGATCTGGTGCCCGCCGAACCACTCGACGAGATCCTCGCCGATTACGACACCTGGCGTAACGAGCGCCCGCGTGACCTGGCCCGCAAGGTTCTGATCGAGCTGCTGGCATGGCAGTTCGCCAGCCCGGTGCGCTGGATCGAGACGCAGGACCTGCTCTTCATCGAAGAGGCCGCCGGTGGCCTGGGTGTGGAGCGCTTCGTCGAGATCGGTGTGAAGACCGCGCCGACGGTCGCGGGTCTGGCCGCCAACACCCTCAAGCTGCCCGAATATGCCCACAGCACAATCGAAGTGCTCAACGCCGAGCGTGACGCCGCGGTGCTGTTCGCCACCGACACCGACCCCGAGCCGGAAGACGACGTGGTGGAATCGGTCGAAGCGGAAGCGGCACCAGAGGCCGCGGCGGCCGCCCCGGCTCCCGCCGCAGCTCCGTCCGGCGCTCCGCGCCCCGACGACATCGGATTCGATGCCGCCGACGCGACTTTGGCGCTGATCGCCATCTCGGCCAAGATGCGCCTCGACCAGATCGAGCCGCTGGACTCCATCGAGTCCATCACCGACGGCGCGTCGTCCCGGCGTAACCAGCTGCTGGTTGATCTCGGCTCCGAACTCAACCTCGGCGCCATCGACGGTGCCGCCGAGGCCGACCTGGCCGGGCTGCGGGCGCAGGTCACCAAGCTGGCGCGTACCTACAAGCCGTTCGGTCCAGTGCTGTCCGATGCGATCAACGACCAGTTGCGCACGGTTCTCGGGCCGTCCGGCAAGCGGCCGGCGGCCATCGCCGAGCGCGTGATGAAGACTTGGGAGCTGGGCGAAGGCTGGGCCAAGCACGTCACTGTCGAGGTGGCGCTGGGCACCCGAGAGGGCTCCAGCGTTCGCGGCGGCGCCATGGGCCACCTGCACGAGGGCGCACTGGCCGATGCCGCGTCGGTCGACAAGGTCATCGACGCCGCGGTGGCCGCCGTGGGTGCGCGGCTCGGAATCCCCGTGTCGCTGCCGTCTTCGGGCGGTGGCGGCGGCGCGACCGTCGACGCTGCGGCGCTGAGCGAGTTCACCGACCAGATCACCGGACGCGACGGGGTGCTGGCGTCGGCGGCCCGGCTGGTGCTGGGCCAGCTGGGTCTGGACGACCCCGCGCCGGCTGTGTCGCCCGGGGCCACCGATGCCGAGCTGATCGACCTCGTCACCGCGGAGTTGGGCGCCGACTGGCCGCGTCTGGTCGCCCCGACATTCGATGGCAAGAAAGCCGTCGTCTTCGACGACCGTTGGGCCAGCGCACGCGAGGACCTGGTCAAGTTGTGGCTGGCCGACGAGGGCGACATCGACGCCGACTGGCTGCGGCTGTCCGAACGCTTCGAGGGCGCCGGGCACGTCGTCGCGACCCAGGCCACCTGGTGGCAGGGCAAGTCGCTGGCGGCGGGCAAACAGATCCACGCCTCGCTGTACGGGCGGATCGCCGCCGGCGCCGAGAACCCCGACCCCGGCCCCTACAGCAACGAAATCGCCGTCGTGACAGGCGCTTCCAAGGGCTCGATCGCCGCATCGGTGGCGGCCCGGTTGCTCGCCGGCGGTGCCACCGTCATCGCGACGACGTCCAAGCTCGACGATGTGCGGCTGTCGTTCTACCGCGCCCTCTACCGCGACCACGCCCGCTACGGCGCGGCGCTGTGGGTGGTGCCGGCCAATATGGCGTCCTACTCCGACATCGACGCGCTGGTGGAATGGATCGGCAACGAGCAGAGCGAAAGCCTTGGGCCACAGTCGATTCACATCAAGGACGCGCAGAACCCGACACTGCTGTTCCCGTTCGCGGCACCGCGGGTAGTCGGCGACATGTCCGAGGTCGGTGCGCGCGCAGAGATGGAGATGAAGGTGCTGCTGTGGGCCGTGCAACGGCTCATCAGCGGTCTGTCGAAGATCGGCGCCGAGCGCGACATCGCCTCCCGCCTGCACGTGGTGTTGCCCGGCTCGCCCAACCGCGGAATGTTCGGCGGTGACGGTGCCTACGGCGAAGCCAAGTCGGCGCTGGACGCGGTGGTGAGCCGCTGGCACGCCGAGACGTCGTGGGCCGAACGAGTCAGCCTGGCGCACGCGCTGATCGGCTGGACCCGTGGCACGGGGCTGATGGGTCACAACGACGCGATCGTCACCGCCGTCGAGGAGGCCGGGGTCACCACCTACTCGACCGACGAGATGGCCGGCTTGTTACTCGACCTGTGCGACGTGGAATCCAAAGTTGCTGCGGCAAGTTCGCCGATCAAGGCGGACCTCACCGGCGGCCTGGCCGAGGCGGGCCTGGACATGGCCGAACTTGCGGCCAAGGCCCGTGAAGAGATGACCGCCGAAGCTCACGCGGACGACGATGCCGCGGGCGAGGGCACCATCTCCGCGTTGCCGTCACCCCCGCGCGGTTACGCCCCGGCTCCGCCACCGGAGTGGGCCGACCTCGACGTCGACCCGGCCGATCTGGTGGTGATCGTCGGTGGCGCCGAACTCGGACCGTACGGATCCTCGCGCACCCGCTTCGAGATGGAGGTCGAGAACGAACTGTCGGCCGCCGGGGTTCTCGAACTGGCCTGGACCACCGGACTGATCCGCTGGGAAGACGATCCCCAACCGGGTTGGTACGACACGCAGTCCGGCGACCTGGTGGACGAGTCCGAGCTGGTCGAGCGTTATCACGACACCGTCGTGGAACGCTGTGGCATCCGCGAGTTCGTCGACGACGGTGCGATCGATCCCGACCACGCCTCGCCGCTGCTGGTGTCGGTGTTCCTCGACAAAGACTTCACCTTCGTCGTGTCCTCGGAGGCCGAGGCCCGTTCCTTCGCCGAGTTCGATCCCGAGCACACCGTGGTGCGGCCGCTCCCCGGCTCGGGCGACTGGCAGGTCACCCGCAAAGCCGGCACCGAGGTTCGGGTGCCGCGCAAGACCAAGCTGTCGCGGGTCGTCGGGGCACAGATCCCGACCGGATTCGACCCAACCGTGTGGGGGATCAGCCCGGACATGGCCACCTCGATCGACCGGGTCGCGCTGTGGAACATCGTGACGACGGTGGACGCCTTCCTGTCTGCCGGTTTCAGCCCGGCCGAAGTGATGCGTTACGTGCACCCGAGCCTGGTCGCCAGCACCCAGGGCACCGGCATGGGCGGCATGACGTCGATGCAGACCATGTACCACGGAAACCTGCTCGGCCGGAACAAGCCGAACGACATCCTGCAGGAAGTTCTGCCGAATGTTGTTGCGGCGCATGTGGTTCAGTCCTATGTTGGCAGCTACGGGTCGATGATCCACCCCGTGGCAGCCTGCGCGACGGCGGCCGTGTCGGTCGAGGAGGGTGTCGACAAGATCCGGCTGGGCAAGGCCGAATTGGTGGTGGCCGGCGGTCTGGACGACCTGACGCTGGAGGCCATCATCGGCTTCGGCGACATGGCCGCCACCGCCGACACGTCGATGATGCGTGGCCGCGGCATCGAGGACTCGAAGTTCTCCCGGCCCAACGACCGGCGCCGGCTGGGCTTCGTCGAGGCCCAGGGCGGGGGCACCATCCTGTTGGCGCGCGGCGACCTGGCGCTGCGGATGGGGCTCCCGGTGCTCGCCGTGGTGGCCTTCGCGCAGTCGTTCGGTGACGGGGTGCACACCTCGATTCCGGCGCCGGGCCTGGGCGCGCTGGGGGCCGGCCGGGGCGGGAAGGATTCGGCGCTGGCGCGCGCTCTGGCCAAGCTGGGCGTGACCGCCGACGACATCGCGGTGATCTCCAAGCACGACACGTCGACGCTGGCCAACGATCCCAACGAGACCGAGTTGCACGAGCGGCTCGCCGACTCGCTGGGCCGCTCGGAGGGCGCCCCGCTGTTCGTGGTGTCACAGAAGAGCCTGACCGGACATGCCAAGGGCGGTGCCGCGGTCTTCCAGATGATGGGCCTGTGCCAGATGCTGCGCGACGGGGTGATTCCGCCCAACCGCAGCCTGGACTGTGTCGACGACGAACTGGCCGGCTCGGCGCACTTCGTCTGGCTGCGCGAGACGCTGCGGCTCGGGGACAAGTTCCCGCTCAAGGCGGGGCTGTTGACCAGCCTTGGATTCGGCCACGTGTCGGGTCTGGTGGCGCTGGTGCACCCGCAGGCGTTCATCGCCTCGTTGGAGCCAGCGCAGCGTGCCGACTACCAGCGCCGTGCCGATGCCCGGCTGCTGGCGGGCCAGCGCCGGCTGGCTTCGGCCATCGCCGGAGGTGAGCCGATGTACCAGCGCCCGCCGGACCGCCGCTTCGACCACGACGCGCCGGAGAAGCGGCAGGAGGCGTCGATGTTGTTGAACCCGGCCGCACGGCTGGGCGACGACGAGATCTATGGGGCCTATCAGGTCCCTGCGGAATGAGTCGGCCGATCCGTTAACCTGGCCATCCATGGGCATCGTCGGAATCGGGATTGACCTTGTCTCCATTCCTGATTTCGCGGAACAGGTCGATCAGCCGGGGACGGTGTTCGCCGAGACGTTCACTCCCGGTGAGCGCCGCGATGCGTCGGACAAGAGTTCGTCGGCGGCGCGTCATCTGGCCGCCCGGTGGGCGGCCAAGGAGGCGGTGATCAAGGCCTGGTCCGGGTCGCGGTTCGCCCAGCGGCCGGTGTTGCCGGAGGACATCCACCGCGACATCGAGGTGGTCACCGATATGTGGGGCCGACCACGGGTCCGGTTGAGCGGCGAGATCGCCAAGCATCTGGCCGATGTGACGATTCACGTGTCGCTGACCCACGAAGCCGATACCGCGGCCGCGGTCGCGATCCTGGAGACCACCTAGCTGTCTTTCGCGAGCAGACGCAAAATCAGCAATGGAGCTCACGCTCCAATGCGATTTTGTGTCTGCTCGCGAAAGGTGCTCGAAAGCGCACTGCCACAGGAACATCCACAGCCGCCCGGGCCGCAGGGCTCATGTTCTGGACGCACGCGGGTGATAGCATTACCGCTCTCAACGCCGAGCCGGTCGCACGCCCTCCGGCGCTTCGGTCAACTCGAATTCCGGTCGGAGTCTTACACGTCCATGGCGGGCACCATCGACAACAGCGAATGCACGCTGCTCGGGTGGCGGGAGTGGGTGTCGCTTCCCGGCCTCGGGATCGAACACATCAAGTGCAAGGTGGACACCGGCGCGCGCACCTCCGCGTTGCACGCCTTCTTCGTCGAGCCGCTCATCGAAAACGGCCGGCGGCGGGTGCGCTTCGGGATGCGGCCCCTGCAGAACGACCCGAGCGTCGAGCGGATCTGTCTCGCCGACGTCCTCGACGAGCGCATCGTCGCCGATTCGGGTGGGCACCGTGAGCGACGGCTGGTGATCGAGACCGTGGTCGAGGTCAGCGGTGAGCGCTTCTCGGCGGAGATCACTCTCACCGACCGCGAGACGATGCGCTTCCGGATGCTCCTCGGGAGAACCGCGCTGCGCGGACGCTTTCGGGTTGACCCGGCCCGCTCCTACCTGTCCGGATTGCCGCGTCGCGCCGCCCGCCGGGCGGGAGCACAGCGATGAGAATCGCGATTCTGTCCCGCAACGCGGAGCTCTACTCCACCCGCCGCCTGGTCGCGGCCGCGGAGTGCCGCGGGCACGACGTCGAGGTGCTCGATCACCTCAAGTGCTACATGGACATCGCCTCGCACGATCCCGCCGTCCACTACCGCGGCGAGGAACTCGATCCCTTCGACGCCGTGATTCCCCGGATCGGTGCGTCGGTCACCTTCTACGGCTCGGCCGTGGTGCGTCAGTTCGAGATGATGGGCACGTACTGCCTGAATGAGTCCGTTGCGATCACTCGGTCGCGCGACAAACTGCGCTCGCTGCAAATTCTCGCGCGCGCGGGGATCGGGCTGCCGGTCACTGCCTTCGCGCACTCCACCGACGCGACCTCGGAGTTGATCGAGATCGTAGGCGGCGCCCCGCTGGTGGTGAAGTTGCTGGAGGGGTCCCAGGGCAATGGCATCGTCCTGTGCGAGACCCGCTCCGCTGCTGAGGCCATTATCGAGGCGTTTCGGGGGTTGAAAGCGAACTTTCTGGTTCAGGAGTACATCAAGGAGGCGGGCGGGGCTGACCTCCGCTGCTTTGTGATCGGGAACAAGGTGGTGGCAGCGATGAAGCGCCAGGCGAAGTCCGGTGAGTTCAGGTCCAACCTGCACCGCGGTGGCGCCGCGTCGCTCATCAGGCTCACGCCCGAGGAGCGCTCGACCGCGGTTCGTGCCGCAAAGCGCATGGGCCTCAATGTGTCTGGCGTCGACATCCTGCGTTCGAATCACGGGCCGGTGGTACTCGAGGTCAATTCCTCACCCGGCCTAGAGGGCATCGAGGAGGCGACCAAGCGCGACGTCGCCGGGCTCATAATCGAGTTCATCGAGAAGAACGCCCGGCGTGGCAAGACAAAGACCAGGGGTAAGGGTTGAGCGCCGACCTGCTGATCGGCGGCGAATCAATCGCGCCGGGTTCCCGTGCCACCATCGAGCTGCCGGTCCCGCAGCTCTACACCCACACGCCGTTGACGATGCGGGTGCAGGTGGTGCGCGGGCGGCGCGACGGCCCTCGGCTGTTCGTGTGCGCCGCGGTGCATGGCGACGAGCTGAACGGCGTTGAGATCATCCGGCGTCTGCTGCGCCTGCCCTTGCTATCGCGTTTGCGCGGGACGCTTGTCGCGATCCCGATCGTCAACGTCTACGGGGTGCTCCACCAGTCGCGCTATCTCCCCGATCGGCGCGATCTCAACCGCTCGTTCCCCGGCTCGGGACGCGGCTCGCTCGCCGCAAAGGTCGCCGACCGATTCATGACCGAGATCGTCGCCAATTGCACCCACGGCATCGACCTGCACACCGCGGCTAACCATCGCGACAACCTCCCGCAGATCCGCGGCAATCTCGACGATCCCGAGACCCTGGCGCTGGCGCGCAGCTTCGGGGTGCCGGTGCTGATCAATGCCGCTGTCCGGGACGGCTCACTGCGCGAGGCCGCCGCACAATTGGGGATCCCGACGTTGATCTACGAGGCGGGCGAGGCGCTGCGCTTCGCTGAATTGGCGATCCGACCCGGAGTGCAGGGCATCGTCAACGTGATGCGTGCCCTCGGCATGCTCTCGCCGTCACGCCGGCGGCGCGCCGGCACCGAGCCGTTCGTGGCGCGATCGAGCGCGTGGGTGCGCGCGCCGGAGAGCGGCATGTTCCGCGCCGCCAAACCGCTGGGGGCGCGTGTTGAGCGGGGGGAGCTCATCGGCAAGGTCGCCGATCCCTTCGGCGACGCCGAGATCGAGGTGACGGCGGACCACTCCGGGCTGGTGATCGGCCGAACCCAACTACCGATCGTCCACCAGGGCGACGCCCTGTTCCATGTGGCGCGCTTCGAAGACGTCGTGGAGGTCGCGCAGCGCGTGGAGGACTTCCAGGCCGCGCACGACGACGGCTGATCGACCGAAAAGCGTTGTGGCGCAGTGCTGATGCAAAGAGGTACGCGGACCGGGCGAGCACGGCTGACACGCGCGAGCGGGAGTCAGCGAGCCAGGCTGCGCGCGTAGCCGGCGCCCATGGCCAGCAGGACCAGACCCACGACGATGAAAGCTGCCACCCGGAAGATGCCGTCCAGGGTCGCGAGGTCGAACAGGAACAGCTTTGTGGTGGCCGCGCCGGTGAGAGCCAACCCACCGGTGATCGCCCCGGTGCGCCGTTCCCCCTCGCCCAGGCGCAGGGCGTAGACGAAGAGCGCGGCCGCCATGCCGATCCAGCAGATGGTGGCGGCCATGTGGCCGGCCAGGAATCCGGCGGCCGTGCCGCCGATCAGCACACCGGCGGTGACCGTGAACGCGGTGATCGCGTAGACGACCAGGGCCGCCGCCGCTGCGACCAGCAACCCGACGGCGGCGGCATCCATCCACGCCCGCGTCATCACCAGGGCGAAGGTCATGACGAGCAGGCTGGCGGCCAATGTGGACACCGCGACCGAACCAGGCATCGCGGTGGCCCGCACCAGCGCATACAGCGGCGCGTAGCTGTAGAACAGGCCAATGCCGATCAGGCCGAATCCCGTTGCCACCCAGCGGGCGACGACGTCGTGGCGGCCGACGATGGCGATGACGACGGCCAGTGCCAGCAACACGGGGCCCTCGACGTAGCCGTTGAGCGCAACCGTGAGGGCAACCAACGCCGAGATCGCCGCCCATACCGACCAGATTTGAGTGACAATCCGTGGGCGTTTGCCGATGAGCGCGGCGGCCAACATACCGACGGCCAACGCGGCGGCCAGGACGGCGGCCAGCGCCCGATTCACCGAGACCGCGCTGGCCAGCACGGGGACGGTGCCGACCGACGTCAGCAGCGCCAGAGTCGACGGATTCTTGCTGGCCGGCAGCAGGATCAGGCCACCGGCGACGGCCAGCAGCGCGGCCACCGCACAAGCGCCGCCCAGTACCCAGGCATTGTCGTGCCTGCTGACCGCAGGCAGCGCCACCAGCAGCGGCAGCGTGGTCGCCGCGATGCGGGCGGCGTACATCCACGGCCAGTCCTTGCCCAACTGCACCGGCAACGCGGCGGCCGAGAGTGCGAGCATGAAGCTGATAAGCAGCAGGTCCACGCCACGGGTGAGCTCGGGGGCCAGGGCGATCAGCGGTATCAGTACCAGCAGAGCCAGGTGTTCGGAGTCCCACCGGCGGGCCAGCGCCAAACCGGCGCCACCGACGACCGCGGCCACCACCAGCCCAGCCGGCGCCGCCACCCACTGGTAGATGGTGACGACGGCGATCACGTCCAGGTACGCGGCGGCAATACCCGTGGCGGCCAACGCAATCGCGCCGATGCGCCCGCCGGGTCGCCCGCGCAGCCGGGCCCCGACAGCGACCAGCCCGATCGCCAGAGCGGTACCGCCGGCCACCCGGATCTCGGGCCGAAGCAGCCCCGCTTGCGCGGCCAGGACGAGCAACAAGACGACACCGATCAGGGTCACGGCGACACCGGCGACGGCGAGGAGCTTACCTATCCAGCCGGAACCGGACTCACCGGTCGTGGTGTCCGGACGCTCAGCGGGAGGTGGCGGTGGCGCGGGCCTGGGCGCATATTGGCGGGGCGGACGGGGAGTGCGCGGCGCCGCCGACGCCGGCTGCCAGTACTGCCAGTAGTTCTGCCAATACGGCGCAACCTGCTGTTGAGGCGCGACGGGCGGGGTGGCGGGTGGCGGCACGAAGACGGGTGTGGGCGCCGCAGCGGACGCCGGCGCGGCAGGGGTCTCGGCGGTGGCAAGCAGCGTGTTCAACTGATTGAGTTCGCCCGAGACGCGCGACATCTGCCGGGCCAGGGCGTCGAACTCGTGCGAAAGCCGGCTGATCACAGCCTGATGCGATTCGGTCATGGTGACCCACCCTGCCCCGGCGACAGAGCAAGCGGATGAGTAGGACTACCCAAACGCCGCTACTGGTCGAGTCCGTGTTCGATGGCGTATCGCGTCAGTTCCACCCGATTGGCGACTTGAAGTTTGCGGAATGTCGCCTGTACATGGTTCTCGACCGTCCGGTGGCTCAACGACAGCCGCTGCGCAATCTGCTTGGCGGACAATCCTTTCGCGACAAACCGCAACACTTCGGTTTCGCGTTCGGTGAGGCTCGGCGTGGCCGGGTCGTTGCCACGGTCAGCCGCGATGCGCCGATATTCGCCCAGTACCAGACCGGCCAGGCTCGGGGTGAACACCGCTCGCCCGGCGGCGGTGGCCCGCACGGCGTCGGCCAACTCGGTCTTGGATGCGCTCTTGACCAGGTATCCGGTGGCCCCCGCCTTGACCGCTTCCAGCACGTCTTCGCGCTCGTCGGAGGCCGAGAGCACCAGCACTTTGCTGGACGGGGATACCGCGAGTACTTCGGTCGTCGCCGCAACGCCGTCCCCGTCGGCCAGTCGCATGTCCATCACCACCACGTCGGGTTTGACGACTGCGGCCCGCCGACGCGCCGCGGCCACCCCGTCAGCGGTGGCGACCACGGTGAAACCGTCGTCGGCGAGGTCACGCGCCACCGCGTCCCGCCAGATCGGGTGGTCGTCGACGACCATCACCGTCGGTTCGGATTGCTCAGTCACGTTTGGCCCCGACGCGGCACGGTGAGCTCCCATTCCGTTCCATCTCCCAGATCGGTGTGCAGCTCAGCGCTGCCACCCAACGACATCAACCGTCCCACAATCGACTTCGAGATGCCGACATGCCCTTGCTCGACCGCCTCCCGCAGCCGGCCGGGGGCGATACCCACTCCGTCGTCACGGATGCTCACCGTGACCGACTCGCCCAGGTCTTCCAGTAGCACGAAGGCGCGGGCGGCCGGGCCGGCGTGGGCCCGCACGTTGTCCAGGGCGTTGCCCACCGCGGCGTCCAACTCGGTGGCGACCCCGCCGTCCAGCAGCACCGCGGTGCCCGGCAGGCTCATCGAGACACCGTCGCCTTCCCTGCGGCGCAGCAGCGCCCGCACATCGATCGTCTCGTCGGTTTCGCTCTCCATCTGCGTGGAGGTCACCCAACGGCGCAGGGCCCGTTCCTGTTCGCCGGCGAGCTGGGCGAGTTCTGATGCGGCGCCACCGATTTCGTGTCCGCGCTTGGCGACCAGTGCGAGCACCTGGATGACGCCGTCGTGGACCTGACGGGAGAGTCGCTCGCGTTCTTCCAGTGCCGCCGACAGGCGCGCCGCGCGCTGCAGTTCGTCGTGGGCGCGCCGGGCTGTGCGCGCCGCCAGGCCCACCGCCAGACCGACCGCCAACTCCACAATGATGGTGGCATTGCGGCCCAGGTTGACGCTGATGTATCCCTTCACGAATTCGCTCGCGGCCGTCACCGCCAGGCCGGTCAGCATCCCGCCGGTGGGGCCGAACTGCAGGGCTGCCGAGATGGTGGCGTTGCTGGCCCACAAGGTCGTCGGCCACGTCTGGTTGTTCTGTGCCCACTGGCCGGATGCGACCGCCTCGGTCGACACCATGAGTGCCACCACGACCAGGAGTTCGGCGATCACCCAGGCCGGCCGCCGTCCGAACCCGCGCAGATAGGCCACCGCGCACATCGCGCTCCAACCCATCAGTACCGCGAAAAGCAACCAACCCAGCGTGGGGTGACGCAGGTCCGAACTGACCGCGATATGAAACCCGAGCGCATACAGGCAGCTCAGCAGCCGGAACAACTGGGCTGCCCGCCACAGCGGTGTCGTCGGGTCAGGACCGTCGGCGGTCACCGCGCAAGTTTAACTAGCCTGTGGGCATGACTGATCTGGTTGAACGGGTGCGCGAGGTGTTGCCCTCGGTGAGGCGCGATCTCGAGGATCTGGTGCGGATCGAATCGGTGTGGGCCGACCCGGCTCGGCGCGACGAGGTACATCGCAGCGCTCAGGCCGTGTCGGACCTGTTGACGCAGGCCGGTTTTGATGACGTGCGGATCGTCAGCGAGGGTGGTGCTCCGGCGGTGATCGCGCATTATCCGGCGCCCGCCGGGGCGCCCACTGTGCTGCTGTACGCCCATCATGACGTGCAACCAGAAGGCGACCGCGGGCAGTGGCAGTCGCCGCCTTTCGAGCCGACTGAACGCAACGGACGCCTTTACGGCAGGGGCACCGCCGACGACAAGGCCGGTATAGCAACACATTTGGCGGCGTTCCGGGCACATGGTGGCCGGCCGCCGGTGGGCGTCACGGTGTTTGTCGAGGGCGAAGAGGAATCGGGATCGCCCACCCTGGGCCGGTTCCTGGCGGCTCACCGCGACGAGCTGGCCGCCGACGTGATCGTGATCGCCGACTCGGACAATTGGAGCACCGAGGTACCCGCACTGACCGTGTCGTTGCGGGGGATGGCGGATTGCGTGGTGGAGGTGGCCACGCTGGATCACGGGCTGCACTCCGGACTGTGGGGTGGCGTGGTGCCCGACGCGCTCAGTGTGCTGGTGCGGTTGCTTGCCAGCCTGCACGACGATGACGGCAATGTGGCGGTGTCGGGGCTGCACGAAAGCAAGGCCGCCGATGTGGAGTATCCGCCGGAACGGGTGCGTGCGGAGTCCGGCCTGCTGCACGGGGTGACCGAGATAGGGTGCGGTTCGGTGCCGCAGCGGCTGTGGGCGAAGCCGGCGATCACGGTGATCGGCATCGACACCACCCCGGTGGCCGCCGCGTCGAACACGCTGATACCGCGGGCGCGGGCCAAGATCAGCATCCGGGTGGCGCCCGGCGGCGACGCCGTCAAGCACCTGGACGCGGTCGAGGAGCATCTTCGTAGCCACGCTCCTTGGGGTGCGCAGGTCAACGTCATCCGCGGCGAGGTTGGGCAGCCCTACGCCATCAAGGCGAGCGGCCCGGTCTACGACGCCGCGCGTGCCGCGTTCCGGCAGGGCTGGGGTGTCGATGCGATCGACATGGGCATGGGCGGGTCGATCCCGTTCATCGCCGAGTTCGCCGAGGCGTTCCCCGAGGCCAAGATTCTGGTCACCGGGGTGGAAGACCCGGGGACGCAGGCGCACAGCATCAACGAAAGCCTGGATCTCGGGGTGCTGGAACGCGCGGCGGTGAGCGAGGCGCTACTGCTGGCGAACCTGGGGGCTATACCGAGAGGTCGCGCCGAAGTTTAGCCACGTGGCCGGTGGCCTTGACGTTGTATTGCGCGACGGCGATCTTGCCCGTCTCGTCGACAACGAAGGTCGAGCGGATCACACCGGTGACCGTCTTGCCGTACATCTGCTTCTCGCCGAAGGCCCCGTAGGCCGTGAGCACCTTGCGGTCCGGATCGGACAGCAGCGGGAACGTCAGGCCCTCGGCGTCGCGGAACTTCGCCAGTTTTTCCGGCTTGTCGGGGGAGATGCCGACGACGTCGATACCGGCCTCGTTGAGTTCGGCCAGGCTGTCCCGGAAATCGCAGGCCTGTTTGGTGCAGCCAGGTGTCGAGGCCGCCGGGTAGAAGTACACGACGACCCGGCGTCCCTTGTAGTCAGCCAGTTTCACCTGGTTGCCGTCGGCGTCGGGCAGGTTGAAGGCGGGCGCTTTGTCACCTGGTGCCAGCCGCGTGGTCTCGGTCATTTTGGTTCCATTCTGTACAGGCCGGAAATATTCGTCTAAGTGGCACACGCAACTCGTAGAACGGCGCTACCCGTCGCCCAGTTCACCGCGGGCCAGCTCGTCGGTGCCTTGCTTGCGTGCCCAGATGGCGCGGCGGGCGGCGGCACGGTCCTCATGGGGTAGCTTATTGCGCTTCCTCACCAGTCATCGTCGCGGGATCACACCCAGTGGGCCGTCGTGCCGTAGATGTGCTTCCGCCGTTCTGTTCACCGGCGCGATAGTGCGCACACGGGCTGATCTAGGGTAGTTCGTCAGTGCACCAGCCTGACTTGGAGGACAGACACGTGGCGGACCGCGATCCCGACACCATCAAGCAGGAGATCGACCAAGCCCGCGAGCAGCTGGCGGCGACCGTCGACTCGCTTGCTGAGCGGGCCAACCCTCGCCGCCTGGCCGACGACCTCAAGGCCAAGGTGATCGAGTTCCTGAACAAGCCCATCGTGACGGTGTCGCTGACCGGGGTCGGCGCGGCTGCCGTCGTCGTGGTGATCTACCGGATCAGGAAGCGCTGACACCGGTCGCGCGAGCGTGAAGCCAGCTTCACGGTCGCTGCCGAACGTGAAACCAGCTTCACGGTCGGCCTACCTCAGTGCCGCGCCACGAAGTAGCCGGTGACCAGAGCGGTCGTCATGCGGGAAGACCTTTCCTGCCGGGGGCCTGGCTGGTGACGTGGATCGGGATGTCGTCGTTCCAGGGCTGGGCGTCGGCCATGTCGGCAACCTCTACATATCCGCGCTCGAACTCGCCCGTGGCGGCGTCGACGAGCCGGTACTCCTGCCGCTGTGTCTGGATGGGTTGCGAGTCCAGAACCACCACCCGCACCTCGCCCGGTTCAAATCCGCACCGCTGCTGCAGTGCCTCGATGAGGCATTCGTTGTGTAGATGCCCATCACCGAAGTTCCAGCCCAGCACCATCGCGCACAGCACCTCGCCCTCACACAGGTTGTAATCGTCCTCGTCGTAACCGGCCAGCGCCCGATGCGCCAGGGTGAACAGTGCGCGCCCGTGCGTGTTCATCCCGCGAAATGCGTAGGCCAGGTGGATGGGGACCAAGGTCGCCTCTTTGCTCTTGTACAACCGCTCCAGCTGCAGGTGCTGCATCGGCCCGAGGGCGCGCGAGCCGATGCGGATCTTCTCGTCGGCCGACGGCCTGACGCACCACACCGTGGTGTCCCAGTTGCCGGCGTAGTAGCGCATGCCGGGCAGGAACGAAACCTTGCGCGGGTACAGGTTTCCGACAAAGACGGTGCCGGCGACCACCGCGAACAGCAGGGCCACCAACGCCGGCCGGTGCACATCCGACAGGCCCAGCCCCGCGTGCGCGACGAACAGCCACAGCACGCCGAACATCATGAAGACGTTCCACTCCAGCGGCACTCCCATCGGGAAGGCCAGCAGGATGTTCAGGTGGAACACGATCATTACGAATGCGGCGACGGCCGTGGGCCATCCACCGTGCGAGAAGAACAGCACCAACGGCACCAGCCCCTCGACCGCGGTGGAGAAGTGCGCGATGAAGCCCGATAATGCGCTGGGCCGCAGGTCATCCGGGTATCGCTTGAACAACGACCGCTTGAGCAATCCCGAGGGGATGAAGGGATTGTTCGCCAGCATGGTCGAGATCACGAAGGGAAAGTGCTTGTTGAGCTTGGACGTTGCCGCGCCGAGCCAGATGACCATGAAGACGACCTTGGCCCCGACGACGATGTCCGCGCCGGAGAACAGGAAAACCAGCGTCAGCGGCGCGTACACCTCGCCGCGAGCAGCCAGGAAGATGATCTTGTCGCGCAGGGCCAGTAGGGCCAGTACCGAGAGGATGGCGATCGGCTGCCAGCCGGGCAGCACACCGATCGTGGTGTCCAGCACGGGGATTGGGCCCGTGCCATCGGACGTCAGGGCGGTGACCAGCAATATCAGCAGGGCGCCGTAGAGCACCACCTCGAGGGGGGTTCGGTCGGTGCCTTTCGTCATCGGGACCCGATCGGGCCAGGGCGGCAGCCGGATGGTGCCGGGGCGCAGCCAGTACAACGCCGACCCGATGGGCGGGAAGTAGCGTCCCGCCAGTGGTCCGAAGCAACAACCCAGGCCGACGACTTCGAACAGCATGGTGTAGAGCACGGCCTTCTGGAAGACGATCGGCTCAGTCCACCACGAGGCAACGTCAGTGAAGCCGCCGATGCCCGCCGTGGCCCAGGCGAATAACCAGGCGCCGAGAATGTAGAGCCCGATCTTCACGCCGTACATCACGTGCATCACCAGCGGAGTGCCGAAGCCGTTCTCGGCGATGTGCCGCATCATCGGCACCACACGTTCGGCTCGCGGGCGTTTGCTCCATTCGGCCAGCTCGACAACGGGCAGGTTCGGCTGGATGAATCCCATGCTGCTCCTTCGCAACTCTGGCCGGCCAGCGCCCGCATGTTGCCAACGACACGCCCACGTGTCCGGCATTTAGGGGACGCTCGCGAGCGAGGGTCGGGCCCAGTGAGAAAAATTACCTGCGACCCGGTAGCCGCGACAGGCCCGCGGTTGCGATCAGCGCGATACCATCTCGTCCCGCCGGCTGTCGTGGTGATCGGCGCGATCGGGTACGCGTTGAATCGCTTTGCCCGGCAGGTGTTTTCGGGATCGCGCCCTGCCTAGCTCACGGTGATCGCACTGGACCAGGCCAGTGGGTTGAGCTCGCGAAACGGGTCGTCGGAGCGCAGCGCCAACAGATCGCGCAGCATTGCCTCGAGTTCCCGCTGGGTGCGGTCGCGCACCGTCGACACCCAGTTCTCGGTGGCCACCCGGTTGGGCTTCGTCGTGTCGATCGGGTCGCCGAAGCGCAGATACATCCGCTGCGGGCGGGGGATGAGGGTGGGGCCGATGCCGCGCAGCACAGGCATCGCCATGTCCGAGCTGCCGTTCAGCCTCTTGCCGAGGGCTTGGCTGAGCCGGCCCAGCCTGCTGTCGCGCGTGACCATGCTCTTGTAGACGTCGTCGCCGCCGACCAGGGCGACGGGCACGATCGGGTAGTCGTTCTCCACGGCCAGGCGCGCGAACCCGGACCGGCCGTGCCAGTTCAGCCGGTACTCCTCACCCTTGAACTTCGCGATCTCGCGGCCTCCGCCCGGGAACACCAGGATCGTCTCGTTGTGGTGCATCAGCTCACGCGCGGTATCCGGAGCGCCGATGACCCCGCCGTAGGCGGCGATCAGATCGCGCCCCAATCCTTTCGCCTCTCCGAACCTGCGGTCGGCCAGTGGCCGCACCCGCGTGCCGGTGACCCGTCGCACGAAGTGCGGAATCAACAGCACCTCAGCCTGGACGAACTGAGTGTGGTTGCCCACCAACAGAAATCGGCCGTCGGCCGGCAACTTTTCCAGGCCGCTGACATACGGGCGGTACAAATCGATCAGGGGTTGGATGCCGCCCTGAAGCTTCTGCAACGCATCGCTCAAGATCTGCACACGGCGGGGGTGGTTCATCACTGCATCAAGCGCCTCGGTCACGTCGTTGCTCCATTCCACTCGTGGCCACACCTTACCAAACGAACTAGTTCGTATGATAGGTTTCGGAGGTGCGCAAGACAGACGAACTTCGTGACACGATCCTTGCCGCGGCGCGCTCGGAGTTCGCTCGGTTCGGGCTGGCCGGCGCTCGGATCGACCGCATCGCTCGGGCCGCGAGCGCCAGCAAGGAGCGGCTTTACGCGCATTTCGGCGACAAGGAGACCCTTTTCCGCAGTGTCGTCGCCGCCGACAGTGCGGAGTTTTTCGAGGCCGTCACGCTACGGCCGGAGGCCGTACCCGACTTCGTCGGCGATATCTACGACCTGGCTCACCGGCGGCCCGAGCATCTGCGCATGATCACCTGGGCCAACCTGGAAGGGCTGGCGCTGGACCCGCCGCCCGCGCAGGAGTGGGACGCCGTCCCGGCCCGCGACATTCGCGCCATCGAGGAGGCTCAAGCCGCCCGCTACGTCGACCCCGCGTGGCAGCCCCTGGAACTGCTGGTGGTGTTGTTCGGAGTGGGACTGTGCTGGGCTCAGTCGCCACACCCGGACGCCCGAACCGGCGACCCCGACGTGCTGGCGGCCCGCCGTGCGGCCGTCGTCGAGGCGGCCCGCCGAATCATCGCGCCGAGAGGATAGCCTCGGCGGTGCGGCGCCCGCTGACCAGCGCGCCCTGTATCGAGGCCGTGTCGCGGTGGTCGCCGCACACCCAGACCCCCGCCGCGGTGCGGATCGGGCGACGCACCGACAACGGGGTCAGCTGCGCGGGCAGTGCATGGGGAATGACATGTCGGATCAACAGTCGCCATTGACGGGGGTCGCTGCGCAAGATGTCTGCCGCGTGGTCGCGCATCAACTGCTCGGCTGGCACGGTGCCGTCCCGTTCCAGCACCGCAGAGGCCGCGACCAAATGTCGACCCGGCGGCGCGTACGTCGGTGCGGCGGCGCTGATCACCGCCGTGTTCAGCACCGGTCCCGGGGGATCACGGCGGGCGTCCACGTGGAGCATCGGTGGTCCCGGCACCGGCTCATCGGTAGCCCACCAGTCGGTCACCACCCCGTGCATTTCCGGCGCGGTCGTGGTGGTCAACGATGCGGCCGCGATGCCGTCCGTAGCTACGACGACATGTCGCGCGCGTATTCGCGCCCCGTCGGCGTGGACCACATAATCGTTTGCGTCGGGCCCGATACGAAAGACTCTGTGTGCGAACACTATTCGATCATCTACCCTGCTGGCCAACTGCTGCGGCAGGGCGTGCATTCCGGCGGCTGGCAGCGCAGGCACCCCGAGCGCGAACATCCGCGCAAGAAGTAGCGCGAACGCATTCGAACTCGCCCCGGATGTCTCGAGCAGCACGCCGGCCAGAAAGCGATCGACCACTCGTCTCAACTCACCGCGCACGCCCGCCCGGTCCAGTGCCTCCCTCAGACTCAGGTCCTGATTACGCTGTGCTTTCAGTTTTTTCGGTCGCACAGCCGGCATCGCCCACCGCGTCACGGCGGCGATGTCGCGCAGCGTGATCCCGCCGGAGGACAGCATTGCCGGCAGTCGCCCCGGGGCCCGCAGCGGGTGCACCCACACCGCTGTGTCATTCTCGCGCCGCACGGCGACTCCCGCGCCGAACGGTTGTAGACGCAGTTGTTCCACATCGACGGCCCGTCGCAGCTCCGGGTAGGCCGGATTGAGCACCTGAAAGCCCCGGTCACAACGGAATCCATCGACGACGTCGGTACGGATCCGGCCCCCGACCGCGTTGTCGGCCTCCCAAACCCGTACATCGCGCCCAGCAGCTGCCAGCACGTCGGCGCAGCGTAAGCCCGCCAGCCCGGCACCCACGATCAGCACCTCGATCTCGTCCATGTCAGCTCTCTTCGGGTCTTGGGGTCGAACTCGGCAACAACAACCTAATGCGGCGGCGTGCTCGTACGGTGGAGACGTGTCTATTACGTCAGCGGTTGGCGCGGTGCGGCGCGACCTGGGAAGCAGATTGTTCGCGATGGTGGCCGGGCCCGAGGGTCCGGCCAATCGAGAGCGCATACACCGCACACCGGGTGATCGGTGGTTTGCCGAGGACCGTCCCATCCGCCGGGTGAACGCGGATGCGTCGATGTTCGTCGGCGGGCTGCGCGCGCTGCTGTTGCAGTCACTGCACCCCCTGGCCATGGCCGGCGTCGCCGACCACTCCGACTACCGCGGCGATCCCTGGGGCCGGCTGCAGCGCACCAGTACATTTCTGGCGACAACCACTTTCGGTTGCGCTGCCGATGCCCAAGCCGCGGTGGACCAGGT
The DNA here is from genome assembly GCF_059812565.1 of Mycobacterium sp. NGS49. Taxonomy (NCBI): domain Bacteria; kingdom Bacillati; phylum Actinomycetota; class Actinomycetes; order Mycobacteriales; family Mycobacteriaceae; genus Mycobacterium; species Mycobacterium sp. NGS49. The sequence continues at coordinate 163,004 of NZ_JCALCX010000002.1, read as the reverse complement.
GCGTCGCATCCACCGGTACGTGCACGGCGTTGCCCCGGACGGGCGGCCCTATCACGCGTCGGACCCGCACCTGTTGGAATGGGTGCACATCGCCGAGGTGGACAGCTTCCTGCTGGCCCATCAGATGTACGGTGCGGCCCCGCTCGACCAGGCCGGCCGAGACGGCTATGTCGCCGATATGGCCGCGGTGGCAACGGCGCTCGGCGTGCCCGAACCGCCGCGGACCGAGCAGGAACTGCGCGACCGGATCGACGATTTCCGCCCGGAACTGCATGGCACGCCGGCTGCCCGCGATGCCGCCCGGTTTCTCCTCCTGACGCCCCCGTTGCCGTTGCCGGCCAGACCTGCTTACGGAGTGTTGGCCGCCACTGCGGTGGCCATGCTTCCTGCGTGGGCGCGCCTCCCCCTGCTCTTGCCCTACCTCCCGGTGCTGGATGCGACGGTGACGCGCATGGCCGGACGTGTGCTGGTCGGCAGTATTCGCTGGGTCATGACACCGGGAACCGATGTGGCCGAACAGCAATCCGCGCGGCATACCGGGGCGTGAGCCGTTTGCGGTGCTCAACGACCTCTGCGGGCGCCGAAGATCGATCGGCGCCGCGCTCGCGGCACCGTGCCCTGCGATCGCTCGAGGGCCTTTGGCGCCCATACCGGATGGCCCGACTCGATGGCCCGCCGGAACGCGGCTTGTGCGGCCGGCATGTCGCCGTGCTCGGCCCACAACGTGCCCAAGCCGAACTCGGCGGCCGGCCCGGATTCGGTGTTGCCCGAGTCGGCTGCCAGCCGGAAAGCGGCCGCCGCGCGCGAGACCTCGCCCTGCCCGGCCCACAGGATTCCGAATCGCAACGCCGCTCCGGGCGCGTGGTCGGGGTGGCCTGAATCGAGTGCGACCTGATACGCGGTGGTGGCACCGTCGATGTCGCCCAGCCCGGCCCGCAGCATTCCCAGAGCATTCGCAGCCTCCGGCGCGTACTCCGGATGACCCGAATCGACCGCCGACTGGTAGAACGCTGTGGCGTCGGGGAATTCGCCATCCTTCTCGTGCAGCTTCGCCATGTTGATCGCGGCCTTCGGCGCCGCGTCGGCATCCCGGGTTTGGATCGCCAACCGATAGGACGCCTTGGCGCGCTCGACATCACCGGACTTCTCCCGCAGCTGCCCGAGATTGACCAGTGCCTTGGGCATCTGTTCGGGGTGGCCAGAGTCGACCGCGACCCGGTAAGCCGCCGCCGCACCGGCGAGATCACCCTGCTTCTCCAGCAGCAAGGCCATATTGAATACGGCCATGCGCGCGAGCTCGGGGTGATCGGAGTCGATGACGATCTGGTAAGCGTCCGCGGCGCTGGCGGCGTTGCCGAGCGCTTCTCTGGTCAACGCCAGATTGAACGCCGCCGTCGGCACCACCTCCGGATGTCCGGATGCCACCGCGATCCGGTAAGCCACTTCGGCGCCGGCGGCATCGCCGCGGCGTCCGCGCATCCCGCCCAGTTGCAGCAGGGCGAGCAGAATCGACTGCTCGTGCTCGGATTCAATGGCCAGCCGGTATGCCGCCGTCGCGCCGTCCATGTCGCCCTGCTCGTCGCGCAAGTTGCCCAGATTCAGTGCCGCCATCGGTGCGTGCTCGGCGTGGCCGGAATCGATCGCCAGCTGGTAGGCGGCGGTCGCGCCCGCCCTATCGCCCTGACCGGCCAGCATGAACCCGAGGCCGAATGCGGCCGCTGACCCCCAATGTTGGTGCCCGGAATCAATGGCCCACTGATACGCGGCGCTCGCACCTTCGGCATCGCCCGCGGCGGCCAGCTGGCGCGCCAGGTTGAAGGCTGCCGGCGCCGCCTGCTCGAGGTCACCGGAATGCAGCGCCCGCTGGAAAGCCGCCTCGAGGTCGGCGGTGTCGCCTGCTGCGCCTTGCGGTGGCCGGCTCTCGGAAGGGTTTCCAGATCCCCCTCGGTTCCCACTCCCGGGCACGCCGTCGGTCACTGATCTATGCCCCTATGTCTCTATGCCGTAGCCACCGCGGAGGTCCGTGTGGGCAGCTTTCAGCGTGCGGTTGCACAGCGCCACCAGCGCATCGACGTCAAGGTCCGACTCATCGCCGAGTTCCTTGAGAAACGATGCTTCTTCGTCCCGCAGCGCAATCCACTTTCGCTTCCGTTCAATCATCGCCTCATCCTCATCGGCTGGGACGTCGACGGCGTTCTGGAGTTGTTCCTTGCACGCATCCAGCTGCGTCAGCGAGTAGCCGTGCTCGCGAAATTGGCGGTCCCATTCGTCAAGGATCAATTCGGTGAGGTCGCGAACGGGCTCCGCGGCATAGATCATCAGCTCGGCGACTCCGTCGTCGAGACCCAGCCGTGCGCGGAATTCGTACAACTCCCTGGTGGCCGCAGCCCGCCTTCTGCTGATGCTCTCTTCGGTGACCTGGGTTCCCGAAAGTGGCTCTGCGCCGCGCTTGAGATGGAGGATGGCGGAGATGAGGCGCTTCAGGACCGCCTTCTTGTCCTCCCCGGCCCGTTTCTCGTATTCGAGGACCAGCGCGTGGGCCCGGTCCTCTCGCTTGGTTCTGGCGTCGATGCGCTTAGTCCAGACCGCCACCGTCGCGGTTGACAGAACGGACGCGACCGGCACCAGAGTGGTCGTGAGCAAGGTCGTCCAGCTCATCGCACTACCGCCTGTCTTCTCGGCGCCGGCCCTGACGCGTGTCTCCGCTTGTGCATCCGGACGTGCTCATTTCCACGTAGTCCAGTCTGCACGACCGGGCTGTGGGCGACGAGTATTTGTCTGGTGAGACAAATATGTCTCATATGAGATACGATCGTCTCATGACGTCGAATCGTGAACGGGTGTTGCACGCCGCGGCGGATGTCCTCGGCCGGCGGCCCAACGCGACCCAGGACGATATCGCCGCGGCCGTCGGCGTAAGTCGCGCGACGCTGCATCGTTACTTCGCCGGGCGGGCCGCACTCCTCGAGGCACTGAACCAGCTCGCCGTGGCGCAGCTGCGTGAGGCCCTGAAGACCGCCCGTTGTCAGGACGGATCCGCCTCAGAAGCGTTGCAGCGCTTGGTGACCGCGTGCGAGCCGGTGTCCGGATACCTCACGTTTCTCTGCGCCCAGAGTCAGGATTGCGATGCCGACGAGGCGCAGCAGGACTGGGCGGAGATCGACGCCGGGATCAGGGAACTGTTCGAGCGGGGCCAGCGGGAAGGCGAGTTCCGCCCAGATCTGAGTGCCGTCTGGTTGACCGAGGCGTTCTACGACCTTGTCGCCGGCGCTGCGTGGGTCATCCAGGCCGGACGGGCCGCGCGCCGCGACTTCACCCAGATGGTCACCGACCTGCTGCTCCACGGGGTGAGCCGGTCATGACGCGGAGTTGGTTGGCGCTCGCGGTACTCAGCCTCGGAGTGCTGGTGATCGGCGTCGACGGCACCGTGCTGGCCGTTGCCACCCCGCTGATTACCGAGGACCTCGGCGCGACGGTGACGCAGGTCTTGTGGATCGGCGACATCTACTCGTTCGTGCTGGCGGGTCTGCTCGTCACGATGGGCAGCCTCGGCGACCGGATCGGCCACAAGAAGCTGTTACTCTGCAGCGCAACGGCTTTCGCCTGTATGTCGGTGGTAACCGCATACGCGCCAACCGCCGGGGCGCTGATCGGCGCGCGGGCGCTGCTGGGTGTGGCCGGGGCAGCGTTGGCGCCGTCGACCCTCGCGTTGATCCGCGGTCTGTTTCCCCGGCCACGCGAACGCACCGTGGCCGTGGGCGTCTGGGCCGCAATGTTCTCGGCCGGTACCGCGTTGGGCCCCGTGACCGGTGGGCTGCTGCTGGAGCACTTCTGTTGGGGCTCAGTGTTTTTGATCAACATCCCGGTGATGGTCGTGCTGCTCGTCGGCGGTTCCGTCCTGTTGCCCGAACATCGCAACTCTGCGCCGGGGCCGTGGGACCTGCCCAGCGTCGCGCTGGCGCTCGTGGGCATGCTCGGCCTCGTCTACGCCTTCAAGCAAGGTGCCGCCGGCGGGCTCGGGGTCGAGGTGGCAGCGATCGGTGTCGTCGGGGCCGCGGCGTTGACACTGTTCGTCAGGCGGCAGCTCACGCTGCGTACACCGTTGATCGACATCCGGCTTTTCGCCAATCGCGGGTTCTCAGTTGTGGTCGCCGCCAACTTGCTTTCCGTCCTTGGCCTTTCGGGCCTGGTGTTCTTCCTGTCCCAGTTCTTTCAACTGGTTCAGGGATACAACCCGCTGCGGGCCGGGATGGCCGAACTGCCTGCCGCGGTCGGCGCGACCGTATTCGGCCTGTTGGCCGGTGTCGCCGTGCGTTACTGGTCGCAGCGCGCGGTCCTCGCGACGGGGCTGGCGCTCGTCGGTGCCGCGACGGCCTCGCTGACTTTGATCAGCCCATCCACCGGCTACCCACAGCTCGGCGTCGCCCTGTTTGTCGTCGGCGTCGGCCTCGGACTGGCCTTCACCGCGGCGAGCGACGTCATCATCGCCAGCGTCCCGCCAGAGCGGGCGGGCGCGGCAGCGGCGGTCTCGGAGACCGCCTACGAACTCGGCGCGGCGCTTGGCATCGCGATACTTGGTTCCATTGTCACCGCCGCATATCGCGGACTGGCGATTCCGCCCGGTACCCCGGATGCCGTGGCGGCACATGCCCGGGACTCGCTCGCCGGTGCGACCCTGGCGGCAAGGGGGCTGTCCGTCGACCGGGCACAAGGCGTCCTGACGGCCGCCAAGACGGCGTTTACCGACGGGCTGGCGATCGCCGCGGGGGTCGGCTCGGCGCTGCTGCTCGCTTCTGCGGTGGCCGTGTGGCTGCTGCTCAAGCCGGATCCGACGCTGCAACCCGATCAGCCGGCGGCGGGAGGCACGCTTTGCTCGAAGCGGAAAACGTTCGTCGGATCGTAGTGGGCCTTGACCTTGCGCAGCCGTTCGCGGTTGGAGCCGTAGTAATCGCGCTCCCAGTCGGATGCGGGAGCATTGGGCACGTTGACGTAGGCGCCGTCGCCGAAGGGGCGCAGTGCGCGCCAGAAGTCGACGGCCCAGCCCAGAGCCTTCGAGTTCAGTGCGGGGTCGTCCCAGGCCGCGCCCGGCTCGCAGTAGAACAGCGCCTCGCGGTGTGGGAACGCCGACCCCCCGGGCGGAGCGTGGCGCACCGCCCCGCCGAAGCTCGAGCAGAAGAAGTTGCTCGGCGCGCTGGGTGTGTTCGCCATGAAGCGAACGACCACATCGATCGCTTCGTCGGGGAATGGGCGAGTGACGAACTGAGAGTAGAACTTCCAGAACGGGAGATCCGGCCCCCTGTCGATGTTTTGATAGAGATTCGGCCAGGCATCGTTGGTGTAGGTCACCTCGGGTGTGCCGATCGCCAGTAGGGAACGTAGCTCGGCATCCAGTTCGTCGCGTGAGCCGCCGTGCAGCACCGCCGTGAGCTCGACGGCGTCGGAGCCGGCCTCGAGCGCACTGGTCAGGCGCTCGTCGGCGACCGGCGCGTCTCGCTGCCAGGTGCGAAGTATGGCGCCCAGATGATCGTGTCCGGTCCACCTGACGATCGCGAACTCGACGTGGGCGAGCTCGTGCAGCTTCAGCGTGTAGGACGTGGCGATTCCGAAGTTGCCGCCTCCTCCGCCGCGGCACGCCCACAACAGGTCGGCGTTGCTGTCCTCGGTGGCCGCGACAACCTTTGCCGAGCGCGCGCCGTCGGCCACCACGACCTCGGCCGCGAGCAGGTTGTCGGATGCCAAACCCAAACTGCGGGTGAGTAATCCGAAGCCTCCGCCGAGGACCACGCCGCCGAGCCCGACGCCCCCCTCCGAGCCGGTCGGGACGACAAAACCGCGCTTCCCGAGCGCCGCAACCGCTTCCTGCTGCGTGAGCCCGGTGCCGACCACCGCCGTGCGCGCCGCCTCGTCAATCGTGACGCTCTTCATCCGACTCACGTCGACAACCAGGCCGCCGTCGATCGAGGACCAGCCATCGAGGCTGTGACGTCCGCTGCGCGCACGCAGGGCGATGCCCTCCTCGCGCGCCCACTCGACCGCGTTGACCACGTCCTGCGTGTTGGCGCAGAACACGATTGCCTCGGGATAGCGCGAATACAAGCGGTTCCACCCGATTCGCGCCGCCTCGTACCCGGGATCACCCGCGCGCACCACGTCGCCCGTCAGCTTGCTGGTCATTCGGCCACTCCTGAACTCACTGCAAAGAGATCGGCGTCTTCGGGCTCGGTCTCCAGCACGCCGCGGTTGAAGATCGGCATTCCTAGGAAGTCCCATGCCGCGGCGACGATCACGCCGGCGTCGATCAGGCCCGGGGCGTGAGCCTGTCCGGGCACCGTCGAAGCTTCGCCACGTTCCGCCGCCTCATCTTCCGTTGAGGGGTCACTACCGACCCTAGACGCTGCGACGAATTGTTTTCAGCGAACTACCTTTTTGCCCATCGGTAATCGGCGCGTGTCGTCCTTGAACCGAGCTCTCCCAGCCGTGCGGACTGTGGCCGAAGTGACGTCACGCCGCAGACATGCGCCTAGAGTCGAAACGGCGGGCCCGCGAATTCACAGCCGGCCCATACTTGCATCTCTCGCCGGGGGTTTGCGGCGCGATGCTTTCGAGGAGCGTGGCTGGTGAGCGGTTGGATCGTGAGCAATGTGCCGTCGTGGCTGTTATTACTCGGACTCAATGTCCTGGTCGCAGGCGGAGCAGTGCTCGTGCTGACATATGTCCGGCGTCGGTTTCCCGGCCTCAGGGGCGATGAGCGCAGCGAGGTGACGCAGTTCGCCTTCTTGCTGGTGGGTTTCGTGTACGCGTTCTTCACGGGTTTCATCGTCAGCGCGATGTGGGGTGAGACCAATACTTCTGACGATGCGATGCGGGCCGAGGGTACGACCGGGGTACAGATGGCCAACGACGCCACCGTTTTCGACAAGGCCGACGGTGACCGAATTCGGCAGGCGCTGCTGGACTATGAACGCACGGCGGTAACCGAGTGGCCGCTTGCCGCCAACGGCCACGCTTATCCTGCGGCCGGCCAAGCGCTGCAGCGCCTGCGTGCCGCATACGAGGAAGTTCAACCCCGCACCGATACCCAAAAGGCTTCCCTGGCTACCTCTTTCGACTCACTCAACAAGATCGGTCAGGCACGCACAGACCGGATAATCCGGGCCCGCACCGCAAACGGCCTGCCTTGGTCAATGTGGATAGTCTTCTTCCTGCTCAGCGGGCTGGTACTGGGCTGCGTCATCGTTTACAGCGTCGAGAAACCCGCCATTCACTACGCGTTGGTCGCTACGGTGGGCGTGCTGCTTGCCACCGACCTGTTCCTCGTCCTGGAACTCGCTCATCCGTATATCGGCGACACCGCGACATCGCCGGAACCGCTGAACGTGGTTATCCAGGTCCTGTCGGCCCCCGCGGCGTAGCCGCCCGGCCGTCGGTGATCGGCACGCGATCCGGCATGCCGTTTGCCGGGCGATCCCGCCCGAGTGGAGGGTGAATCGCCGATTTCGCTGAACGAGCGTCCGCCAAGTCAAACGCGAGGCTAGGAACGTGCCTGACCGCGGTTTTCGGTGGTGCGCCGTCAGGGTTTCCAACCCCGGACCCGCTCATTAAGGGAACCCGGCCGCCCCACCCGGCGACACGGGACGGCTGCTGACATCGCGAAGCTGTTGTCGTTGGATGCGACGAACGTGCATGCACATGAACACTGCGCGGGCGCCGGCTCGGACTGCACACCGGCGCACTGTCAATTTGCAACAATCCGGCGATGAGCCCGGCAATGGCCACCCAGCAAGCCTATGGCGATCCGTTCCTTCCCGGTGTGCCCAGTGTGCCGGCGCTGCCACCTTTGCCGCCGCTTCCGCCGTTGACGCCGTTGCCACCGTTGCCACCGTCGCCGTATACGGACGGGACGAACATGCCATTGTTCGCAATTCCGGCGTTGCCGCCATTGCCGCCGCTAGCAGCCCCGAGGCCGCTGCCCGCGTCACCGCCATTGCCACCCGAGCCGATGATGCCGCCGCCGTCGGCGCCGGCGCCGCCATCACCGCCGGTACCGGTGGGGGCCGCGCCGCCGTGCCCGCCGGAGCCGCCCCACCCGATTCCAGCCCCTGCCGCAAAGCCCCCGTTGCCGCCATTGCCGCCGGTGCCGCCGGTTCCGGTGGCGGCCCCACCATCCCCGCCGGCACCGCCGCCGCACACGCCCCAGACCGTGGAGACGCTACTCCCATTGCCGCCCGCCCCGCCGGTGCCGCCGGTCCCGGTGGCTGCCCCACCATCCCCGCCGGCGCCACCGTGGAACAGGCCAAACCCAAGCACGTCAAGAGAAAAAAGCAGACCGCCAGCACCGCCGGCCCCGCCCGTTCCAGTGGTAGCCGCGCCGCCCATGCCGCCATCGCCCGCCAGCACTAAGTCGATCGCAGCGATGCCGTAGGAAACGCCGGCACCGCCGAAACCGCCGTCGCCACCATCAGTTCCGGCGCCGCCGTGCCCACCGACACCACCGATTGCGACGTTGGCTAGCAGCGGGCTGTAGGCGTTGCCCAGGCCCCCGTTACCGCCGCCTCCGCCACCTCCTGTGGAAGCATCGCCGCCATGCCCGCCGGCCCCGCCCACCGCGACGAACAGGCTCGTGGCGTTGCCGCCGCCACCGCCGCCACCGCCGAACCCGCTGGTACCCGGACCGCCGGCGCCACCGTCGCCGGCAAAGGCCGCGAGTGCGCCGGAGGCACTACCGCCGTTACCTCCCTGGCCGCCGTTGACCCCGGCGCCCGTGCCGGCGTGCCCGCCGTCACCGCCCAGCGCGACCAACAAACTCTCTCCGCTGCCGCCGTTGCCGCCGAACCCGCTGGTACCCGGGCCTGCAGCCCCTCCGGTCCCGCCGCTGGCTGAGAGCAGGCCGTAAGCGCTGCCGCCGGTGCCTCCGTTGCCGCCGCTGACCGCGAGGCCGGTGCCGGCGCCGCCACCGCTCCCGCCCGCCCCGATGAATCCGACACCGGCACCGCCGGCCCCGCCGCTGCCGCCGCTACCAGTGGGAGCCGCGCCGCCGCGCCCGCCGGTACCGCCTGCACCGGCCAGCAACCCGACGCCATCGGCACCGGCGCCGCCAGCGCCGCCGTTGCCGAGGACAGCGGCACCGCCATCCCCGCCCGCACCGCCGCCGCCCGCGCCCACGGCCGCGAAGCCGTAGCCACCGTTGCCGCCGGCCCCCCCGGTGCCGCCGGACCCGGTGGCGGCCCCACCAACCCCGCCGGGGCCGCCGTGGGCCACGGCGAACCCGACCAAGTCGAAGGCTAAAGCGTCGCCGCCAGCACCGCCGACCCCGGCGACCCCAGTGGTAGCGGCGCCGCCAATCCCGCCAGAACCTCCGAATCCTAAATAGATTCCAACGAGGCCCGAGGAAGCGGCAACGCCGCCGGCCCCGCCAGCCCCGCCGGCAACACCAGCGCCGCCGGCCCCGCCGACGCCGCCGAAGCCCACGCCCACGAGGCTGTTGGATAATGTGTCTCCTCCGGCACCGCCGGCCCCGCCGGTTCCCGTGGTTGCGTCGCCGCCGTGCCCACCAGCCCCGCCCAAGCTAGCGAACAAGCCGTTTGCTAACGCGCCGGAACCGCCGGCCCCGCCGGTTCCAGTGGTTGCGGCGCCGCCGGCGCCGCCCGCCCCGCCAATGGCTATGAGCGCGCCGCCGCCACCACCGGCCCCGCCGGCCCCGCCGTTACCGGATCCGCTTGCGACCCCACCAGGGCCGCCGTTACCACCAAAGCCGAAGAACAGCGCGTTGCCACCTGCTCCACCAGACCCGCCGCCGGTGCCGCCGGCCCCCCCGGCACCGCCATTACCCCACAGCCACCCACCGGCACCGCCTTTGCCGCCCGACGCTCCGGCACCCCCGACGCCGCCCGCCCCGCCGTTGCCGAGCAATCCGGCGGCCCCACCGGCACCCCCGGCCTGCCCGGGGGCACCCGAGCCGCCATTGCCGCCGTTACCCAAGAGATACCCACCAGGCCCACCCGGTTCCCCTGTCCCCGGGGCCCCGTTGGTGCCATTGCCGATCAACGGACGGCCCGCAATAGTAGGGGCATTGATCGCACCGAGCAGGAATTGCTCGAGGGTCTGCAGCGGCGAGACATTCGCCGCCTCAGCAGCCGCATACGCGTTGCCGGCATCCGTCAGCGCCCGCACGAACTGGCTCTGTAACGTCGCCACCTGAGCGCTCAGCGCCTGGTATTGCTGGGCGTAGCTGGAAAATGCCGCCGCAATTGCCTTCGACACCTCATCGGCAGCAGCAGCCGCCAACCCACTGGTCGGGACCGCGGCCGCCGCGTTGGCCGCGGTCAGCGCCGAACCGATATCCGCGAGATCCGCTGCCGCCAGCGCCATCACATCCGGCGGCACAATGACAATCGACATCTGGAATCTCCGTCAACTGTTGTCGGCATGCGCAATAGCAAATGGATCGTACGCCTCGGCTGTGCTCTCTTGAGGCCTTTGTCGGATATCCGCGAGTTTGTCTCAAACCCGGTAAAGCACGCGACGTCGGCGGGTTAGCCGGACGGCTTGATGTCGGCTTAATCTCTTTAAACATGTTCCCCTGCGAGCGCGTCGACCTGAGCTTCTTCGAAACCGCGCCTTATCGATTCCGCAATAGCGTCGACCTGGCCATCACCCCCGAGCAGCTGTTCGAGGTATTCGCCGACGCGGAAGCCTGGCCGCGGTGGGCGTCAGCGATCAAGAAGGTGACCTGGACCAGTCCTCAGCCCTACCATGTCGGCACCACCCGCACCGTCGACATGCACGGCGGCATGGAAGCCAATGAAGAGTTCATGGTTTGGGAACCATTTCACCGCATGACGTTTCGGTTCAACGAATGCTCAAATCAGGCTGTCGCCGCATTCGCTGAAGATTATCGGGTCGAGGTCATCCTGGGCGGCTGTCGGCTCACCTGGACAATGGCGCAAAAACCTGCCGGACCGGCGGTAGTGGGCATGTTTCTGCTCCGGCCCCTGCTGAACCTTGCGCTGCGCCGGTTTCTTGCCAATCTGCGCAGGTACACCGACACCAGGTTTGCCACCAGGGAGCAGCGTTAGGCTGGTTCGACCCGGTAGCGGGCACGACTTGGGGAGCGTGCAATGACCTTCAACGAGGGTATGCAGATCGACACCAGCACCGCATCGTCCTCCGGCGGGGGCGGGGGCCGGCTCGCCATCGGTGGTGGCATCGGCGGGCTGTTGATCGTGGTGGTCGCGTTGTTTCTCGGTGTCGACCCGGGCGGCGTCCTGAGCCAGCAGCCCGTTGACAACCGGGAAGCCGTGGCACCCGGGTTCGACCTGAGCCAGTGCAGGACCGGCGCCGACGCCAACAGATACGTGCAATGCCGCGTGGTTGCCACCGGAAACTCGCTGGATGCGGTGTGGAAGCAACTCATGCCCAACCGCTATACCCGCCCACACCTGCGACTGTTCAGCGGGCAGGTGAGCACCGGATGCGGGCCGGCCAGCAGCGACGTCGGGCTATTCTACTGCCCGGTGGACAAGACCGCATACTTCGACACCGACTTCTTCCAAGTGCTGGTCACTCAATTCGGTTCCAGCGGTGGACCATTCGCAGAAGGATATGTGGTGGCCCACGAATACGGCCACCACGTACAGAACCTACTGGGAGTGCTCGGCCGTGCCCAGCAAGGGGCGCAGGGGGCCAGCGGCAACGGTGTACGCACCGAGTTGCAGGCCGACTGCTACGCCGGCGTCTGGGCACACTACGCATCGACGGTCAAACAGGAGAGCACCGGGGTTCCGTACCTGCAGCCGTTGAGCGACAACGGCAGAAATGGTTCACCGTCGGGTATCAGACCGGCGATCCCAACAAGTGCGACACCTTTACCGTGACCGATTTGGGATAGCCGCCCACCACCGATACGACGGACGGCCCGAAATAAAGTGCAAGTGATGACGGCGACTGCTGGTTGGTCGGATCGTGTCGATGAGCTCACACGGGCTCGGTCTGGGTACAGATTCTGTCCACCGATCGGTGGACACGCCTGTCATCCGATGACATCGGCTGATGGGCGGACACTAGGCGCGCTTCAACTTGCTAGCTTGGCTTCACTTGCTTCGTGTCGTTCTTACGGTATCTAACGTGACCGCGCCCGAGGAGGTGATTCCATGTCCCATGAAATTCTCTTCAGCGAGCGCGAAATCGCCTGCTGCTCTGGAATTTTCTTTAGTGCCGATGAAACCGGGGAATGAGACGCGGTGCTCAAGTTAGGCGACAGCCCGATTTGATCATGAGACTCGATGACTCCCGCTGACTCGCCCACCGAACCGAGTCCCACAGGCCCGGTAACCCTCGACGGCAGCCTGGTTGAGATCTTCTGTCGCGTACCGGCAACCGCCGAGGTCGGTCTCATCGCGGCGATGCTGGAGCCGGCAAGCTCGGTGTTGGATTTGGGAGCTGGTGTAGGACGAATTGCTGACCCGCTGTCCGAATACGGCCATCACGTCACAGCGGTGGACGACTCAGCAGACATGCTCTCCCACGTCCGTCATGCCCGCACCGTCCAAGCACGCATCGAACATCTGCGGTTACCCGAGAGGTTCGACGTCGTACTGGCGGTCAGCAGCCTGGTCAACTATCCGGGTCTCGAATTTCGCCGCAGCTTACTGACGACCGTCGCACACCACCTCAAGCCCGGCGGTAAGGTCATCTTCGAGTGGCGATCGCCAGAATGGTTCGCACAGCGGCCGCGGGGCAGCTATCACAGGTCTGATGGTCAGACGGCGCAGACCATGACGATCTTGAGCAACCAGGACGGGATTGTCTTCGCAGAGTTCAGCCTGGAATACGACGGGAAAAAGTTGACCCAGTCACACCAAGTGCACCGAGTAACCAGCGACGAACTTCGCGCTCTGCTCGCAGAGGTGGGGATGCAGCTGGACACCACGGATCCAGATTCGTCGGAGTATTTGGCGGCCTCGCTGCGATAGTGAATCCGTTGCGGCGGTCATGCCGACGCTGTTTGCTGATTCCCGCTGCCAAGACCGGCCTCACCAGAGTTGATCACCGTGGCACTCAGGGGCACACGAGCAGTCGACCTCGACTTCGGACCTTCCGGGGTTCAGGCTAGTGCACGTAGGCAACGGCGCCATTGTCACGCGTCCGTCGGCCATCATTTGCGAGCTGTCGGCGCCGAGCCGGGCCGAGGTTGTCGTCGTCATACGCGTCGCATCCGGCGGGGACTGACGGCGCCGAAGGGCACACCAGCGTCCGCTACTTGATGGATTCGGCTTGAGCCCCGCAGCGGGATAAACGTTGCGGTGATTATAACAATCATCTTCGGGTCAATTGTGCGGCTATCTTCATGGAAAAACTCCCGAGGGCAACGCCGAGGATAGGGCACATGAATTCATACGTTTTGTCGTCGGCGACATCCCCAACAAACGCCGTACTTTTCGCCGGCCTAGCCGGCCAGCCCTAGGTAAGCGAGTGTTGATCACCAATCCTTACGACTCCTGCTGATCGGGGGATGCAACTGGACACCGAGGAGCCGGCCTCGACGGAATGGTTGACGGCGTCGCTACCCGGGTGAATACGCTGCCACAATCACATCCACACTGTTAGCCTCGTCACATCGGGTGCCGTCGGAGCGCAACAAGACCCGCGCTCGTCGCGCTGGTTCAAACGTCGAGGAAATCACGGAGCAAACGAGCGCGCTGCCTCCGCCCTCAGCACTCCTAGGAGAGGACGCTGGTGTACCCCCAGGGCCTCGGCAAAGTCATGTTTCATGAGGTCAGCAGTAGTTTGATGGGCCGGTTTCGCTGCCGGCCCGGATTTGGGAGTGGTCTTCGGCGTAGGTGACGTCGCGTACCCAGTGCAGTTTGTTCTCGATCGCCCAGTGCCCGCGCAGCCAGCCAGCTACTTGTGCGGCGGTGGCGTCGGTGACATGTACAGGTGATCACTGGGGCTTGTCCAGGTGAAGTTCACGCGTTTCCCAACGCCGTTCAAGTTCCATTCGATGTAGTCGGGCCGTTCAACGCATCCGCGGAACCAATTTTTGACTCTGTTGGCTTCGGTGTAGCCGCGATAATGGGAAGGACTGATAGACCGAAGCTGAATCCGTTCAATTCGACAATTCCGCCCCCGAGCGATTGATCCGCGTGCCACAGGATTGGGTACGCGCCCCAAAAATCCGTGAGGGTGTATTCCAGCTTCGTAAACGGATCGAACTTTAGGCTCTCATTCTCGGGGTCGCCCGCGACGCACAGTCCCAAGCCTTTCGGCCAGACCTTCTTACCCAACAGGTAGTCGACTGCGATCGGTGGGATCGGGCTATGGATCTTGCCCTTGTTCGCCGAAAACGCCTTACCGGCAGCATGATTGAGCAACAATTTGAGTGCCCAGCGTTCGAAATCATCCCCCGAGACCGTGATCTGTTCGGGTCCGCCCCAGTCTCCCGCACCACCCAAGAAGTCCAGTGCGATCCGCCGAACGAAGGTTGCGAATTGCAACGCGGTCGCGTCGGTACCGCTCAACGCGCTATTGTGATTGACACACAACGCTTTGACGACGAAGTTTTTGGGACTCACTCCCGTCGGTATGCCGAAACGGTGATTGCGCATGATCTTAATTTCGGGATCATCGAATGTGTAAAGCTTGATCATCGAATGCGAGAAATAATGCTCACCGGAAATTTTGGTAGAACACCCGCCGTGCAGATTCGCATAACATTTTGGATGTTGAAAGTCGGGATCTTCGTCCGTCACGATAGCGTCCTAGTACACCAAATCTGCGTACCTTCGCGCTCTCGGATGGAATCGCCGTCCGATCTGAACAATTCAACTACAGCGCCGAAGTCTTCGAATTCGTGCTTCTTGATGAAAGCGACCCGCCAAGCATGACCGAATTGGAATGATTCGTCATCGCCGGGAACGAACCAATCACCGATATTGACTGTCTCGATTGGAATTTGGGACACGTCGTTGGGGTTCGGCCGCTTCCACGGATCGTCGCCTTTTCTGCCCGACATAGCCCATTCAAGGTGACCCCTTGATTCGCGGGATTCCTGTGCCTGCGCATTGGAGATCGCACGCCGATATTGGTGTTCGTCGTCGTCGCCACTGGTGTATATCCAGATACCATCATGCTCGGTGCCGAATTCGGCCAATCGGCGGTGGATAGCTTCGAGGCCCTTGTTTTGTTCTTCTAACTGCTTCTCTAGCATCTTAACAAGATCGTGCACAGTCTTGATGTCGACCCAAGTGGTGCCCTTGAATAATTCGGAATCAAGGACTGCTTTTGTGTCGAACTGTTTTCCGTGGCCGTCCTCGTAAGTGACCGATGCGGTGTGCATCAATGGTAGCGTCATGTCCGCGATCACCTGCTCGTACGAATAAGTTTCGCGGGTGTAGCTCGTTTGCGCCTGAATCGTGAGTTTCTGTTCGTCAGTCAATTCGGATTCGGTTTTTCCGGCAAGCGGTGCCGATTTCTTTTGGTGTTCCTTTCGCGAAATGGAGTGATCCCAACCGGTCCGCCATTCTTGGCCGGGCGCAAGTATCGGGAACTTTGGGATGGGAACCTCCGCGAGCTTGCCGTTTGAAAGCAGATTCGGCGTCGCCTTCAGTGGCGGATCAAACGTTGCCTTCACGTGGTAGGCGGGAGTCTTGCCAAAATTCTTTACGACGATCTCGATGAACTGTTTTGTCGATGGATTCAGTTCGGTGTACAACACGACGTTTGGCTGTGCTTGTTCCTCGCGGGTGCGGCGCGCTTCGCGGACCTGCGACCAGGCGAACGCAGCGGCACCGAGTGCGATTGCGACTGTGGCCCACGCGGCCAGCGCCTGCCAGCCCTCCGGCGACACGTGCTTGTGCAGCCACCTGTAGGTCGGTTGGAGCCTGTCGGTCATGTCGAGCGCCGCGACGACGCCCAGGGCGGCCAGTAGTCCGATCGGCCACCAATGCGCCGCTCTGCGTCCGAAGGTCATGTCCGGAATCGTAGGCAGGCGGGCCGACAGATTCGGCCAACGCGCGGGTTTGCTGCCGCGGCATCCTTCCCGCTGCGTAGAGGATCGGTGGAAGATTTTCGGGCCGAAAACGACGAAAGTCGGGCCGGTGTCGGCCCGTTCCGTCTCGCAGAAACACCGCTAGAACTGCGGATTTGAGGAAGTGCGCCGTCAGGGTTTCGAACCCCGGACCCGCTGATTAAGAGTCAGCTGCTCTACCAACTGAGCTAACGGCGCTTGCTCGGCCTGAAACCGGCTCTCGACAATAACAGGCATGCCGTCGCAGAGGGAAATCCCTGGGACGGATCTATGGTGTACACGGGTGATCGCGGGGACACCAATCGGTTCACATGTCCGCGGGCAGTGCCGCTGAGGCACTACAATACGGGAAACAATCCAGGGTCAGCGGTGACCAGATTTTGCGAACAGATAGTGGAAGGTCACTTGATGACGCCTTTGCGCAGACGCCGATCATGGCTGGCTGCCGCCATGGTCTTGGTTGCTGTGTTCGGTGTTGCCTGCAGCAGCGGCCCCAGTGCGCCCGTCGCGGCCAAGGTCATCGAGAACAAGGGCACGCCGTTTGCCGACCTGTTGGTGCCCAAGCTCACCTCGTCGGTCACCGACGGCGCGGTCGGGGTCACCGTGGACGCGCCGGTGACGGTGAGCGTGTCCGACGGGGTGCTGGCGTCGGTCGCCATGGTCAACGACAACGGCCGGCAGATCGCGGGCCAGCTCAGCCCAGACGGCTTGCACTGGCAGACCACCGAACAGCTCGGTTACAACCGCCGCTACACGCTGAGTGCCAAGGCGACGGGTCTGGGTGGCGCGGCGACTCGCCAGATGACCTTCCAGACCAGTTCGCCCGCGCACTTGACGATGCCCTATGTCGTGCCAAGTGACGGCGAGGTGGTAGGCGTCGGGCAACCGGTCGCGATCCGCTTCGACGAGAACATCGCCGACCGCGTCGCCGCCGAGAAGGCCATCAAGATCACCACCAACCCTCCCGTCGAGGGTGCGTTCTACTGGCTGAACCGGCGCGAAGTACGTTGGCGCCCAGAGCATTACTGGAAGCCGGGAACCAACGTCGACGTGGCCGTCAACACCTACGGTGTCGACCTCGGCGAAGGGATGTTCGGCGAGGAAAACGTGAAGATGCACTTCACCATCGGTGACGAGATGATTGCCACCGTTGACGACAACACCAAGATCATCACGGTGCGAATCAACGGTGAGGTAGTCAAAACCATGCCGACATCGATGGGCAAGGACAGCACCCCGACGAACAACGGCGTCTACATCGTCGGCGCGCGGTTCAAGCACATCATCATGGACTCCTCAACCTACGGCGTGCCGGTCAACTCCCCGAACGGATATCGCACCGACGTCGACTGGGCCACGCAGATTTCCTACAGCGGCATCTTCGTGCACTCCGCGCCATGGTCGGTGGGCGCTCAGGGACACTCCAACACCAGCCATGGCTGCCTGAACGTCAGTCCGAGCAACGCAGTGTGGTTCTACGACCACAGCAAGCGTGGGGACGTCGTCGAGATCGTCAACACCGTTGGCAGTATCCTGCCCGGCACCGACGGCCTGGGCGACTGGAACATCCCGTGGGATCAGTGGCGCGCGGGTAACGCCAACGCGTCCTAGTGGCGACCGCAAGCCCGGCGTGGCCGGGTGCGGCGGGTCGTCACCATCGGATCTAGTGGCGACCGCAAGCCCGGCGTGGCCGGGTGCGGCGGGTCGCCACCATCGGATCCAGTGGCGACCGCAAGCCCGGCGTGGCCGGGTGCGGCGGGTCGCCACGAATCACGCTTGCCGGATTTGCGTAGCCTCTGCGTTGACTCGGCGGCGAGGGTGGCAAGACACGGGAAGTCGGCACCCTGGGTGCAGAGTCAATTCCGTTGAAGCACAAGCCATTGCTAGGGTCGCCACCAGGGGCGCAGTGGCAGCGTGTCGGTGCCGTGCTTGGCGGGCTTGGACGCCAGCACGTGGTGCAGCTGAATATTGTTCTGCTCGAACGCCACCCGAGACGCCGCCATATACAGGCCCCATACCTTCGCGGTGGCGATACCGACCTCGGCGACGGCCTCGTCCCAGTGCGCGACGAGATTGCGGCACCAGTCGCGCAAGGTCATGGCGTAGTGGTGACGGAAATTCTCCGCGTGGAGCACCTCGAACCCCACGTCCTGGATTTCGGAGAGGATGCGACCCGAACCAGTCAGCTCCCCGTCGGGAAAGACGTAGCGATCGGTGAAGCTGCTCGCGCGGAAGTCCGACTTGTTGTTGTTGCGGGTGATGCAGTGGTTGAGCAGCAATCCGCCGCGGCGCAATTTGGACTCGAGGAAATTGAAATACGACGGATAGTTCTTGACGCCGATGTGCTCGGTCAATCCGATCGAGGAGACGGCGTCGAACCCGGTTTCGTCGACGTCGCGATAGTCGCAGTGACGCACCTCGGCCAGTTCGCTGAGCCCTTCCGACTCGATTGCTGTTTGAGCCCAGGCGGCCTGCTCTGCGGACAGTGTCGCGCCGGTCGCGTGGACGCCATGCCGGGCCGCGTAGCGCACCATGCCACCCCAGCCGCAGCCGACGTCGAGAAGCCGATCCCCCGGCTGCAGCCTCAACTTCTCGAAGATCAGCCGGTACTTGTTGTCCTGGGCCGCCTCCAGCGTTGTTCCAGACTCGGGATACACCGCACACGTGTAGGTCATCGAGGGCCCCAAGACCCACTCGTAGAAGGAGTTGGAGACGTCGTAGTGGTACTGGATCGCCTCGGCATCACGAGTCTTGCTGTGCCGCAAGCCCTCGGCGATCCGGCGCCACCGGGGCAGCATCTCCTGCGGTGGTGGCGCTGCCGGGAGGAGATGCTCGATGCCGATAGAGCGGATGATGCTTGCCAGCAGTCGCGGCGAGGGCCGGGTGAACTCGACCTTTTCGGCCAGCAACTTGAGCACGTCGTAGGGATCGCCGGGGTGTACACCGCGCGCCTCGAGGTCCCCGGCGACGTATGCCCGGGCCAGACCGAGTTCACCTGGCGCGGTGGCCAGATAGGTCGTACCGCGAGGAGTCAGCAGGTCCATTCCCAGTACGGCGTCTTCGGCTCCGGCAGTACTGCCGTCGTAAGCAGTGAACCGGAGTGATTCCGTAACGCCGCAGGTGAAGACCGCCAGGACCTCAGCGAGGGTCAACTTGCCCGTCGCGGTTCCCGTGTCCTTGGTGGTCGTCATCGTCGTTGCACCGCCTTTGCGAATAAATCGAGGAACCGCGAATCTGGGTCGTAGAGCTTTTTCGCGGTCTTGTAGGTCTCGCCGCCGTAGAGTTCGTCGAACTCTTCTCTGGTGTAGTAGGAGTCGGAGTACAGCGATTTGTGCCCGTCCAGCGAACTGACCTTCTCCTCGATCAATCGATTCGTCGCGCCATTGGTCGCGCCCACTGGAACCGACGACCAGAAGCCGACGTTGACGTAGCTTTGTCGCGGCCTGATCGGATACAGCGACCAGCCGTTGTTATCACGTAACCGCAACGGGCACAACCAGATCGGGGCGATCGGTACCGCTTCGAGGAACCATTCCAAGAACTCCGTCGTGCGTTGGAGTGGAAGCTCGACATCTTGGACCACCCGTTCGCGAGGCGGACGGCCATTGCGCTCTTCGATGCGGTCGGCGATACCGAACCGCCGGTCGAGCGCTACCAGCTTCCAATACACGGAACTGCGGCGGTAGCGTCGCGGCCACAAGCGTCGCAGCCGGGGGTTCTGCGCGCCGAAAGCGCCGGAACACCAGAACCAGTCGGTGTCCCACCGCCAGAAGTAGTCGTGCGTTGTCAACCGGTCTTCGGTGGTGCCGGTGTCGTGCTGGATGGAGCGGTAGTAGATGCGTTGTCCGGTGTAGTCACTGGCGGGGCCGGGGGCCGCGGTGCGTACACCGAGACATAGGTAGCTCTCGGTGGCGTTGAACACCACGCCGTCGAGATAGTCCACACAGAAACCTTCGAACTCGGCGGTGTCGATGATGCGATCCATCGTCGACATCAGGTCGCTCAGCGAGTGGAACCGCACGTGCCGCAGCGCGACGAACCGTTCGACAGGTTCCAACTCGATGCGTAACCGTGTCGAGTATCCCAGTGTGCCATATGAATTCGGATACGCGCGGAAGAGGTCGGGGTGCTGCAGGGGAGATGCGGTCAGCAATTCTCCTGTGCCGGTGAGGATGTCCAACTCCAGCACCGACTCATGAGGCAGGCCGTTGCGGAATGAGGCCGACTCGATGCCCAACCCGGCAATCGCCCCGCCCAGCGTGATGGTCTTCAATTGCGGGACCACTAGCGGCGACAGGCCATACGGAAGCGTCGCGGCCACCAGATCCTCGTAGGTGCACATGCCGGCCACGTCGGCGGTGCGTGCGTCCGCATCAACCGAAATCACGTGGGTCAGCCCTGAAACGTCTAGTCCAGGGGTGCCGAGTTTCGCGCGGTCGCGGAACAAGTTAGAGGTGGGCTTGGCCAATCGGACAGTTGCCGCCGAGGGAATCGAACGGTAACTCGCCAAGAATCGTTCGACGCCCTCCGCATGAGCCGCAGGTGCGTGCGCAGGGACATGCATCGCTTCGACGATAGTCCCTGGCAACCGCGAGCGCAGGCGCGCCGCAACCATTCCTTGATCCCGCTGCTCGACGACGAAAGTCGCACGGGCATCGAGGGTCACTCGCGACTTTTGGTTCATCGGCGCCGTTGCACTCACCGTGTCGGGTGGTGTGCCCCGCGGCATCGTTGCGGGTTTGTCTTCCGGTTTGCAGTGCACGGTTACAGGTATCGTGTCGTGGTGGTTCAAACGGACAGCGGCTTGCCGCCGGCGGCGTCGTCGGTCGAGGGCCGGGATCCGGCCGTCACTGAGATTGGACTCCCGCCCGCGTCGTCGCGATCCGCTCGGCGTTCTCGGCTCCCTCAGACGGCCTCAATAGGGCCAACTTCAACATGACACCTGGCCGGGCAGACCCGCACGCGGTGCCTCCCGAGGGCGAACCGGTGGCCACGGACGTCGACGATCTGCCCCAAGGTCTCGCCGACACCGTCGCCGAGCTCATTGGCAAGCCACGCGCACGCGGTTGGATCCACCTCTGCTGCGCGGCCATTGCCATCGTGGGCGGACTGGCGCTGGTGTCGGTTGCGGGAATCACGTCGACACAGAAAGCCGTCCTCGCGACCCTGATCTACACCGTCACGATTGTCGCGATGTTCAGCGTCAGCGCGATCTATCACCGCAAGCACTGGCACAATCCGGTGGCTCTGAAGTGGATGAAGCGGCTGGACCACTCGGCGATCTTCATCTTCATCGCCGGTAGCTACACCCCGTTCGCACTGTTGGCGATGCCGCCGGGCACCGGCGCCAAAGTGCTGGCCATCGTATGGACGGGTGCGGCAGCCGGCGTGGCACTGAAGATGTGGTGGCCGTCGTCCCCACGATGGGTTGGCATACCGCTGTACCTCCTGCTCGGCTATGTGGCGATCTGGTTCGCCGGCACCCTGCTCGACGGCGGAGGTCCGATCGTCGTCGGCCTGCTCGTCGCGGGCGGTGTGCTCTACAACGTCGGCGCAATCTTCTTCGGCATTCGTTGGCCGGACCCGTGGCCGCGAACCTTCGGCTACCACGAGTTTTTTCACGCCTTCACCGCAGCCGCGGCGATGAGTCACTACGTCGCCGTGTGGTTCGTCGTCTTGCAAATCTAGCGGCGATCGGTCCGCTCACCTCGCGGCCTACGGGGCTTGATAAGTGGCCCGCCACTGGTGGCGGGGGGCACAGGGGCACTCACGCCCGCAAACCTTAGCCTTGGCCGCACCCAGCAGGCCCGACCGTTGCAGTAGCGTTGTGGAGTCCCTCGATGAAAAAAGGTCAGAGGGGCTAAGTGGCACCTCTGACCTATGGGGTGAGTGACGGGACTCGAACCCGCGACATTCAGGATCACAACCTGACGCTCTACCAACTGAACTACACCCACCATGGCCGCCGGTCGGCCCCTGGGACAGGAACCTAACGCGCGGCGACGTCGATACTAACCGCTCGAGCGCTCGTCGGCCGAATCGATTTCCCCCGGAGTGTCCGATTCGCCCTCAAGATCAGCGACGACGGCGGCGATTTCGCTGGTAGACGGCCCGGGCAGGGGTACGAATGCGGTGCGCCGGTAGTACTGCAATTCCCGGATCGACTCGTGGATGTCGGCCAGCGCGCGATGGGCGAGGCCCTTGGGCGGCTGTCCGAAGTAGATGCGCGGAAACCAGCGGCGACACAGTTCTTTGATCGAACTGACGTCGATCATGCGGTAGTGCAGGAAGGAGTCCAGGTCTGGCATGTCCCGGGCGATGAAGGACCGGTCGGTGGCGATCGAATTGCCCGCCAGAGGCGCAGTCTTGGGCTGTTTGACGTGTTCACCGATGTAGTCCATGACCAGGGCCTCGGCCGTGGCCAGGTCCACGGTGGACGCCCGGACCTCGTTGGTCAGTCCCGATCGCGAGTGCATGTCCTTGACGACGTCGATCATCGAGGACAGCGCGGCCTCATCGGCGTGGATTACCACGTCAATCCCGTCGCCCAGAATATTCAGATCGGCATCGGTGACCAGGGCGGCGATTTCGATCAGCTTGTCCGAACCCAGATCGAGCCCGGTCATCTCGCAGTCGATCCACACCAATTCGTCACGCACAGCGCCCACCCTAAGCCAGTTGCAGCTCACGTAGGCCCTGACCCTGCCGGGTCCGGGCAAGTAGTGTGTTCCCTTGCCGAAGGCACGGGCTACTACTCGGGAAAAGGGGCGGCGCAACGATGAGCACCGAATCGGACCCCGGCGGGCCCGCGAAGAGGATCGCGGCCGGTTACGCCGTCGGAGGCCAGGCGCTGGAACTGGGCACCGTCGTCATCGACGGCCAGTCGGACCCGAGCGCGCAGATCCGGATTCCGCTGGCCACCGTCAACCGGCACGGTCTGGTCGCCGGCGCCACCGGAACCGGCAAGACCAAGACGCTGCAACTGATCGCCGAGCAGCTCAGTGCCGCGGGGGTGCCGGTGTTCATGGCCGACGTGAAGGGCGACCTGTCGGGGCTGTCCCGCCCCGGCGAGGGCAACGACAAGACCGCCGCGCGCGCCAGGGACACCGGGGACAACTGGGAGCCGACGGGATTCCCGGTCGAGTTCCTGTCGCTGGGCACCGGCGGAATCGGGGTGCCGGTGCGTGCGACGGTTGCGGGCTTCGGCCCGGTACTTCTGTCGAAAGTGTTGGGACTCAACACCACGCAGGAGTCGACGCTCGGGCTGATTTTCCACTGGGCCAATGAGAACAACCGCCCGCTGGTCACGCTGGGCAATCTTCGCGCGGTGATCAGTCACCTGACCGGCGACGAGGGTAAGTCCGACCTCAAATCGCTTGGCGGAGTGTCGCCCACGACCGCCGGTGTCATCCTGCGCGCACTGGTGAATCTGGCGGGCGAGGGTGGTGACACCTTCTTCGGCGAGCCGAAGCTCGACCCGAAGGATCTGCTGCGCAACGACACCCACGGCCGCGGCATCATCAGCCTGCTGGAGTTCAGTGGTCAGTCGTTGCGTCCGGTCATTTTCTCCACCTTTCTGATGTGGTTGCTGGCCGAGCTTTTCGCGCAATTGCCCGAAGTCGGCGACATCGACAAACCCAAGCTGGTGTTCTTCTTCGACGAGGCGCATCTGTTGTTCGCCGACGCCTCCAAGGCGTTTCTCGAACAGGTCGAGCAGACCGTCAAGCTGATCCGGTCCAAGGGCGTCGGGGTGTTCTTCTGCACCCAGTTGCCCACGGATCTGCCCAACGACGTGCTGTCTCAGCTGGGTGCCCGCATCCAGCACGCGCTGCGTGCGTTCACTCCCGACGACCAGAAGGCGCTCAGCAAGACCGTCCGCACCTATCCGAAAACCGATGTCTACGAACTGGAATCCGCGTTGACGTCACTGGGCATCGGCGAGGCCGTGGTCACCGTGCTGTCGGAGAAAGGCGCGCCCACACCCGTGGCCTGGACGCGCATGCGGGTGCCGCGGTCGCTGATGGGGGCCATCGGCACTGACGAGGTGACCAAGGCTGCGAAGGCAAGTCCGTTGCACGCCAAGTACGGGCAGACGGTCGAGCAGGATCCGGAACCGGCGGTGAGCCCACAGCGTGTGCCCATCCCGTCGGCGCCGGGACCGGAACACCCGCCTGTGCCCACCGATTACGAGCCGCCGCCGATGCCCGCGCCATTCGAGCCGAAGGGGCCGGCCGTCTGGGAGGAAGTGCTGAAGAACCCCACGGTGAAAAGCGGGATCAACACCGCAATCCGCGAGATCATCCGCAACTTGTCTCGGCCCGGCCGGCGCCGCAGGTAGCGCTACCCGCCGCCGAGCTTCTTGTAGAAGGCTCCGACGATCGGTGCCACGATCGCGCGTGGCGCGTACCCGCTTGCCACCGACATGGCCTTGGAGGTCAGCCCGGGAACTATCCGCATCTTGTTGCGCTCCAACGCATCCAGCGATACCTGTGCGGTGTGCTCGGTCGAGATCCACAGGAAATCGGGCACCAGCTTTTCCACCAGCGACCGTTCGTCGCCTTCGGGCAGATCGGTGCGCACCGGGCCCGGGGCCAGCAGCGTGACGTGCACCCCGGACTTACGCACTTCGCCGCGCAGTGATTCGCTGAACGTATTGGCGAAAGCCTTGGTGGCGGCGTAGGTGGCGTTGTAGGGAATCGGGGAGTTGCCGGCGGCGGAGCCCGAGATCAGGATGCCGCCCGCCTTGCGTTGCACCATACCCGGCAGCACCGCCAGCGTAAGGTCGTGCACCGCAACGGCGTTCAGCTGTACCTGGGCCTTCTCGCCGGCCGGGTCGAGGTCGGCGACCGGGCCGAACGTCGCGGTGCCGGCGTTGGCGCACAGGATCGAGATCGGGCGGGTGGCCAATTCATCGCAGAGCTTGGCCCGCTGGGCGGGGTCGGCGAGGTCGGCCGCGCGCACCTCGACCGTGACGCGGTGCTTGTCCGCGAGCCGGGTGGCCAGGTCCTTGAGCAGTTCTTCGCGTCGTGCGGTGATGATCAGGCTGTGGCCGCGGGCGGCCAACTCGGTGGCCAGTGCCTCGCCGATATTCTGCGAAGCACCGGTGACGACAGCGCGCGCGTCTGGGCTGGGAGCGGGAACCGGCATGACGCCGATCGTAGACAGTGTGCCGCGGCGGCCGGGCGTAGCGGGGTCGCGGCGGCGACCCCACGTAGGCTCCCGGGCATGAGTGACCCGGATTCGGGCGCCACGGACCGCCCACGCGCCGAGGCTGAAACATCACGGCAGAAAGTCGAGTGCGGTGCGGCGAATCTTCAGGCTGGGCGCAGTGAGCAGCGGGCTGCGCCGCGGTCGGGGATCGTGGCCTGGGCCCTGTGGGACTGTGGCTCGACCGGCCTGAACGCGATCACGGCGACCTTCGTGTTCTCTGTCTACCTGACCAGCAGCGTGGGGGAGGGCACCCCCGGTGGCGCCACCCCCGAGAGCTGGTTGGGCCGTACCGCGGCGGTGGCGGGGGTCGTCGTCGCGTTGCTGGCTCCCATCGTCGGCGTGTGGGTGGCGTCCGCGCATCGACGGCATGTCGCGCTGGGCGTGCTGACCGGCCTTGCGGTGGCGACAACGTGCGGGATGTCCCAGATTCACGACGATCCCCGTTACCTGTTCGGCGGGCTGGCGCTGCTGGCCGCCACCGCCGCGTGCGGCGACCTGGCCAGTGTTCCGTACAACGCGATGCTGCGGGAACTCTCCACGCCGGCGAGCGCCGGCCGTATTTCTGGTTTCGGCTGGGCAGCGGGATACATCGGGAGTGTGCTGCTGCTGATCCTGGTCTACCTGGGCTTCATGAGCGGCGACGGCGACGAGCGTGGGCTGCTGCACCTGTCCACCCACGACGGCGTCAATGTGCGGGCGGCGATGCTGTTGGCGGCGGCATGGCTGGCGATACTGGGACTGCCGCTGCTGTTGGTCGCCCACCGCCTTCCCCACAGCGAAACGGCGGTCGGCCCGAAGACCAGCCTGCTCGGTAGTTACCGCAAGCTCTGGATCGACATCAGCTCCGAGTGGCGGCGCGACCGAAATCTCGTCTACTTCCTGGTGGCCAGCGCGATCTTTCGCGACGCCCTGGCGGCGATCTTCGCCTTCGGCGCAGTGCTGGGCGTCAACGTGTACACGCTCTCGAAGGCCGACGTGCTGATCTTCGGTGTCGCCGGAAGCGTGGTGGCCGCAGTGGGTGCGGTGCTGGGCGGGTTGATCGACCACCGGGTGGGGTCCAAGCCCGTCATCGTGGTGTCGCTGACGGCGATCCTCGCCTCGGGACTCAGCCTGCTGGTGCTGTCCGGGGCGCTGGCCTTCTGGGTGTGCGGGTTGTTGTTGTGTCTGTTCATCGGCCCGTCCCAGTCGTCGGCGCGGGCGCTGTTGTTGCGCATGGCGCAGCACGGCAAGGAGGGTGTGGCCTTCGGGCTCTACACGATGACGGGCCGGGCGGTGGCCTTCCTGGCCCCGTGGTTGTTCTCCGTCTTCGTCGACATCTTCGGCGTCGCCAGGGCCGGTCTGGGTGGCATCTGCCTGGTGTTGGTGGTCGGACTGCTGGCGATGCTGGCGGTCCGGGTTCCCCCGCATGCGCCCGTCGTGCCGAGCGACCCTGATTAGCGGGGCGCGTCGCAGATGGTCAGACCCTGCCCGGTGCGCTGGCGCACCTGAACCCCGGCCACCGAAACCGAGCAGGTGATCTGGTGACCGATGTTGACGACGGTGACACTCGCCGGATGAAGCGCCGAGGTCGACAGGCTGACTTGCTTGGTCCAGGGCAGGGCCACATTGAACTCGGTTTGGATCATGTCGCCGGCATCCATGTACATCACGCTGATCGCCCGGCCCTCGCCGTTGATCGTGTAGACGACGGTCTGCATGGCTCCCGGGGTGTTGGGCACACCCGGAGGGGTCGTAGTACCTGTCGGCGGCTCGGTGGTGGTGGTACGCGGCGGCCTGCGGGTGGTCGAGGGCGGCGCCGGCACCCGGGTGGTCGGAGGTGCAACGGTTGTGCTGGGCATCGGCGGCAGCGGTTCGATGGCGGTCTGCTGCTTGAGCGACCCGTTGGCAATCACCAGCGCCACCACCAACCCGATGACGAGCAACACGGCGGCGCCGGCCACAAACCACAACCACCGCGGTGAACGCGGCGGGCCCTCGGGCGGTTGTTCATCCTTGGGTGGCACGTTCTGCTGCCAATACTGCGGCGGCAACTGTTGGGTGGCGTTGGGTGAATAGCCGCCCGGTGGCCAGGGGGAACTCCCGCCGCCGTAGGTGGCATAGGGCATCTCATCGGCGTAAGCCGGGTAATCGACCGGGGCCGAGTCCCCACGGTCTTGCGGCCACGCCGAACCAGACCCCGGTTGAGGGGGACCGAATTGCTGGCTGCGGCGTGGATCGTTCATGTCCACTCCGAAGGGTACCGGGCATTGCGCCGGACGCGTTTCGCGACCGGCCGACCAGCCCGAACGGCTACTGGTTCGCCGCGGTGAGCGCCGCGAGGGTCATCGCCCGCATGACGGCGCGCGACCGAACCGCCCGCGCCGGTTTGGTGTCGGCAGATTTCATGCTGTGCGGTGTGGAGTTCAGCAGTCCGAACGCGGCATGCGCCATCAACCGGGCGTCGGCTTCGGCCAGGTCGGCGTGGAGTTGGCGAAGCACGCCTACCCAGATCTCCACATACTGTCGCTGAGCTCTGCGCACTTGACGTTCGGCGGGCGCGGGCAGGTGCGCGAGGTCGCGGTCCTGGATGCGGATGAGATCGGGCTCGCCGAGCGCGAAGTCGAGGTGGAAATCGATCAGGCCGTCCAGGGTTGCGGCGGCGTCGGCGCCGCGGTCCTGCACGGCGCGCGCGCCGGCGAGCAGTCCGGCGCTGATTCCCACCAGCAACTCGACCAACAGCGACTCCTTGTTGGGGAAGTGCCGGTAAATCGCCGGGCCGCTGACACCGGCGGCGGCGCCGATATCCTCCAGCCGCACCGCGAGGAATCCCCGTTCGGCGAACAGCCGCTCGGCGGCCGACAACAGCTGTTGGCGCCGGTCGGACTTCAACTGGCTGCGGCGATTTGACGGCTCAGGCGGTCCGGTTTCGTCGTCCGGGGCGGACGCTGGCATGTCGGCCTCCTGGACATGTCGGTTAATCGTCACTAACGTATCACCCAATCACCGGCCGGAGGAACCGTGGCAACCACCGACGCCGCAGGCAGCAAACCTCTTTCATACGAACGCGGTCCGAGCGCACCTGCGTTGCTCGAGACCACCATCGGCGCCAATCTCGCCGGCACCGCCTCGACGTTCGGATCGCGCGACGCGCTCGTCGATGTCGCGGCGGGGCGGCGGTGGAGCTACGCCGCCTTCGTGGCCGACGTCCGCCGGCTGGCCACAGGTCTGCTGCGGGCCGGCATCGGCGCGGGCGATCGAGTGGGCGTCTGGGCGCCCAACCGATGGGAGTGGGTGCTCGTCCAGTACGCCACGGCCGAGATCGGTGCGATTCTGGTGACCATCAACCCCGCCTACCGGGTGCGCGAATTGCGTTACGCGCTAGAGCAATCCGGCATATCGACGGTTATCGCCGCCCCGGGTTTCAAAGACGCCGATTACTCGTCGATGCTGTCCGAAGTACGGTCCGACTGCGTCGGGCTGCGTGATGTGGTGATCATGGGCACCGATCGCTGGGACGAGTTGGCCGCCACGGACGCCCACCCGACCGCGCTGGCGCAGGCGGCGGCAAAGCTGCAACCTGGTGATCCGATCAACATCCAATACACCTCGGGGACAACGGGTTTCCCTAAGGGAGTTACGCTCAGCCATCGCAGCATCCTGAACAACGGCTACCTGGTGGGTGAACTGCTCGAGTACACCGAACAGGACCGGATCTGCATCCCGGTGCCCTTCTACCACTGCTTCGGCATGGTGATGGGCAACCTCGCTGCCACCAGCCACGGTGCCTGCATGGTGATCCCGGCACCGGGTTTCGATCCCGCCGCTACCCTGCGGGCGGTCCAGTCGCAGCGCTGCACCAGCCTGTACGGGGTGCCGACGATGTTCATCGCCGAACTCGGCCTGCCGGAATTCGCCGACTACGAACTGGGCAGTCTGCGCACCGGGATCATGGCCGGCGCGCCATGCCCGGTCGAGGTGATGCGGCAGGTGATCGAGCGGATGCACATGCCCGGAGTCTCCATCTGTTATGGCATGACGGAGACGGCCCCCGTGTCGACGCAGACCCGCGCGGACGATTCCCTGGAGCGGCGCGTGAGCACCGTCGGGCGGGTAGGTCCGCACCTGGAGATCAAGGTGGTGGACCCGAGCTCCGGACACACCGTGCCGCGCGGTGTGCCCGGCGAGTTCTGTACCCGGGGCTATTCGGTGATGTCGGGTTACTGGAATGACGCGGAGCGGACCGCGGAGGTGATCGACACCGAAGGATGGATGCACAGCGGGGACCTGGCGACGCTGGACGCCTGCGGATACGTACAAATCACCGGGCGCATCAAGGACATCGTCATGCGTGGTGGCGAGAACATCTCCCCGCGCGAGATCGAGGAATTCCTCTACACCCATCCCGACATCGTCGACGCGCACGTTATCGGCGTGCCGGACGAACGCTACGGCGAGGAGATCATGGCCGTGGTCAAGCTGCGCGAGGGGGCCACGTTGACCGTGGAGCAGTTGCGCGAGTTCTGCGCCGGCAACATCGCCCGGTTCAAAATCCCGCGGTATCTGCGGGTCGTGGAGGAGTTCCCGATGACGGTGACCGGCAAAGTTCGCAAAGTGGAGATGCGGCAGGCGGCGATCGAATGGCTGGCCGGCAACCGATGACTGAGCGGCCCACCATGGACGCACCTGGCGCGGAAATGGTATTGTACGTATCCAGTTAATGAGTATTAACTGAAATCGGAGGCTCTGCGGCAGATGGAAAAGGTGGTGGCGACCGCTGCGGAGGCGGTCGCGGACATAACCGACGGGTCGTCGCTGGCCGTCGGGGGATTCGGGCTGTGTGGCATCCCCGAGGCGCTGATATCGGCGCTGGCTGACCTCGGCGTCACCGATCTCGAAACGGTGTCCAACAATTGCGGTGTCGACGGCATCGGGCTCGGAGTATTGTTGCAGCACAAGCGGATCCGCCGCACTATTTCATCGTACGTAGGTGAGAACAAGGAATTCGCGCGGCAGTTCCTGTCCGGTGAACTCGAAGTGGAGCTGACCCCACAGGGCACCCTGGCCGAGCGCCTGCGGGCCGGCGGGATGGGCATTCCGGGCTTCTACACACCGGCCGGGGTGGGCACCCAGATCGCTGACGGGGGACTGCCGTGGCGCTATGACGCCTCGGGGGAGGTGGCGATCGTGTCACCGCCCAAGGAGACCCGCGAGTTCGATGGCGTGACCTACGTTCTCGAGCGGGGAATCCGCACCGACTTCGCCCTGGTGCACGCCTGGAAGGGCGACCGGCACGGCAACCTGGTGTACCGCTACGCCGCCGGCAACTTCAACCCCGAATGTGCACCGGCCGGGCGGATCACCATCGCCGAGGTCGAGCACCTCGTCGAGCCCGGGGAGATCGACCCGGCGACGGTGCATACGCCCGGTGTCTTCGTGCAGCGGGTGGTGCATGTGCCCAACCCGGAGAAGCGGATCGAGAAGGAGACGGTGCGGTGATTGTGCCCGGTTGCGCCCAGCGTGAAGCTGGCTTCACGCTCGGCGGCGAATGTGAAGCCAGCTTCACGGTCGCGGCGGAAGGGGGTGCCGGATGACCTGGAGCAGAGATGAGATGGCGGCCCGTATCGCCGCCGAATTCACCGACGGCCAGTACGTCAACCTCGGCATCGGGATGCCCACGCTGATCCCCAATCACATTCCCGACGGTGTGCACGTCGTCCTGCACTCGGAGAACGGGATCCTGGGCGTCGGGCCCTACCCGACTCGCCAGGACGTCGACGCCGATCTGATCAACGCCGGCAAGGAGACGGTGACCGTTCTACCCGGGGCGTCGTTCTTCGGCTCCTCGACCTCGTTCGGGATCATCCGGGGCGGGCACCTCGACGTGGCAGTGCTTGGCGCCATGCAGGTTTCGGTCACCGGCGACCTCGCCAACTGGATGATCCCCGGCAAGATGGTCAAGGGCATGGGTGGCGCGATGGACCTGGTGCACGGCGCCCGCAAAGTGATCGTGATGATGGAGCACGCCGCCAAGGACGGCAGCCCCAAGATCCTCGAGCGCTGCACCCTGCCGCTGACCGGCGTGGGCTGCGTGAACCGCATCGTCACCGAACTCGCCGTCATCGATGTCCGCGACGACGGACTGCATCTGATCGAGACTGCCCCGGACGTCTCGGTCGACGAGGTGGTCGCCAAAACGCAGCCGCCGCTTGTCCTTTCGGATTTGGTGGCGCGGTGACGACGATCGCCCCGTCGTTCGCCGACGAGCATCGGCGGTTGGTCGGCGAACTCAACGAGAAGCTGGCCGCCGCCGCCCTGGGCGGGAACGAGCGCGCCCGCGAGCGTCACGTCAGCCGCGGCAAACTGCTGCCCCGGGAACGGGTGGACCGGCTGCTCGACCCGGGCAGCCCTTTCCTGGAGTTGTCCGCGCTGGCCGCCAATGGCATGTACGGCGACGAATCCCCTGGTGCCGGCATCATCACCGGGATCGGACGGGTCTCAGGACGCGAGTGCGTGATCGTGGCCAACGACGCCACCGTCAAAGGTGGCACCTACTATCCGATGACGGTCAAGAAGCACCTGCGCGCGCAGGAAGTCGCGCTGCAGAACCTGCTGCCCTGCATCTACCTCGTCGACTCCGGCGGCGCCTTCCTGCCCCGCCAGGACGAGGTGTTCCCCGATCGCGAGCACTTCGGCCGGATCTTCTACAACCAGGCGACCATGAGCGCCAAGGGAATTCCCCAGGTTGCGGCTGTGCTCGGGTCGTGCACGGCAGGCGGCGCGTACGTGCCGGCGATGAGCGACGAAGCCGTCATCGTGCGCGAGCAGGGCACGATCTTCCTGGGCGGTCCTCCGCTGGTCAAGGCGGCCACCGGTGAGATCGTCACGGCCGAGGAACTCGGCGGCGGGGATCTGCACTCCCGGGTGTCCGGTGTCACCGACCACCTGGCCGAGGACGACGAGGACGCGCTGCGCATCGTGCGCTCGATCGCGGCCACCTTCGGACCACGCGAACCCGCCCAATGGGATATCGCCGCGGTGGCCGAGCCGAAGGCGGCTCAGAGTGAGCTCTACGACGTGGTGCCCCCGGATCCGCGGGTGCCCTACGACGTTCACGAAGTGATCGTCCGCCTGGTCGACGGCGGCGAGTTCAGCGAGTTCAAGGCCAATTACGGCAAGACGTTGGTGACCGCCTTCGCGCACATCCACGGCCACCCGGTCGGCATCATCGCCAACAACGGCGTCCTGTTCAGCGAATCCGCGGTCAAGGGAGCGCATTTCATCGAGCTGTGCGACAAGCGCCGCATCCCCCTGCTGTTCCTGCAGAACATCGCCGGGTTCATGGTCGGTCGCGACTACGAGGCGGGCGGGATCGCCAAACACGGTGCCAAGATGGTCACGGCGGTGGCCTGCGCGCGGGTCCCGAAGCTGACCGTGGTGATCGGCGGATCCTATGGCGCAGGCAATTACTCGATGTGTGGACGGGCGTATTCGCCCCGGTTCCTGTGGATGTGGCCCAATGCGCGCATCTCGGTGATGGGTGGCGAACAGGCCGCCTCGGTGCTGGCCACCGTGCGCGGTGAGCAGCTTTCGGGCTCCGGCAAGCCATGGTCGCCCGAAGAGGAAGAGGCGTTCAAGGCGCCCATCCGCGCGCAGTACGAGGATCAGGGCAACCCCTACTATTCGACCGCGCGTCTGTGGGATGACGGCATCATCGACCCCGCCGATACCAGAACGGTTGTTGGGCTGGCACTTTCGGTGTGCGCCCACGCCCCGCTGGAATCGGTCTCCTACGGCGTCTTCCGGATGTGACATGTTTGACACTGTCTTAGTGGCCAACCGCGGCGAGATCGCGGTTCGGGTGATCCGCACGCTGGGCCGGCTGGGTATCCGCTCGGTCGCCGTCTACAGCGACCCCGATGCGAATGCGCGGCACGTACTCGAGGCCGACACCGCGGTACGGCTGGGACCGGCGGCGGCCCGCGAAAGTTACCTCGACATCGCCAAGGTGATCGACGCCGCGGTGTGCACCGGAGCGCAGGCGGTCCATCCCGGTTACGGATTTCTCTCGGAGAACGCGGAATTCGCCGCGGCGTGCGACCGCGCCGGGGTGGTGTTCCTGGGGCCGCCGGCCCATGCGATCGAGGTGATGGGCGACAAGATCGCCGCCAAGAACGCCGTCGCCGCGTTCGATGTGCCGGTGGTGCCGGGGATCGCCCGACCCGGGCTGACCGACGACGAACTCGTCGCCGCGGCCGACGACGTGGGATATCCGGTGCTGGTCAAGCCGTCCGCGGGCGGTGGGGGCAAAGGCATGCGGATGGTCGAGGACCCCGCCCGGTTACCCGAAGCCTTGGTGAGCGCGCGGCGTGAGGCGGCATCGGCGTTCGGCGACGACACCCTGTTCCTGGAACGTTTCGTGTTGCGGCCCAGGCATATCGAGGTGCAGGTGCTCGCCGACACGCATGGCAACATCGTGCATCTCGGTGAACGGGAGTGCAGCCTGCAACGACGTCACCAGAAGGTGATCGAGGAGGCGCCGTCACCGCTGCTGGACGCCGCAACCCGGGCCCGGATCGGCGCCGCCGCGTGCGACACCGCCCGCAGTGTCGATTACGTCGGCGCCGGCACGGTGGAGTTCATCGTCTCCGCGGATCGCCCGGACGAGTTCTTCTTCATGGAGATGAACACCCGCCTACAGGTGGAACACCCCGTCACCGAGGCGGTTACCGGTCTGGACCTCGTGGAGTGGCAGCTACGGGTGGCCGCCGGAGAGAAGCTGGCCGTCGCGCAGGACGACATCGAACTGCGTGGGCACGCGATCGAAGCCCGCGTGTACGCCGAAGATCCGGCACGCGGATTTCTGCCGACGGGCGGTCGCGTCCTGCAGGTGGTCGAGCCGGCCGGGTCCGGTGTGCGGGTGGACTCGTCGCTGTTGGCCGGCACGGCGGTCGGCAGCGATTACGACCCGATGCTGAGCAAGGTGATCGCGCACGGCGCCGACCGGGCGCAGGCGCTGGCGCGGCTGGATCGGGCCCTGTCGCAGACCGCGGTCCTGGGTGTGCAGACCAACATCGAGTTCCTCCGCTTTCTGCTGGCCGACGACCGGGTGCGGGCCGGGGATCTCGACACCGCGCTGCTGGACGAGCGCCTGGCGGACTTCGAGCCGATGCCCGCACCTGACGATGTGTTCGCCGCGGGCGGTCTGTATGTCCAGTGGGCTCTGGAACGGCGCAGTCGCGGCAGCCTGTGGGCCGCCCCGAGCGGATGGCGGATCGGAGCGACCGCCGCACCGGTGCGCACCGCGATGCGCACTCCGCAGCGCACCGAGACCGTCTCGGTGTGGGGCCTGCCGGATAATGCCGAGGTTCAGGTGGGTGACGGTGAAACCCTCACCGCCAGTGCACAGATCGCGCCGGGTCGGCTGAGCGTCGCGCTGAACGGCGTGCGCCGCGACTATCGGTGGGCCGAGGCGGACAGGCACCTGTGGATCGCTGACGAACGGGGAACCTGGCACATCCGCGAGGCCGAAGAGCACAAGATTCACCGTGCGGCGGGGGAGCGCCCGGCTGAGGTCGTGAGCCCCATGCCCGGCAGTGTCATTGCCGTACAGGTCGAATCGGGCACCGAGGTTTCCGAAGGCGACGTGGTGGTAGTCGTCGAAGCCATGAAGATGGAACATTCGCTCACCGCGCCGGTCTCGGGCCAGGTGGAGGTGTTGGTGTCCGTAGGCGACCAGGTGGCAGTCGAACAGGTGCTGGCCCGGCTGGTCCCGGGTGGCGAAGCAGCTACAACAGAAGGCAAGGATTAGCGACTGATGACGACAACGATTCCCGCCGGGACAATTCCGAAGGAATACGAGGATCTGCGCGATACGGTGGCCGACTTCGCGCGTACCGTGGTGGCCCCGGTCTCGGCCAAACACGATGAAGAGCACAGTTTCCCGTACGAGGTCGTCGCCAAAATGGGAGAGATGGGGCTGTTCGGCCTGCCCTTCCCCGAAGAGTACGGCGGCATGGGCGGCGACTACTTCGCGCTGTCGTTGGCACTCGAAGAACTGGGCAAGGTCGACCAGTCGGTGGCCATCACTCTGGAAGCCGGTGTGGGCCTTGGCGCCATGCCGATCTTCCGGTTCGGAACCGAGGAGCAGAAGCAGCAGTGGCTGCCTGACTTGTTGGCCGGACGGGCGCTGGCCGGATTCGGGCTCACCGAACCGGGAGCGGGCTCCGACGCCGGCAGCACCCGTACCACGGCCCGCCTTGAGGGCGGCGAATGGATCATCAACGGCAGCAAGCAATTCATCACCAATTCCGGCACCGACATCACCTCGCTGGTGACGGTCACCGCAGTCACCGGAAGCATCGCGGACGGCAAGAAGGAGATCTCCACTATCATCGTGCCCAACGGCACGCCGGGATTCATCGTGGAACCGACCTACAACAAGGTCGGCTGGAACGCATCGGACACCCATCCGCTGACCTTCGACGACGCGCGTGTCCCGCAGGAGAACCTGCTGGGCGCCCGCGGCAAGGGCTATGCCAACTTCCTCTCGATCCTCGACGAGGGCCGCATCGCGATCGCCGCTCTGGCGACCGGGGTGGCGCAGGGCTGCGTCGACGAAAGCGTCAAGTACGCCAACGAGCGGCAGTCGTTCGGCCAGCCGATCAGCTCTTATCAGGCCATCAGTTTCAAGATCGCGCGCATGGAGGCCCGCGCCCACGTCGCCCGCACCGCGTATTACGACGCCGCGGCAAAGATGTTGGCCGGCAAGCCTTTCAAGAAGGAGGCGGCGATCGCCAAGATGGTCTCCTCGGAAGCGGCGATGGACAACGCCCGGGACGCCACCCAGATTCACGGCGGCTACGGATTCATGAACGAGTACCCGGTCGCCCGTCACTACCGGGACAGCAAGATTCTGGAGATCGGGGAGGGCACCACCGAGGTGCAGTTGATGTTGATCGCCCGGTCGCTGGGGCTGTCGTGACCGCAGCATCGGGCACCTCGCCGGCCGAGCGTGAAAATGACGACGCCGCCTCGGCGGGTCGCGTCGCAGGATCCACACTCGGCGAGAACAAGCGGGTCGTTCAGCGCGGCCTGTGGTTCGAGGAGTTCGAGATCGGCACCACCTACCTGCACCGACCCGGCCGCACCGTCACCGAGGCCGACAACGTGCTGTTCACCACGCTCACCATGAACACCCAGTCTCTGCACCTGGACGCGGCGTGGGCGGCCGAACAACCCGGCTTTCGCGGTGAGCGCCTGGTGAATTCGATGTTCACCCTTTCCACGCTGGTCGGACTGTCGGTCGCACAGCTGACCCTGGGCACCATCGTCGCCAACCTCGGCTTCTCCGAAGTGTCCTTTCCGAAGCCGGTCTTCCACGGCGACACCCTGTACGCCGAGACCGTGTGCACGGACAAGCGTGAATCGAAAAGCCGGCCCCGCGAAGGCATCGTCACGCTGGAGCACACCGGACGCAATCAGCACGGCGACGTCGTCGCGCGGGCCGTGCGCACCACGCTGGTCCAGAAGCGCCCCGCCGAGCAGCCATCATGAGTCTGCGCGAGGCGGGTCCCGGTTGGCTGTTCTGTCCGGCCGATCGGCCGGAGCGATTCGCCAAGGCCGCTGCCGCCGCCGACGTGGTGATCCTGGATCTCGAAGACGGCGTCGCGGCGCCGGAGAAGTCGGCCGCGCGCCAGGCGCTGCAGGACACGCCGCTGAACCCGGCGCGCACGGTGGTGCGGATCAACGCGGCCGGGACCGACGATCAGGCCCGAGATCTCGAGGCGCTGGCCAACACCGAGTACACGACGGTGATGCTGCCCAAGACCGAGTCAGCCGCCCAGGTGGCCGCGCTCGCGCCGCGCGACGTCATCGCCTTGGTTGAGACGGCGCGCGGAGCATTGTTCGCTGCCGACATCGCCGCCGCCGAACACACCGTGGGCATGATGTGGGGCGCCGAAGATCTGATTGCCACGTTGGGCGGTAGCTCCAGTCGGCGCGCCGACGGCGGATACCGCGATGTGGCGCGCCACGTGCGTTCGACGATTCTGTTGGCGGCCAGTGCTTTTGACCGGATCGCGCTCGATGCGGTGCATCTGGACATCCGCGACGTGGCGGGCTTGCAGGTCGAGGCGCTTGATGCCGTGACTGTCGGCTTCGATGTGACGGTGTGCATCCACCCGAGCCAGGTCGACGTGGTGCGGAAGGCGTATCGGCCCAGCGGCGAAACGCTGGACTGGGCGCGGCGGGTGCTGCAGGCGGCCAAGACCGAGCGCGGCGTGTTCGCGTTCGAAGGGCAGATGGTCGACTCCCCAGTCCTGCGACATGCGGAGGCGACGCTGCGCCGGGCAGGGGAGTCAGTGCCGGGCGGCGCCTAGCACATGTGATGTCCCTCCCTTCGGCATACGAAGCCTGTGTTCTCGGCGGTTGCCGGGTGTCCTGCTTTGGTGAGGAGCTGGGACATGTCCTTTGTGACCGCGATTCCGGAATCGGTGTCGGTAGCCGCGATGGAGCTCTCGAGTATCGGTGCGACGATCAGTTCGGCCAATGCGGCGGCCGCGCTGTCGACCACTGGAGTGGTGTCCGCCGCCACCGACGAGGTGTCGGCGGCCATCGCGGCACTTTTCAGCACACATGCGCAGGGATACCAGGTGCTGGGCAGGCAGGTGGCGGCGTTCCACCAGCAATTCGTGCAAGTGCTGATTGCCAGTGCCGGCTCGTATGCGGCCGCGGAGGCCGCCAGCGTGTCACCCCGGCAGGCGTTGGAGCAGGGTGTGCTCGGCGTGGTGAACGCGCCGACTCAGTTGCTGCTGGGACGTCCACTAATCGGCAACGGCGCCAACGGGACTGCGCCGGGTCAAGCGGGCGGGGCCGGTGGACTGTTGATCGGTGACGGCGGTAATGGCGCGGCCGGTGCCGCGGGCCAGCCTGGCGGTGCCGGCGGCGCCGCAGGGCTGCTGGGTAACGGCGGTGCCGGCTCAGCGGTGCGCGGGCGGCCCTGCGGGGGGGTCAACAGCACAGGCCACGCCGTCGACGGCGACCGGGTGTCGCCCCGCTTGCAATCAAGACTGTGTGGCGCACCACGGATTCACTGATCAACAAGGGCATCGGCGCCACCGTGCGCAACTCGGTCGAGGACCTCGCGGGCTGGGCCCGGGTGGAGCGCCCGGACCTCGCCAGGATGGCCGCCGACGGCAACGTGGTCATCGCGTTCTCCGACATCGAGGGTTCCACCGAGCTGAACGAGGAACTGGGCGACCGGGGCTGGGTGAAGCTGCTCGAGCGGCACAACAAACTGATCTACCAGCACGTCGCCGGCCATGGCGGTCACGTGGTCAAGACTCAGGGCGACGGCTTCATGATCGCCTTCCCCGATCCCGTCGAAGCCGTGCGCTGTGGGATTGCCGTGCAACGCGCGCTGCAGTCTGATCCGGAGCGCTGGGACCAGATTCGCGTGCGCATCGGGCTGCATGTGGGCGAATCCGTGCGGCGGGGGGACGACCTGTTCGGCCGCAATGTGGCGATGGCCGCGCGGGTGGCGGGCCAGGCCGGCGGTGGGGAAATCCTGGTCAGCGAGGCGGTTCGGGAGGCGATCTCGGGAGTTACCGACATCGAGGTCGGCGCACCGCGGGAGGTCGACCTCAAGGGCTTCCGCGGCAGTCATCAGGTCTACCCGGTCGCCACGGCCTAACGAAGCTGACGGACCCGGTCCCCGACGTCGATCCGGACTCCTGGTGGCGTCGGCGCATTGACGGCCGGCTTCGCGTTGGAGATCTTCTCGCGCATCGGATTCGATGCCGCCAGCTCATGTTCGATCATCCTGCTGATCGACTCGTCGACGAAGTCGAAGACACCGGTGTCGGCCGGTGTCGCGGCGGTCCGGGAGAATTCGGCGAAGCCGGCTAAGGCCGGATACTCCGCCATCGCAGGTGCGATGGTCCGGAACGTCACGGCGCGCGAGTACTTCGGTTGTACCTCAGTCACTTTGACCCGTAACTTCTCGGCGGACGACTCTGCGATCACCTCGCCCGTTTCCGGGTCACGAATCGGGTCGCCGTCATCTGACAGCACCGCGAAGACCATATCGGGCCGCATTCCGTGCTCTGATCCGCGGTTGATGATCAGGGTGAATTCGTCTTCCACGCGAGCGACGCTGCCGCCGATGAGCTCTGGCTGTGGCTGATCGCCGCGGATGCGGGCGTGGACATCGGGCCCCGACTCCCGTTGGCGTGGCGCTTGTTCGACGACGCCCAGGGTCAACTCCGTCGCGGTCTTGGCCCGAACCACTTCGAGCAGCGCGTCCTCGCCACTGCCGTTCTCGAGGTGGGCCTGCGCTGCCGACAACCGGTCGTCGACGTAGCGTACCGACTTCGTCAGTTGCAGGGTCGCGGACACCGCGTTGTGTGTTGCCTTGACCAGATGCTGGTTGAGTCCTTGCCCAGAGTGCCAACGTGTTCCGAGGATTCCGATCGCGATGCACAGGCCCGGAACGAATGCGACGATGCACGCTTGCCCGACCGCATTGCCGGGAAAGGCGAGGGCTCCGACGATGCCGGCGGCGGCGAGACCGCTGAGCAGCGCGAGCTTTTGCAGCGGGGTCGGCTTGATTTCACCGATTCGGGCGAGGCGCCTGCCCACACCGGCCAGCCAGCTGCCGAACTGGGTCAGCCAGCTACCCAGGTGGGCCAGCGCAGTGACGAGATATCCCGGCAGAGCAGCGAAAAGGGTCTTCCACGTTGCCTTTTCCGGCTTGCCCCGACTCTGTGCGGGTACGACGGGAACGGTGGGCGGCAGTTGCGCGCCTTCTGGGTTGAGCGCGCCGACCGGTACGTCGGCAGGAGCGGGTTGTTCGCGCACACCGAAGTCGTCTGAGGATGAATCGCCAGCCACTTCGCCATCATCCCACTGCGCGGCCGAATTCGAGCATGGGACGCGATCCGTCGCCCATGCGGCACTGACCACTGAATGGTGTTGAAATTTTAGGGTCCCCCGACCCCAAAGTTTAGGTCCCCCGACCTTGAGATGAACACTAGCGGGTGGCCGCTGCGGCCGCAGAGGATTCGCAGAATTGGTCAAAAATCGTGGTCATGCAGACCATCTACCTGCCGCGCCAGCGCAGGGCGTCCAACGCGACGGCCACGTTGACGCTGCGTTCGGACAATGGCCGCGGCAGCAGCTCGTCGGCGCGGGCCAGCCGGCGCAGCAGCGTGTTGCGATGCGTGTAGAGCCGCGCGGCCGCACGGGAGGCGTTGCACTGCTCATCGACGAAAACGCGCACATACTCCTGTAGTTCGCTTCCCGCCGTTTCAAGTTCGCCCAGCGTGTGGTGCACGAACTCGGTGGCCCGGTCGGTGTCGGCGGTAATCAGCGCCACCAGCTCGACATCGGCGAAATGCGCCACGCGTTGAGGCGACTGCAGTCTCGCCATCATCTGCTGGGTTGTGATCGCGTCGAAATGGCTGCGCCGGAAGCCGTCGATACCCTCGGCGCACGGCCCGATCGCGACGTGGATATCGGACCTGCCGGCAATCGAGTTGCCCAGTGCGTCGGCGTTGATCGCCTTGCCCGGTACCCACACCCAGCGCGTTGCGGTGCTGGCAAGGATGGTCAGCGGCCGGACTCCAGCGGCCTGACCGAGGGCCTCGGCGGCCGCGTCGAGCCGGGCCATGTCGGCGGCCGGGTCGTCACACCAGATGACCGCCGCGGTGTGCGGGCCGGTCAAGGCATATCCCAGGCGAGCCTCCGCTCTCTTCCGGGTGATCGGGGCTCCGTCGAGGATCAGTGCGACGGTTTCACGGCGCTCGGCGTGGGTGCCGCGGGTCAGGTCGTCGCGCTCCTGGTCGATCTGGGCGGCGATGCCTGCCAGCGTGCCGTCGATGAACGCGCTGATCGAGCGTGAGCAGACGTCGAGGAGTTCGTGCAGTTCGGCCGGGTCGGACGTCAACTCGAAGGCGATTTCCATCAACCGCCGCCACGCCACTGCCTCACCGACTCGATAGGCGTCCAGAGTGAACGCCGTGAGGCCGCGCCGCGCCACTTCGCGCGCGATGCTCATCGGCTCGGGTCCGGTGTTGGGCGGCACCGGGGCCCCGGGATCGCGTACGTTGGCCGCCCCCCAGAAGTACATGTTGGCCCGATTGCTTCGGCTTACCGCGGCAGCCAGTTCCGGGTCGGCGGCGATGGCGGGGCTGGCGGCGAGCACCTCGGCGTCGAGTTCTTCGAGCCATTCGGCACGGGGGTTGACGGTGATCTGGGCACACTGCCGAATCAGCTCGCTGACCGGCTCCGACGGACGTTTCCAAGACATTTAGCTACGGTAAGTTATTGGTGCAAGTTGCACCACAAACTAGGCAAATTGGGCAGATCACATCTTGGTTCGGGTAGCGCGTACCGCCACGATTGACGCATCAGTTCACCCGCGTCAGGAGCAGAGCTCATGTCCAACACAGTCGTAGACACCGCCGTCGAGCACGTCGACGTCCTCATCGTCGGAGCCGGTATCTCCGGCATCGGCGCCGCCTACTACCTGCAGCGGGAGCACCCGGGACGCAGCTATGCGATCCTCGAGGCGCGCGCCGCCACCGGCGGCACCTGGGACCTGTTCCGCTACCCGGGGATCCGTTCGGACTCCGACCTGCACACCTTCGGATACGAGTTCAAGCCGTGGCGCGACGAGGATGCCATCGCCACCGCCGACAAAATCCTGGCCTACCTGCGCGAGACGGCTGCCGAGAACGGCATCGACCGCAAGATCCGGTTCCACCACAAGGTGCACGGCGCAGCCTGGTCGGGCGCTGAGGCCCGCTGGGTGGTCGACGTGGAGCGGACGGACAGTGGCGTGCGGACACAGATCAGCGCCAACTGGCTGTTCTGCGCCGGTGGCTACTACCGCTACGACGAGGGCTACACGCCGCACTTCGAGGGCCGCGAGCGCTTCACCGGCCAGATCGTGCACCCGCAACAGTGGCCCGAGGGCTTGGATTACACCGGCAAGAAGGTGGTCATCATCGGCAGCGGCGCCACCGCCGTGACCCTGTTGCCGGCGATGGCCGGCCGGGCCGGGCACGTCACGATGCTGCAGCGTTCGCCGACCTACATCATGCCGGTGCCGTCGAAGGACGTCGTCGCCAACACCGCACAGAAGCTGTTCGGCGGCAAGATCGGTTACGCCCTGGCTCGCCGCAAGAACATCCTGCAGCAGCGTGGCGTGTACGAGTTCTGCCAGAGGTACCCGGCGCTGGCCAAGAAGGTCATCCGGTATCTCAACGCCAAGCAGCTGCCCGAGGGTTACCCGGTCGACGAGCACTTCAGCCCCAGCTACAACCCGTGGGATCAACGGTTGTGCGCGGTGCCCGACTCCGACCTGTTCAAGGCGATCAAGAACGGCAGCGCCTCGGTGGTGACCGACCGGATCGCGACGTTCACCGAAAACGGCATCCTGCTCGAGTCCGGCCGCGAATTGGAGGCCGACATCATCGTCACCGCAACGGGTTTGAATCTGCAGGCATTCGGCGGCATGTCGTTGACCGTTGACGGGAAGCCGGTCGATCTGCCCGACCACGTGGCCTACAAGGGCATGATGTTGTCCGACGTGCCGAACTTTGCATATGCCATCGGATACACCAACTCCTCGTGGACGCTCAAGGTCGGCCTGCTGTGTGAACACCTGTGCCGGCTGCTGACCTACATGGACGCCAATGGTTTCGACACCGCGCGGCCCGTCCTGGACGAACCGGCGATGCAGACCCGACCGTTGCTGGACTTCGGCGCCGGCTACGTGCAGCGCGCCATGCATCAATTCCCGCGGCAGGGCAGCGGCCAGCCATGGCTGACGTCGATGAGTTACTACACCGACGTGAAAATGCTGCGCAACGCCGACGTGCTTGACCCGGCCTTGAAGCTGACGCGTTCCGCCGACGTGCGCAGCCGCGAGGCCGTGCCGGCCTGAGCGGCGAGGATCTTGACGAGCGCCGGCCGGAGCAAAGCTGTCATTGTGCATCCCCATATATCCACATATCCACTTCGGCAGTAAACGGTGTTCGCACAACTTCGCGGCCGAGACGGCCGTTCGATAAGCGTCGTGCGCAGGATCGTCGGCACTGGGGTGTTACGCGGGTAAATCCACGCCGTCTGCGGTAGCTATTAGGCGCGATTCATTCGAGCGACAAAGCAGACTCACATGTTGGTGTCGATAAACGACTCAAAAAATCGATCAGTGGGCGAACGTGGGCGCGCCAGAATAGAATTGGATTCGTCTTCACCGCCCAGGCTCCGAAACCAGCTGAATTCAATTGCGTCGGTGCAAATGTGAGAAAAGTCACCGTGCACCCCTGAAACGGCGTTACGATCTGCCCGCAGAGTTGGCCGGGCGACAACGTTCTGTGGTTGTCCTGAATGTAGGGAGAATCGCGATGTCGTTTGTGTTCGCCTCACCGGAAATCCTGGCCGCGGCAGCCTCAGAACTGGCCGGAATCGGTTCGGCGCTCACCACAGCAAACCAGGGCGCGGCCACCACGACGACCCGGGTGCTGGTCGCCGCCGGCGACGAGGTGTCGGCGGCGATAGCGGCGGTGTTCGGCGCGCACGGCCGGCAGTATCAGGCGCTCAGCGCGCAGGCAGCCGCGTTCCAAGCGCAATTTCAGCAGGCCTTGACCGCTGCGGGCGGCGCCTACGCGACAGCCGAAGCTGCCAACGCCTCGCCGCTGCAGGTGTTGGAGCAGAACGTGCTCGGTGCGATCAACGCCCCCACCCAGACATTGTTGGGGCGTCCGTTGATCGGCAACGGCGCGAACGGGGCGGCCGGTACCGGGCAAGCGGGTGGTGCGGGCGGTTTGCTGTGGGGCAATGGTGGTGACGGCGGGTCGGGAGCGCCCGGGCTGGCCGGCGGTCGAGGCGGTGACGCTGGACTGTTCGGCAGTGGGGGCAGAGGCGGAGCCGGCGGAACCGGTGTTGCCGGCACGGTCGGCGCGCTGGGCGCTCAAGGCGGTTCGGGTGGCGGCGGTGGTGCGGGCGGAGCCGGCGGCAACGGCGGCATGTTGTGGGGTGCTGGCGGTGCCGGCGGCGCGGGCGGGTTGGGCGGGGTCGGCGGAACCGGCGGTGTCGGTGCGGCCGGTGCTGCGGGAGTGCCGATCATCAACTCGGGCGTGGGCAGCATCGGCGGTATGGGCGGTGCGGGCGGCATGGGTGGTCAAGGCGGCGAGGGTGGGGCCGGCGGAGCCTCGGGGTTGCTGGGCGGCGGCGCGGGC
This sequence comes from Mycobacterium sp. NGS49, assembly GCF_059812565.1. Classification (NCBI taxonomy): domain Bacteria; kingdom Bacillati; phylum Actinomycetota; class Actinomycetes; order Mycobacteriales; family Mycobacteriaceae; genus Mycobacterium; species Mycobacterium sp. NGS49. The sequence continues at coordinate 118,547 of NZ_JCALCX010000002.1, read as the reverse complement.
GCTCATGGGCTGGCCGGTAACGGCGGTTCCGGCGGTACGGGTGGTGCCGGCGGCGTCGGTGGCACGGGTGCGGCCGATGTCGGCTCCGGAGCCGGCGTCGGCGGTCAGGGCGGTACGGGCGGGGCGGCCGGACTGGGCGGTGCCGGGGGCACCGGTGCCAGCGCGGGCGCCGCGGGCACCGGCGGTGCGGGCGGCACCGGCGGTACCGGTGGAGCGGGCGCGCAGGGCGTAGCAGGCACCGGCCCCTTCGGTGCCGGTGGTCAGGGCAGCGCCGGCGGCGCCGGCGGTGTCGGAGGTACCGGCGGGGCCGGCAACGGCGGCACCAATGGCAGCGGCGGGACCGGCGGGACCGGCGGCATGGGGGGTCAGGGCGGCACGGGTAGTGCCAGTGACGGGACGGGTGGTACCGGTGGTGACGGCGGTGCCGCCGGTCAGGGCGGTACCGCCGGTACTGGCGGCGTAGGTGGCAGGGCCGGCAGTTCAGGCACCGGCGGAACCGGCGGTACCGGTGGATACGGCCCGAACGGCGGCAGCGGCGGTGTTGGCGGTGTGTCGGTCGAATCGGGATCCGGAGAAGCCGTCGGCGGGACCGGTGGAGCGGGCGGCACCGGCACCGACGGCTTCGGTGGAGAGGGCGGCACCGGTGGCACCGCAACGAATACGGGGACCGGATCCGCGACCGGCGGCGCGGGTGGCACTGGTGGGGCCGGCACCGTCGGCGGCAATCGCGGTGGCGCAGGCGGCGCCGGGATTGTCCAAGGCAGCGGCTCGGCGGGTGACGCCCGTGGCGGCGCCGGGGGGGCTGGTGGCGCGGGCCTGCAGTTCGCAGGTCAGGGCGGTAAGGGCGGGTCGGCGAACAACTTCGGAACCGGAAACGCCATCGGTGGCCAGGGCGGGGACGGGACTAACGGGGTCGCCGCCAACATCCGAGGCGGGGACGGCGGTTTCGGCGGCAACGCAGTTATCAACAACAGCGCGTCTGCGGGCCACGCTATCGGCGGCCACGGCGGGGCCGGCGGCACGGGCTTGAGCGGGGGTTCTGGTGCCGGGGGCGGTAATGCGACTACCAAAGGAATCGGTGCGGTGACTGCCGGCGACGGCGGCATCGGCGGCACCGGCACCATCGGAAACGGTGGTAGAGGCGGCTCGGGCGGCATCGCCAGGATCGAGAACAGCGCCTCCACCCATGATGCTGTTGGTGGTCGCGGTGGCGCGGGCGGCACCGGCGGCGCCAGTGGCTCCGGCGGTACGGGAGGCATGGGCGGTGGTGCGCTGAATTACGGAACCGGCGATGCCATCGGCGCGGACGGCGCACTCGGTGGCACCGGGGGCGTCCGCGGCGGGGACGGCGGTCGCGGCGGTTTTGCGGACAACTACGGAACTGGAAACGCGATCGGCGGCGCCGGTGCGGACGGCACCAGTGGGGGCGCCACGGGCATCGGCGGGGACGGCGGCGAAGGCGGCGGTGGGTATGTCGCCAACAGCTCGTCGGCTGCGACCGCCACCGGAGGACGCGGCGGCGCAGGTGGCGAAGGCACTTACGGCGGTTGGGGTGGGCGCGGCGGCTACGCGGAGAACAACGGCTTCGGGATCGCCGTCGCCGGCGACGGAGGCGCAGGCGGCAACGCCACCACCGGTGACGCCGGGGGCGGTGGCTGGGGCGGCGATGCCTACATCGATAACACCGCTGCGACGGCTGACGCCATTGGCGGTCGTGGCGGGGTGGGCGGTACCGGCGGCACCAGTGGTATCGGCGGTAGCGGGGGCTATGGCGGTTGGGCAACCAACTACGGAGCCGGAGACGCCATCGGCAGGGACGGCGCCCTCGGCGGCAGCGGTGGCACGGCCGGTGGGAATGGCGGTTCCGGCGGTGGTGCGGTCAGCTTCGGAACCGGAAACGCGATAGGCGGGACCGGCGCCGACGGCACCAGCGGTGGCACCGCCGGCTTCGGTGGGGCCGGCGGCGACGGCGGATACGCAGCCATCCAGAACGTCGACTCGATGGCGACCGCCACCGGTGGCGACGGCGGGCAGGGTGCTGACGGGGGCGCGGGCGGCGGCCGTGGTGGCTTCGGCGGTGATGTGTCGAGTTTCGGAAAAGGAGCAGGCACTGGCGGGGCCGGTGGGCACGGCGGTGCTGGGATTGACGGCACCGGGGGGAACGGTGGCGAAGGCGGATCAGTGCGTCTCTGGAACGCTTCCTCGACGGCTACTGCCACCGGTGGCAGTGGCGGGCACGGCGGCGACGGAGGGGCCGGTGGCGGGCATGGGGCCGCGGGCGGTTCTGTGCAAATCGATAACAACGCTGCCACTGCTTTGGCTACCGGTATCGGCGGTGACGGCGGGGACGGTGGCAACGGCCTGCAGCCGCTAAGCAACGGCGGCAATGGCGGAAACGGCGGGTGGGCGGCGGTGGCTTTCGGTGTTGTTGCCGGCGGCGCGGGCGGCCAGGGCGGTGACGGTGGGACCGGCGGCTCCCCTGGTGCCGACGGCCTCCCCGGATAAGAAGTTCGACGCGCGGACCGTCAACCGCCACCCAGGGGCGGGATGTTCAGAGCACGCAGCAGCGTGCCGACGCCGGTGGTCACCGCCGACACCACCGTGACGCTGGGCTGTCCGGGGTTGATGGTGAGGCCCGGGTTCAACGACGGCACGTAAGGATAAGTGTCGGGCAGGTAGGACTCGGGCAGCATGCCCGCCCACACCAGGTTGGCCTGCACGCCTTGCACCGTGCCTTTGATCAGGTAGGTGCCTACATTGACCGGATTGATCAGGGGGATCAGGCCGGCCGGGGTGGGCAGGTTGGCGAATTCGGTGTTGGGCCCGCCGATGTCGCCGTACCCCATGTCGATCAGCACCCGCAATGGCGGCTGGATCAGGTTGAGCACCGGTTGCGGCAGGTTCAACGGCCGCAGCAGCGGCAAGTCCTGGCTCGGCAGCATGTAGTAAGTGGTGTTGCCCCCGGGCGACACCGGCGCGACGATCGCTGACGCAAGCTGTGCGGCCGTGAGGTTTTCGTACGCCGGGGCCGGACTCAGATGGCCGTAGTACATGCCGGCCAGCGCGTTGGCATCCGCGAGCAGGTTGAGCGGGTATCGGGGAAAGTGGGCGAACCCGCATTGGATGCTTTAAACGGTACTTTGAATCCGGTGTCGCACCACCGGGCTGGTGCGGACGGCACCAGCCCGGGTAGCACGGGGATCGGTGGCGATGGCGGTCGCGGCGGTGACGCGTACGTCTGGAAACTTTGCCACTGTCGACACGGGTACGGGTAATGGCGGAAACGGTGCCGAGCGGAGCGGGAGGCAGGCGGTCGTGGGGGTGACCGGGGGTCAGCCCAGCCGGTCGCGGTCGTGTCTGAAAGCGCGGTGCAACCGTACAAGATGGAGCGCCATTGTTCATCGGGCGCACCGCGTGGTGTGCCGGTGGTCAGGACACCAGGAGGGTGCCGCCCAAAGCGTGCCCGAGGACGCCGATTAGACCCGCTGTGGCGCCAATCGGCCCTACCGGCACGGCGGGAATGCTAAGGGTGCCGCCGGCAAATTCATCGGGTGGGAAGAAGCTGAGTTCCAAGCCCAGCGCGTTGAGCATGGACCCACCGGTGCCGTAGTACGTCGGGCCGCTCGCCCCAGTTACCACCTGACCAGGACTGAACAGGCCACCGAAGGCAAAGCTGAGGCCGTTGAGTTGTTCTCTGCCCTGAGCGCCGGCAGTGACAAAGGGATTGAACGTCGGTGCCAGCGCGTCCAGGTTGAGGGTGGCGCCGTTGAAGAACGCATCGATTACATTGGCGGGTGTGTCGATCAGGTGACCGAGTGCCGCTGCCGGAGATCCGCCGGTGATCTCGGCGAAGACGGTTCCGGCGCTATTCCACAGCGCCACAGCGGGACTGACGAAGGGGCCGATAGCGCCGAGCAGCACTCCGCTAGCCGGAGACGCGGCAAGATTGGTGAGACCGGCCACAAAGGTGGTCTCAAGACCGGACCCCGCCCCGAAATCTCCCAGGCCTACCAGGCCTTCGTACACTTCGACGTGGACGCCATTGAGAGGAACCACGGCCGGATCCGGAGGTATGGCCCCGGGGTTCGTCGCCTCGGTGACACCGCCGAGGGTGTGCTGCACGACAGCCGACGCGACGTCCTGGGGTGCCCCGACCAGAAAGAAAGATTGTGCTGCGGTCTGCAGATTGCCGACGAATGACGCAGGATTCGTCGCGAGCTGGCGCAGTCCAGAGGAGATGCCGCTGACGAGGGTATTCAGGCTCGCCTGGGGAGCGCTGAACACCGTGCGGGCGTTTTGGCTTGTGGTGTTGACGACCTGATTCCACCTGGACAACGGGTCGATGCCGGTAGCCGCCGCGGCTGCACCGGTCGGACCCTGAAGGGGGGCGCCAAGTTCCCGTCCGTCCATCAATGTCTGCCGGGCATTCGCCATCTCGGCGCTCGCATACTCCCAAGCGCCTGCGTTCATCAGCTTGACGAACTGGGCATGAAACGACTCGGCCTTGGCGTTCACGGCTTGGAATTCGCGCCCCAGATCGCCGAACATCGACGCGACCGCGGTCGAAATCTCGTCGTGCGCCGCTGCTGTTATGTCGGACGTGGGACCGGCAACGGCACGTGCGACGCCGTCGAGCGAAGAATGAATACCAGCTAGTTCGCTTGCGGCCGCCCGGATCAGTTCTGGTGTGGCGACGATCGACGACATACCAGTTCTCCCGGTCCCTAGGGCGACGATTACTGCGATAAGCGCGTGAGAAGAAGGCGAACGGTTGTGGTGGCTTGAGCTTGATCTGACTCCCTGACCACCGCCACGGAAGAAACGTTACTGCAAATCGTTCGCAAGTATCAAGCAAATCATTTGCATGTAGACCTTGATCCGACGGCTCAGGGGAGTGCGTGCCCACCCGCCCGCTTCACAGGGCGCGTTCTCTTACGATCCGCGCCAGATCGATACCGCTGATCCGTCGAAGCGACGGCAGTTGCGCCAAGGTCGCACCCAGCAGAATGGAGCATGCCACCGCCACGGGCGTGGCGGGCTGCATCTCGAGTCTGACGTGGTAGCCATTGGCGTGGTAAGTGGACAACAGGCGATTGGCCAGCAGTGCACCGCCCACCAGACCGAATGGCAATGCGAGCAGAGCAACGCCAACGTTTTCGGCGGCGATCAGCCGGGACAGCGTGCCCGCGCCCATACCCTGAGCGTGCAGCGCGCCCAGCTCGCCGAGCCGTTCGGACGTGTTGGCAGACATCGCGTTGTACAGCATGGCGGCGGCCATCACCCCGGCAAAAACGAGCATTAGGTTGACCAGGGTGTCGTAGAGGCTGAAGGTCTTGCGCATGGTCGCAGCCAGCGACGTCGTCGACCGGTATGCCACCACTCCGGGTAACGCCGCTATCCGGTCGCCGGCCACGCGCGACTCCGTTCCGGGGCTCAGCTTGACCATTACGCCATTGGCGGGAAGTGAATGAGATTGTGCGCGAAGTTGATTCAACGACATGTACACGACCGGTGAAAACGGTTCATCGACGAATCCGGCTACCCGTTCGGTGAGGTGTATCCCGTGCTGCGGCTCTGTCACATCGATTCGGTCACCCACTGAAAGAGACAGCAGCTCGCGCAGGCCGACGCCGAGTAGGACACCGTCATCGGGGAGCTGACTGGCTCCCGATTCTGCTTGGAAATCATGCATTTGGCTCTGCAGTGGCAGGCCGATCAACATGGTGTCATAACGCCGGGTGCTTGAGACAGCGGTGACGCCGTAAAAGGCATAGGCCTCGGCCGCGGCTACCTGGGGGTCGGCCTGCAGCTCGTCCAGGACCGCGTCCGTCTCGCCGGACACCACAACTTCGCCGTCTTGTTGCTCGATCTTTCCGAACTGTCGGTCGACCATGCCGGGGATGGTGTCGCGCATGCCCGCGAACACCATCACCAAAATGACCGACGCCGCTACCCCGACGGCTGTGAATGCGGTGCGACGACGGTTGCGGGCAATGGCGCGCAGCATCATTCGCCACCGCGCCGGGATGCGCTCCATCGCAGGCACCAGGCGCTCGATGATGCTGCGACGGCCGCGGCCTAGGGGCGGGCCTACCCGCATGGCTTCAGCGGGCTGCATCCTGGCTGCGGTGTTGGCCGGGGCCACCGCCGCCAGCAGTGCGACGGTGACGGCGGCGAGGGCGGCCAGTAGGTAACTGACGGGATGTATCGACGTGAGATGCATCGGTAGCGCGATCGCCGCGGTGTACTTGGCCGTGACCCACTGCCCCAAGAGGTAGCCACCGAACAATCCCGGCGGCATACCCGCGAGGGCACAAGCGAGGCCGTAGCCCAGGTAATGCCTGCGCACTGCACTCGGGGAGGCCCCGTTGGCAATCAAGGCTCCGATCACTGCGCGCTGAGCCGAGACGATCCGCGAGAGAAGTACATAGGTACCGAGCGCAACAGCTGCCAGGAACAGCCACGGCAGAATTCCGGCGAGGCTTCCGAATTGCTTGACGTCGTCACGCAGGGTGTGGAATGAAGGTTGCTGGTCGCGGGGAAGGAACTGCAGCCCGCTTCGCTGTGCAAGCGCACCGGCGGCGGCGGTCAGGCCAGCGGCTGCAGAGCGGTCACGCGCGTAGACGACGACCTGTTCGACAGGCTGCGGTAATGCATGCTGCACGTCATCGTCGGGTAGGAACACCACACCGAAGTCCTCTGGGGTGGTTAGGATCTCCTGAGGAGAGCGGGCGGGCCACAGGTATTCGGCAGAAAGGGCGGTACCCGCGATCACGAAGCGCTGCCAGCCTTGCCTCCCCAGCAGCTCGACGCCATCACCGGGATGGAGGTGGTAGTGGTCGGCCACATGTTGCTCGACCACCAGTTGTCCGGACCTGGGCAGCACGCCGCTGCGCATATCGAGCAAGGACACGTCGGGCTGGCGGGCCTCGGGTATGCCCACGGCGCGCCCGTACAGCACATGCCCGTTTGCCCGGATACCGACGTCGGTTTGATGGCGCACTTCGGCAATTGGCCTGCCCGGCATCGCGGCGAATGTGTCACGCAAGTCAGTCGCGCCCGGGCCGGACAAGATGGCATCCGGCAAGCGCTGGGTCGTGTAGGAACGGTCGAATGATTGATCGAGATTCCGGTAGCCGTCGGTGGCGCCGACGAAGACCGCCACGCCGATAGCCATGATCAAGGCGATCGCGGCGAATCGCCACCGTTCGCGCCACACCTCACGACGCAACTTGCGGCGCAGCGTGCGGCTCACCAGTCTAATTCCGATGCACTGCAACGATTTTCGTTGACCACGATCTTGCTGATCGCGCCCGAATGGAGCCACAACACGCGATCCGCCATGCGGGCGATTTCAGCATTGTGAGTCACCACCATCACCGTCTGCTTACCGTTTCGCGCCAGGTCGCTCAACACTTCCAACACTTGACGGCCGGTGATCAGATCAAGGCTTCCCGTCGGTTCATCGCAGAGCAGCAGCGGCGGCTCTTTGACGATCGCCCGGGCGATAGCCACTCGCTGTTGTTGGCCCCCGGAAAGCTGCGCGGGAAAGCGATCTGCGAGTGTGCCGAGTCCGACCCGCTGCAGCGCTGCGCGGCTTCGTGAGTGTGCATCCGGGCCCGTCAGCTCCGCGATGAGTTCCACATTCTCGAGGGCCGTCAAGGTAGGCACGAGGTTGAAAAATTGAAAGACGAAACCCACCATGTCACGGCGATATTGCGTTCGCAGCTTCTGGCCGAGTTCTCCGATATTCCGGCCGTTGATCTCGATCGTACCCTGGGAGGGTTGGTCAATTCCGCCGATGATGTTGAGCAGCGTCGTCTTTCCCGATCCCGAAGGGCCCAGCAGCACCACAAATTCGCCGGCCCGGATCTGCAAGTTCAGCTCCTGAAGCGCAACGACTTGGGCAGGGTCGGCTCCGTATGTCTTGCCGATTCCGGTCAAACGCAGTGCCAGTTCTCCGTGCTCTCGAGACCTCTGCGCAGAGTTCGCGCCGCCCATTTCTGACCCTGCGCTCATGTCCCCACCAACTCATTTCCGGCAATATGCGAGGCGTTTACATCCCAGCAGGTTCGCGACGTTCAAGCCTGCCTGGCTCTGTTGCCAGCCCGTCGGAGCGACGGCAGGGAAGGATGCGGAATGCGCCGTGCCTGCGGCGTCTTTTCTCAACGGAACAGTACTACCGGGACAATGATGTGATCATCGGGTGGTCATCGAGTATGCATCAACCCGATCAGTGGGTGCACCTGTCGAAATGTCATGTCGTGTGCCTCGGCTTCACGCGCAAGTTCGGCGAGGCCGATGGTATGCCAGGTGTAGTTGGCAGTGAAATCCCTGACCACATTGTCGCCTTCACGCACGACGTAGCGCATGGTCCAGAGTTCCGCGTCTGCACCGGCGGGTTCGCCGGAAATGAGTACTTCATTGTGCCGGTTGCCGATTCGTTGTTGGGCGATGGTCAGTTCCGGTACTGGCATCGGTTGGTCAAGTGCCATCACCTCAACTACGACCGGCGCCTTCGCGGTGAGACGGGGGCGTAGCTCGCTCCAGAAGCGCTGTCGTGCTTCCCGGTCGAGGAAGCCGATTACTCCGAGTAACACAGCGGCGCCGATGCGCTCCGGAAGATCGACATTCTCGATACTCTCCGAGTAGACGGTCAATCGGTCTCTGACGTCGTCTCGACCAAGAACGCGTGACATCAGCACGGCGCGCATCGCAGCCGACGGTTCGATCGCGTGAATGGCAACGCCGGGGACGCTGTCGGCAATGGCCATAGTAGACAGCCCGGTCCCAGAACCGATATCGACGACAGGTTCGGTGATTTCGCCCGCTTCAGACAGTGCCGATACGAGCACGTCACGCTTGGCCTGCCAGTGCGGTAGTGCCATTATTTCGTAGAATTCCGCCGACAGCGCATACGGGTCGACGTCGCCGGCGGTAGTAGTGGTCGAACCGGTGCTGTGTGTCATCCGAGACCTCGCCTGATAATGACAATCATCTTCATTAAGGTGACCGTAGCATATCCGGCCCACGAGCCCACTCAAAGTGAAGCCGACCGTGGTCGACGTTAACGGGGTCGAGAGTGGGTAGCTCGGCCGGAGGCCGAAGCACGTGAATCGGTAACCGGTGGAATGTCATGACCGCACAATGCGGGCGATAGCCGCCGAAGCCTCGGCGAGTTTGGTCTCGGCGTCCCTACCGCCCCCGGTGATTGCACTGTTGACGCAATGATCCATGTGCTCGTGGAGCAGATTGAGCGCCACCGACCGCAGGGCGCTACTGGCAGCGCTGATTTGGGTGAGGATGTCGATACAGTACTTGTCCTCCTCGATCATTTTCGCGATGCCGCGGACCTGACCCTCGATCCGGCGAAGCCGGGCGGCGTGGCGATCCTTGTGTGGTGTGTGCCCGTGCTCGACTTCCACATGTCTCCTCGGCACCTCAGTTGCAACACGGCGTCGTCTTCTCTCGACGGTCTGAGCCGGAGATCCTGGCGAAAATCTTCTCTGCGCCGCTGACTCATGCACTGTATCGCGCGTGAGCGATTTTGAAAACGATTATCATTAGGGACTGCCGACACCTGGGCGGCCGTAAGGTGGGCCGCTGCTATCGGACTCCCGCAGTTCGCGAGCCGGTGCCGATTGAACAAGGTCGGGAGACTCGAGTTCGGCGCGTTCCCTGAAAACATGACAATGGTTATCATTGTCACATGACCTGTCTCTGTAGTCACCGTCTCGCGATATCGCCGGTTTCGAATGCGCTGACTCTGATATGAAGCCGGACGGGTCTGTTTGTGTCCATGGCTCTGGCTGAGACGTACCGCACCTGCAGCTTCTCCGGTGCGTTCACGTTTGATGTCCAACGGCCATCGAAGCGAACGCTTCGATGCGTGGGTGGTTAGACGCAGCGCCCGGACATGGCCACGCCTTTATGAATCGACCAGAAGGAGCGCCTACGATGTCCGCGCCATTGACCAAACAGCGACGTCGAAGTTCGGCCAAACGACGGGCGGTCATCGATGCTCTAAGTGGCTGTGACAACTTTCGCAGCGCCCGACAGATCTATCTCGAAATTTGTCAGCGGCAAGCTAATCTGGTGGCATTGACCACCGTCTACCGCATCCTTCATGCCTTGGCTGACGAGCGGATCGCCGCAACCCAGCGTGCCGAAAACGGTGAGATCCTCTACCGCCTACACGATGGCACAGATCACCAACATTACTTGCTGTGCCGGTACTGCGGACGTGCGGTTGCGTTCACTCCGGCGGCTATCGAAGAACAGGCCAGCGAGTTCACGACGCACCACTGCTTCGCCGACATCGCGCATTGCATCGACTTCTACGGCACCTGCCCTGACTGTCGAGAAAGTAAATGACAGGACGCGATCAAACCGCTCCGACACATAGGACCCGTTGATTGGGTCATTACGGGCATCGAGTTCCCCGCAAAGGGGACGGTTGAGCAGCGGGGACCCTCTAGGCGACATCGTCGGCGCCGTCGGCGGCGGCTTCGCGCTGCGGGCCGATACGGCGCGCGACTATGGGCTCTAACGCATTCCCGGCGCGGTCGTGAAGTCGGAGCAGCGGACCATTCCGGAGCGGTGGCCGGAGAAGACTCTGTCGCGGGTGGCCGCCACCGCCTCGACTGGGTCGTCGATGGCCGTCGTTCGGAAAGGCGTGATCCGCCCACCTGGCTGACCATTCGGCGTAAGCCGCCGGAAGGCAACGCCGCCGGCAGCGTCACCCGAGATCAGGACCGGATTGAGGTCGTCTGTCGGTACCCAGGCCAGGGCGGTGACATCTGCGCTGTGCCACTCGCCGACCATCCCATTCCGCCCGGTGGGCCCGCGACCGGAGAAATCCCAGACCGTGCGCCCATGTTCGGCGATGTGGACGTCATCACTGCCGCCCGCCAGTAGTCCGTGCAGAGGCCCAGGCGCCGGCCAAGTTGAGCCTTATTGAAAACCATTGTCACATTGTTTCTTCGCATATGTCGGCTCGTGAAACAGCGGGCGTGTGTAGGCCTCGCAATGTCGGTTGGCTTCGTAACGGACAGGGGCGGGCTTCGGACGGCCGATTTCGTTGCAGCACCGTCTATTTGCTGTCAGGACGGGCGGGTGATCCGGGCGCGGTCGATGCCGGTTCGCCGTGTGGTTTTGCCAGTACCACCGCAATGGCCGTGGTCAGTGGCACCGAGAGTGCCAGAGCGATTCCGCCCACGGCAGAGCGGGCCAATTCGATGGCGATGCTCTCGCTCATCATCACGTCACCCAGTGATCTGTTGGCGACGCTGAACAGCAGCAGCAGGGGTAGCGAGCTGCCGGCGTAAGCAAGCACCAGCGTGTACACCGTGCTGGCGATATGGTCGCGGCCCACTCGAAAGGCGCCCAGAAAGATGGTACGGCGCGACGTTTCTCCACCCAGGTGTGCGAGTTCGAAGACCGTCGACGATTGGGTAACGGTAACGTCGTTGAGCACGCCGAGTGATCCGATGATGAACCCGGCCAACAGCAACCCGCGTATCGACACGTTGCCAAGATATGCGGCGACTTCGGAGTTCTGCTCGTCGGACAGGCCGGTGAGGTGGGTCAGATCGATTGCGGCCCAAGATAATAAAGCGGCGAGGAACAACGACGACAGCGTCCCCAGTAAGGCGGCGTTGGTTCGCAGACTCACCCCGTGCGCGAGATAGATCACAGCGTAGAGAATTACCGCTGACGCCACCACGGCTACCGGTACCGCCGGTGCGCCTGCTCGGAGTGCCGGAAGCAGGAAGACCACCAGCACAAGGAAGGCCACGACAATACCGACCAGCGCCAGTAGTCCTCGCCAGCGAGCGACCAGGACGATGACCAAGGCAAACGCAATCGCCAGCGCCGCCAGCGGCCATCGACGTTCGTAGTCATAGAACGCATAAGTGGTCGTGCCTCCGGCGTCGACTTGTCGCGTGATCCGGATACGGTCGCCAGCTGTGAGATGGGGCTGGCCAGGACCCGGGGTGAACTCGAATGCCGTGTAAGCGCCCGCGTTCGGCCCGGAATCGATCGTGACCATGGTTAGCACACACCTTCCGGAACCGGGCATGCCGGGCTGGGCCGAAGCGGTGAGAACCTGACTTGCCGACGGGCTGCCGCAGTCGCCCAGCTGGCTGGATAGCACGTGTCCGGCCTCCGTGGTGACAGCGCCACCAGACGAGTTCTGGAAAGGCATCGGGATGTCGACACGCTGCTGGTGCGGCCACAGCCAAGCCAGGCCGGCCACTACCGATGCGGCGATTGCTGCGAGTAGTCCAACGACGACCTTCGCCGAAGTCGGTCCGAGCGCGGCTCGGCTCGAACCGGCGCCGGGGAAGTGCGAATGCGCGTGTGTCACGCGCTACACCGTAGGACCGTGCTGTTGCGGCGGGAAAAGGTATGGATGGTTCAGGCGTTGATCTCAGGTGACTGCACTCGCTCGAAGATGGAAACGGGTCATCGGCCCCCTGTCCGAGCGGACCTGCGTGGGATCGGGTGTCGTATGCCGCCGTGGTCGGGGCCATTAGCAGCTTCGACAGACCCGCGCGCAGGATGTAGAGTACCGATTTAATGAAAATCGTTTTCAATAAGGTTGGCGTGAGGTAGCCCAACCCGGTGAGTTGGCGACGGCGTTGCCGCATGTCGCCACGCTTGTTGGAGGTTTCAGACATTTCATGCGCAGCGGCTAGGCCTGAAGGAGAAAGATGAGAAGTGGCATCCACCCCGACTACCACCCGGTGGTGTTTCAAGACGCTACTACCGGAAAAACCTTTCTGACTCGATCGACTGTTACCAGCTCACGCACCATTGACGTCGAGACTCCCGCCGGCGTGCAGACGTACCCGCTTGTCGTGGTGGAGGTGACCTGCGACTCTCATCCGTTCTGGACGGGTACCCGGCGCTTGCTCGATACGGCTGGTCAGGTCGAAAAATTCCGCCGGCGCTATGGGAGTCGATGAGCTGTGGCTGCCGCGGAGCTCCTACCGCTGCCCGTCACCGTGTTGTCCGGCTTCCTCGGTGCTGGCAAGACCACGCTGTTGAACCACATTCTGGCCAACCGGGACGGTCGTCGGGTGGCCGTGATTGTCAACGATATGAGCGAAGTCAACATCGATGCCGCCTTGATCGCCGGGCAGGGTCACCTTGATCGCACCGACGAAACGCTGGTCGAGTTGACCAACGGGTGTATCTGCTGCACATTGCGTCAAGACCTACTCGAAACGGTAGGGCTGTTGGCCCGCCAGAACCGGTTTGACAACTTGATCATTGAATCGACCGGCATCTCCGAACCGATGCCAGTCGCCGCGACTTTTGCCTGGGAGTTCGAGGACGGGTCCAGCCTCTCTCAGGTCGCCACCCTCGACACCATGGTCACGCTCGTAGACGCCTCAACGTTTCTCTCCGAACTGATTCGCGGTGAGGGTTTGGCCGATCGGCAGTTGGCGGCCGCCGACGGTGACTACCGAAACATCGCCGACCTGCTCGTCGACCAGGTGGAGTTCGCCGATGTCCTGCTGCTCAACAAGACTGATTTAGCGGGCGAAGACACCGTAAACAGGGTCGAAACAATGCTGCGTCGACTGAACCCATCAGCAAAGATCGTGCGGAGCGTCAACGGCCAAGTGGAGCTGAGTGACGTTCTGGACACCGGTCTCTTCAACCCATTGGCCGCCGAAGAGGTACCTGGCTGGGACGAGGAGATCGCTGGCGGCCACCCTCCCGAGACGGAGGAGTACGGCATCAGCAGTCTCACCTTCCGGGCGGATCGCCCCTTCCATCCGCAGCGGTTGGAAGCGGTGCTGGGTCAGGTTCGTGGACTGCTGCGCAGCAAGGGATTCTGCTGGATTGCCAGCCGCCCGCAGATCGTGGCGATCTGGTCACAGGCCGGCCCGAATTTGGTCATCGAACCGGCGCAATACTGGTCGTCGACAGACATGACCCCCGGACAGGAAATCGTGTTCATCGGTGTTCGGCTCGACCATGATCGCTTGCGGCGACTGCTGGCTTCCGCCTTGCTTACTGATCTCGAATTTGCAGCGGGACAAGAACACTGGACGACGTTTGCCGACCCTTTGCCGAAGTGGGAAGTTGCTCACACCCATTGACGTTGGGGTAAAGCGATTGATGACTGGTGCCGAGTGCACCGCAGGGCCCAACTCGCGCAGGTCCATCGACCTGGCCATTGGCGTTCTGGTCGGGTTGCGTAAGTGCACTGAACGCGAAGCATTCGAAGAGATTGCAAATGCAGTGCACGAGAACGGTATTGGGTTACGGCAGATTTCCCGCGCACTCGTGGAGCTGGCCAGTGGCAGCGGTGAATCTTTCGCGCACCATGCGGAGGCGGTCGTCATCTGGGGCGAGCTGTTAGCAACGCGGGAAGGTGGCCAGTGACCTACTGGGATAATGCTTTTCGTGCACGCATGGAATGACTGCTTCTGATTCTTTCGGCTGGGCAGACTTTGGCCACGATTGCCTACGGGGCGCACTCGGTCTGCGCCCCTGGGCATTCGTCAGCGGTCACTTGCGTCGTTGTGATGTGCTGGTGTGTCGGTGGTCGCTTCCATCGGCGAGTTGCAGTTCTCTTGGTGCCAATCACCGAACGGATCGTGATAGCTGGCCCATTCCTGCGGACGACGGAATTCGGCGTCGGTGAGCAGTGCACTGTGTAACACATCGACGATTCCGTCGGTGTTCGCGCCATACGCCAAGACAGTCATGGCGGTGTGTCGGTCGCCGTGTGTGCCATGCCATCTCAACTGCCCGAAGGCGTGTCTCTCAGCATCGGTGGCCGCTAGTTCAGCCTCTGTCATGGCGGCCAACCACTTGCCGGCCGAACTGACGTGTAATCCGCCTCCGGCGGATTCCAACCAGATTGCTTCCTCAGGTTGGCTGGCAAGCCACAGCCGCCCTCGGGATCGGATCACACCGTCCAGCAGAATGTCGATGGCGGCCTCCAGGCGTTGCGGATGGAAGGGTCGCTGGGCGCCGAATTCGAGCAGTTTGACGGCTCCTTGGGCCTCCAGGGACGGCTGTCCAGCAAGGAGTGGCCCGTGTGGATCGCCGCTTCGGCCTAGCCGGGCATCGGGCCTCATGTCGGCTAAGAGTTGCTCGATATCGGTGCTCCTGACACCGATGCGTGCGCGGGGGGCAAGGCGGCGCACGACGCTGGTCACCACCGGATCGGCGGGCGTCAGCACGGCTACATCAGCAAATTCGACCTGGCCGACGACCACCTGCGCCTCGGTGCGCCCGTCGTCAAGCTCCGCATCTCCCAGCGCCTGGCGCAGCCACACCGATGAATCGATACACGTCACAACGCCCGCAATCGACACATCCAGAGCGGCCGGACCATCCACATAGCCTGGTCCCATCTGGACTCGAATATGGTTGATGGCCCAGCAGATTGGTTCGGGTTCCAACCATGGCGCCAGGTGTATCGCTACCCGGCGCACATCGTCGCGGCGATGCAGCCGGCGCAACAGGCAAAGCAGGTCGTTGCGGATGGTGCATGAGACGCACCCGTGACTGAGCTCAAGTGCGGCTTCCGCGGTGGTCAACAACCCATGCTGACGCGACACCACCGTCCGCAGGACGACATGACCGGTGAAATGGTGTCGCACCGCCAGAGTTCCGGGCGTGCGCAGCATGGTTTGCACGATTGCGTCGGTGCCTTGCTGGCCCCCAACGACGACGACGGGTGTTCTCATGCAGCCCCTATTGGAAATCATTTTCATTAACCGCGGTCTTACGGTAGCGTCTGGATGAGAGCTTGTCGAAAACGATTGTCATTAAGGTCACCTGAGAGGGAAGGCTGCTGGATGTCTGCTCGCTGTCAAGTCACGGGTCGGGAGCCGGGATTCGGCAACGCCGTTTCGCACTCGCACCGCCGAACTCGGCGTCGATGGTCGCCCAACATCCAACTCAAGACGTACTACCTCCCGTCTGAGGGCCGACGGATCAGGCTCAGGGTGAGCGCCAAGGGAATCAAAGTCATCGATCGTGACGGAATTGAGGCGGTTGTGGCGCGGTTGCGCAACGAGGGTCAGCGGATCTGATGGCACGCAACGAGATCCGCCCGATTGTCAAACTGCGATCGACGGCCGGCACGGGCTACACCTACATCACCCGCAAAAACCGGCGCAACGACCCGGACCGGATGGTGCTGCGAAAGTACGACCCAATCATTCGGCGCCACGTCGACTTCCGAGAGGAGCGTTGAGCCATGGCCAAGAAATCCAAGGTCGTCATGAACGAGCGCCGTCGCGCCACGGTGGCTCGGTACGCCGAGCGCCGCGCCGAACTGAAGGAAATCATTCGGTTGCCATCGAGTTCGAGTGAGCAGCGGGCCGCAGCGCAACGTGAATTGATGCGCCAGCCACGAGATGCCAGCGCAGTGCGGGTGCGAAACCGGGACGCGATCGATGGGCGCCCACGCGGTCATCTGCGCAAATTCGGTCTGTCGAGGGTGCGAGTACGGCAGTTGGCGCATGATGGGCAACTGCCCGGGGTGCGGAAGGCCAGTTGGTGAGCCTCATGAAAACCGCAAAGAAACGGCGTCAGGGTCGGGGTGCGCCACCGACCGGCAGATCGGCCAAGAAGAACCTTCTCGTCAGCCTCGGGGTCAGCGCGGTCGACTACAAGGACACGGCTGCGCTGCGACTGTTCATCTCTGAACGGGGAAAGATCCGTTCTCGCAGTGTCACCGGCCTCAGTGTCCAACAACAACGCCAAGTTGCCACTGCCATCAAGAATGCCCGCGAGATGGCGTTGCTGCCCTATCCCGGGTCCGCCGCCGGTCGCTGAGTTGTGCCTTCTCAGAAGCGGTCAGATCACCGGGGACCGAAGGGACTCGAAACAATGACGGTTCATGCCTCTCGTGGCCTGACCGGGCGAGGCGGGAACCATTGAATGCGCGGCGGGGGACCGCGCGCCCGTTCACCGTCGTCGTCTGTAACGTTTGCACAACCGAACAGCAATGTCTGTGATCGATGAATTGCGTCCGACCATTCGGTGCTGCCCGCACACCATGCTCGTTTCGGCGCCCTGCATCCTCGGGCCGGTCACGTGCGCATCCCGGCCGGCTGGGTGCGGTGTCATGGCGATCGTCCAGCCATGCACCACTGACCGACTACCTTTCGGGCCAGGCCGCCCAAATGGGTGGGCCCGATCACCAACAACGCTGAGGCAGCGTTGCTGAGGGACTGGCTAGAACTAGGTCGATGGGAAATCGCACCTCTGCCAGGGCAACTCAGCAGGCATACGCGCTGGTCAGGTCGCGCTAGTCGGTGCATTAGGCGGGAGCCGCACCCGCTGGATGCGGAGCCCTGGTGAGATTCCGGCGCCCGTCGCAATCGCAGCCGCCGTCGAGCACCTGGCGCCTAAGGCCCGTTAGAGATGACCCGGGCGGTCGACTAACGCACTGCGCGGCGTAGAGCGCCTCGCCTAGCTTGTCCATCAGCTCCAGCTGGGTTTGCAGATAGTCGATGTGGTCTTCCTCGTCGGCGACGATTTTCTCGAAATGTTCGCGGCGGTGCTGTTTTGCTTCTCCCGACACAGGATAATCGCGGGTTTGAGACGGTTGATCACCTCGAACTCAAGCGCCAGATCGCTTTCGAACTGTTCGCGCAGTGTCTGGCCCACGCGCAGCGTGCCGATGCGCTGATAATTTGGCAAGCCGTCGAGCAAGAGGATTCGATCGGTGACCTCTTCGGCGTGCCGCATTTCTTCTAACGACTCGTTGCGTGTATGGGCGGCTAACTCGGTGAAGCCCCAGTTGGCTTGCATTTTGGAGTGCAGAAAATATTGGTTGATCGCGGTGAGTTCGCTCGTCAACTGCTCATTGAGTAGTCTCAAGATATCTGGATCGCTTCGCATCTTCATTCCTGACCGTAGGTAGAGTTGCCATGTTGAATTTGTCAGACAACTGCTACGCCTTGCGGTGTTTCAATTTCGCACGCTCCGACAGCTATTTTGGGAGAGCGATGATATTAGCGCAGCCGAGGTGGGTGCGCAACGAACGATGCTTGTTAGGATCAGCTTTTCCAAAGTTGAAGCAAGGTTACATTAATTATGTCTTCGGTCGCGTTGTGAGGCGAAATCAAGCGCGTCGATATCTCAGGCAATTCAGCCTTAGTAATGCAGTCCGAGACGTGATGTCTGGAGGTTCCCGATGGGGAGTCCAGGGGATTTAGAGTGTTGCCACCAGAGACTATTGCTGTGCAGGAGTGAATCGACGACGAGCGCGACGCCGGCCGTCAGGAATATCGGCCGCAACGGCTCGGCAGAGACTTTCACGCCAACGACGCAGGGTGGCGGTACCGCGCGCAATGTTGCACAGTGTCAGCAGGGAATCAACAAAGACGGGCGGTGGGAACTATGTCTGACACCCTTCACAAGGAACACCTCGGCCATGACCACGTACATGCAGATGGATGCGGCCACGTAGCGATACCGCACAACGGCCATGTCGACTATCTGCACGATGGTCATGTTCATCGGCAGCACGGCAGCCATTACGACGAATGTGAGCCGGCCAGCCATACCGTTCACGAGCATCATGACCACGTTCACGGCGACGGCTGTGGCCATGTTGCCGTCCCACACGGCGATCACGTTGACTATGTCCACGATGGATGTCGGCACGCTGCTCACGGTGATCACTACGACGAGCACTGACGCGAACCAGCCGCGCATCTGATCACCATTCATCGAGTGCAGGACGGCGCCCGCCCCGCCCCGAAAGCAATCCAGCCCACGGTTGGACAGCGGCTTGCCGCGGGCCTCGGCGGCTGACAATTTTCACCGAATTCGCGACGACTTCGTCCGCTAGGACAGCACCGCGTCATCCAAACTGTCGGAGTCTTCGATGCTGGGCGCGCGTCATCCGCCGAAGGCGCTCCGCGATCAACCGGCCCCGAATGGAGGAATATTCAGGGCGCGCAGCAGTGAGCCGGCGATGGTGGTCGTAGCGGACACCACCGTCACACTCGGTTGTCCCAGGTTAATCGTGAGACCCGGATTAGGGGATGCCACGAAGGGATAGGTGTCGGGCATCGCTGAGGGGGGAAGCACTCCGGCCCACACCAAGTTGGCCTGCACGCCCTGAACGGTTCCCTTAAGCAAGTAAGTGCCGACGTTTATCGGATTCACCACCGGGAACAGGCTGGCAGGGGTCGGAAGATTGGCGTACTCCGTGTTCGGGCCGCCGATGTCGCCATAACCGAGATCGACAAGCACCCGCAGTGGCGGTTGAATTATGTTGTGCAGCGGCTGCGGCAAGTTCAGCGGTCTTAGCAGCGGCAGGTCCTGGGTCGGGATGAAGTAATAAGTGGTGTTGCCGGTGGATCCGGGCGACACGGGTGCGACGATCGCGGTCGCAAGTTGTTCGGGCGTGATATTGGGATACGTCGGAGTTGGGCTCAGGTGGTCGTAGTAAAGTCCGGCATATGCATTTGCGACGGACAGGAGGTTAATCGGGTAGCGGGGAAAGTGGGCGAAACCGTCGTATTGGATGGTGTAAATGTCGGTGGGGTAGGCCAAATCCGGTGTCGCGCCACTGAATGTCTGGTTGAAACCGGGCAGGTAAAGCCCGACGAAGCGCTCGAATTGGCCGCCGTTGGGATTATTGGGATTTCCGGTGAGTACGAATCGCACACTGGCCGGGTCGGGTGGATTTGGGATGGTGCCGGTGGCGATTCCCTGCAGGTACTCGGTAATGATGGTCGAGCTCTGGGAAAAACCGAAAACGGTGGTGTTGGTGCCCGGCGGCTGGGCTGCGATCGCCTGCTTGAGTATTTCGACTCCCTGAGCAACCGACGTATCAAACGTCAGGCTGTTCAAGCCGGTCAGCGGCCAGCCTTGCTCGGGGGTGACCAGACCGGTCGGAATGGCCGTGTGCGGAGCGATGCGCGGCGCAATATAAGCGTTATAGACATTGTTCAGGTAGGTACTGTCAGGGACAGGGTTTCCCGTGCCGCCCATAATGAGTGTGGCGTAGTCGAGGGCCAGCATGGCCGGGGCTGGGCCGGCCGTGCCGACCAGTGGATTGCCCAACAACGCTCGCCCGGGTGCATTGAGTACAGCGTCTAATTCCCGCTGGACCGCCTGCAGTGGTGACGCATTGAGCACCTCGGCGGCCGCATACGATCTGGCCCCCGCGCCTAGCGCTTGAACGAACTGCTGATGAAACGCGCTGACCTGTGCGCTGATCGCCTGAAATTCCTGACCATAGTTGGCGAATAGCGCTGCGACCGCCGCAGACACCTCGTCCGCGCCGGCAGCTATCAGTTCGGTGGTTGGCACAGCGGTCGCCGCCTGCACTTCATCAAGCGCCGAACGGAGAGTCTGCAGATCTGCTGCCGCCGAAGCCAAAAACTCGGGAGTTACGGCAAGAAGCGACATGGTGCCTCCTGCGCCTTCGCCGACACGGACGTGATCGCGGGATCGAGTGTCGAAAGCCGGGTGCCCGCCATGGTCAGGGCTGCGCCGAACCTGATAGCGCAGACGTACGGTCGAACATTCGAGTCTCCTCAATTGGCATGGGCACTCTAGGTGTACGGTTCCTCGGTTTGGCCCGACGATTGCGGGCCCGTGGGCTCCGGCGACTCTCCGCAGGAGTCGTTGCCCCAAGTGTGGGGCAACATCGGCGCGGTCGGCCTGCTACCGAAGTCATCAGCCAGGGTGAACAATCCTTCAGGACGAACGGCATCGGGCTTCGTTGCCGTTCCAGAAAATCCCAGCGATCCAGCACCCCGACTGGAAGCGGTTGTGTCATCGGGCGGGGTGTCCGGGCCGGCGTCAGTCTCTGAATCCAAGTCCAGAAATTCGTCGGCGTTGTCTCTCATCACTATCCGTCGTCGGCGCTTGGACCGCTGCTGTGCTGGTGCTCGTGACGACGCCGCGGCCGCCGCAGCGATGTCCGCGGCGGGTGCCGAGGCCTTGCCGCGGTCGATCAATGTCGGCCCCTCCCCTCCATCGTTTCCGCCGCCAAACACCAGGTAACCGAACGACGGTGTCCCGACGGCCGGTGCGGATGCCGGGGCTGACGCAGGCGTCGACGCAGGCGTTGACGCCGTCATCGCGGCGGTAGCCGGAGACATCGGAACCGAGGAGACGGCGGATCCGAAAACGGCGTCCCCCCTGGCCGTATTGGGTGCCCGGCTTTCGCTGCTCGCTCCGGGCTCCTGGCCGGGCTGGGGAATGGCCGCGAGTCCGGCAAGGCCGCTCAGTCCGGCAAGGCCTACGAGGGGTAGAAATGGCGTCGCCAAAAGGGCGGCGGGCGCGAAGAACAGGGTGTTGAAGATGACCTCGTAGGGCAGTGCCACGAATAGGAGAGTGGCGAGAAGCTCGGGGGAAGGATTTTGCAGGAGAGCCTCTAGCAGCGGGAGAATGAAAGGCGGGCTATCCACGCCGAACAATTCGTCCACGATGTACGCGACGATCTTTTCCCACTCGGTGAGGATGTTGAGAGGGTTGAAGTCGGCGGCGGCAGGGGCACCGGATCTCAGCACCGGTGGGGCCGGCGGCGTGGTGGGTATCGCTGTGACGGCCTCGGCCGAAACCGTTTGATAGACGGTCATGGTGGTAGCGGCCTGCACCCACATCCGCACATAGTCGGCCTCGTTGAGTGCGATCGGAATCGTGTTGATTCCAAAGAAGTTCGTTGCCATCAGGGCCGCGTGGATGGCGTGGTTTGCTGCCAGCTCACCCGGGGTGGGCATGGCGGCCAGCGCGGCGGTGTAAGCAGTGGCTTCGGTCTCGTGCAGGGTGGCCGTCGCGGCAGCATTGGCCGCCAACAAAAGCAGCCATGCTACATACGGTGCATTGGCAGCGACATACGACTCCGCGCTGCGGCCCTCCCAGGCTATCGACTGCGTCTCTGCCACCACCGCTGAGAGTTCATCGGCTACTTCGGCGTATTTGATGCTCAATGATGTCCACGCCCCCGCCGTCGCCAGTAGCGGACCAGGCCCGGGACCGCTGTTCAGCAATGCCGAATGAACCTCGGGGGGAAGTGCCATCCAGACCGGGGCGGTCACCGCCGACCGGGCGCGATCGATGGCCGAGCGCCGATTCCCTGCACCGACTCAGCAATCGCGATTACAGACGACACGTCCAAGCCTCCTTGGCTCCCCTGTGGCGATGACCGTAGGTCACCCCCGCTGTCCATGACACTTACGAGCACAGTCCCAGCCGGCCCCCGCGCCGCCGGGCCCAAGGTAGCGTCGAACGCCACCCAAGTCGCCGCCGTGGTGCAAAAGCGAAGCCTGTCCGAGGCTGCCCTCATTCTGTCACCAAGGAGAACGGTTATTGGAAACGATTTTCATATACTAATTTGCACCCGGGGACATCGTCTGTCAACTCCTGCATCAAGTCCGCGGTTAGCATCACGCTGCTCATTGCGACGGCAGGTCATCGGTGTGGGCTTCGGTATGCCCTGCCTCTTGGTGACCCGTGAACTGCGTTGGCCCTCCGCCACGTTCGCTACCCCAGGTGTGGGGCAGCATCGGCGCGGTCGGCTTGTTGCCGAAGTCATCGGTGAGAGCGGTCAACCCTTCGGGGCGAAGGTCGTGGCCGCTGATTGCCGTCCCGGAAAATCCCATCGAACCCGCGCCTCGCTGGGAGGCGGCTATAGCGCTGGGGGGACTGTCCCCGGACACGTCCAGTCCAGCGCTGAGGTCGATGAATTCGTCGGCGTTGTCTCTCATCACCGTTCGCCGTCGGCGTCGCGCCCGCTGCTGTGCCGCTGCCTCCGCCGGGGCCGCGGCTGCCGCGGCGATGTCGGCCGACGGTGCCGAGGCCTTGCCACGGTCGATCAGCGTCGGACCTTCTCCTTCGTCCGGTCCGCTGAATACGAGGTAGTCGAAAAGGGTCATCCCGGTCGACGGTGCCGATGCGGGAGCTGGCGCGGGTGTCGATCCGGGTGCCGACCCGGCTGCCGACGCCGTCGCCGGTGACGCTGGCGCCGGCGCTGCAATCCCCGACCCGTATACGAGTTGCGGCCGCGCGCTGGCCACCTGTGTTGGCACATTTTCGCCGCCGACGATGGGCTCAAGGCTGGGCCGCTTTAGGGCCGCCAGACCGCCGAGACCGCCAAGGCCGCCAAGACCAGCCAGCGGTAGGAACGGAGTAGCCAATAGTGCCGCGGGCGCGAAGAACACGGTATCGAAAGCTACCTCGTAGGGCAGTGCCACCAGCACCAGATAACCAAGCGTCGCCAGAGACGGGTTTTCCAAGAAGGCTTCTATCGCCTCAAGGACAGAGGGCGGGACCTTGACACCAAATATGGCGTTGATGATTTCCTCGACGATCTTTTCCCAGTCGGCGAGAATGTTGAAAGGATTGAACCCGGCGGCGGCTGCTGGGTTTTCGGCTCGCAGCACTGGCGGGGCCGGTGGCGTGCTGGGTACCGCCGTTAGGGCCTCGGCAGATAACGCTTGATAGACCGTCATGGTGGTGGCGGCCTGTATCCACATCCGCACATAGTCGGCCTCGTTGACTGCGATCGGAATGGTGTTGATTCCAAAGAAGTTCGTGGCTACCAGCGCCGCGTGGATGGCATGGTTTGCTGCCAGCTCACCCAGGGTGGGCATGGCGGCCAGCGCGGCGGTGTAAGTGCTGGCCTGGGTCTCGTGCTGGGCGGCTGTGGCGGCAGCATTGGCCGCCGCCTGCAGCAGCCATGCCGCAAAGGGCGCGTTGGCAGCCGCATACGACTCCGCGGTGGGGCCCTCCCAGGCTGCGGACAGCACCTCTGTCACCACAGCTGATAGTTCTTCGGCCACTTCGGCGTAGGTGACGCTCAAGGACGTCCACGCCGCCGCGGCCGCCAGTAGCGGACCAGGCCCGGGGCCACTGCTCAGCAATGCCGAATGAAGCTCGGGTGGGAGCGCCATCCAAACCGGCGCGGTCACCGCCGACGGGCAGCGATCAGTTGCCAATCGCCGGTTGCCCGCACCGGCTCACCCGCTACGACCACAAACGACACATCCAAGTCTGTTCGGCTCTCTGAGCCTGTACCCCGGCGCCGTTCATCCAGTCGCTCATCGGTCGCTAACCTCGTTGCTCGTTAAGGTAAAACACATGGACAGAATTGCACTTTCGACTAGTTCGGGGTTTGCTTGGCGACAAGTTGCCACCTCATCCGAGGCATCCCTGGATTCGTCACCTCGGAGACCAGTATTGGAAACGATTTTCATATAGTAATTTGCACCCAGGGACACCGCCTGTCAACTTCTGCGTCAGGGTCTGCAGGCAGTTCCCAGGTTGTGACAGTTGACCGAAGGCCGGTCGCTATTGGGGTTTGAACCTGTCGTAACTGCCTTGTCGGGGCATTGCCTGGGCAGCTCGCTACACGACGGGTGCGATGGAGGATGAGCGTGCAACGACGAAGGGGATTATCAACGCCTGGACGGCCGCCCTCGATTCTCAAGTCAGCCTGGGTGGCACTGACTGCCTGCGCCATGTTGTCGGCGGTCAGTTCCCTGGCCGGGATGGCGCCGCTGATTGCGGTCGTGGAGGTGACTAGACGTCTGCTGGCGGGCGACACCAATGTCTGGCCCGTCGTCGTCGTAGCCGTCATCGCTCTCGCCGTAAAGCAATTGGGTGTGCTGTCCGCCGGGGTGATGACGCATCTGGCCGACATTCAGGTATCGTTTCGCGTCCGCCGCGAACTTCTGGTCAAACTGAGCAGACTGCCTCTGAGCTGGTTCAGCGAACGCAACTCCGGCATCGTCAAAAAGGCCGTCGAAGATGACGTCGCGGCTCTGCACCGGCTTGTCGCACATTCCATCGTCGAAATCAGCGCAGCGGCGGTACCGCCGCTGGCAGCGATCGTCTACCTCTGGGTTCTGGACTGGCGGATGGCACTGGCGACCATGCTCCCGGTGTTCGCGGGGATCATCGCTTACCAACGTGCGATGGCCGGCGCGGGAACTAAGTATCCGGAGTTCATGGACTGGCTGGTCCGGCTGAACAGTGCCGCAGTGGAATTCGTGAACGGCATCGGTGTGGTGAAGGCGTTCGGCACCCCCGGCACCGCGAGTCGCCGATTTCAAGATGTGTCGCGTGCTTTTGCGCACTTCTTCTACGACTGGGCCAAGTCCACGAGCGTCGCCGGCGTCATCGCCGAGATCTTGCTATCGCCCCCGAGCATTCTCTTGGTCGTCGCGACCGCGGGCGGGATCCTGACGGTCAATGGCGAGCTGCCGCGCGAGAATTTCGTCGCATTCCTGGTTTTCGGTACCGTCATCACGGCTGGGTGGATGACCCTGCTCATGTCCGTCCACCCGCTGGTCACGGCGCTGCAGGTGTACCGCGGGATCAGTGATTTGCTGGGCACCCCCGAGCTTCCGACGCCCGATGATCCCGTGGAACTGAACCCGCACGCCGCTGGGCCGGTGGTGCGGATGCGTGGCGTACGGGTCACCTACGGTGACACGGTCGCGCTCGACGGGATCGACCTGCGCCTCGAACGTGGCACCATCACCGCGTTGGTTGGCCCGTCGGGTGCCGGCAAGTCCACCTTGGCCAAATTGCTGCCCCGGTTCAACGACCCGTGCGATGGTGCGATCGAGCTGTATGGAGTCGACCTGCGCAGCATCGACCCCGCGCAGCTGTACCAGCACGTCGCCTTCGTCTTCCAGGACTCGCACCTGTTGTCGGCGATGAGCATTCGTGACAACATCCGCCTCGGTCGCCCCGATGCTGACGACGCGGCGGTACGCGATGCCGCCGCAAAAGCCCAGATTCTGGCCAGGCTCGACACGCTTCTGCGGGGGCTGGACTCGGTGGTGGGAGAAGACGCGGCGCTGTCGGCCGGTGAACGACAGCGCGTGTGCATCGCTCGTGCGATTCTGGCCGACCGGCCGATTCTGGTTCTCGACGAGGCCACCGCCAGCGCTGACCCGGAAAACGAGGCCCGAATTCAGGAGGCGCTCAGCGAAGTTGCGCGAGGGCGAACCGTGCTGGTGATCGCCCACCGGCTCAACACGATCCGGGGAGCCGATGCCATCGTCGTGCTCGACGGCGGGCGGGTGGCCGAATCCGGCACACATGCAGAACTGCTGGCGCACAACGGGATTTATGCGCAGCTGTGGGAGCGGGAACGTAGTGCCGAACGCGGCGTCGCCGAGCGACTGAAACTGGGCCGATGACGATCATCATCCGTTACCTGCTCGATCTGCTCGACGCCCGCGGGCGACGTCAGCTGCGCACGATGCTGGCATTGCAGGCCGCCCAGGGCGTTTTGCAGGGGCTCGGCTTCCTGTTCGTCGTTGCTCTCATCGAGGTTGTCTTCGACCGGCCTGCCCACCAGGACCAGTTGTGGCGCTGCATCGCGGTGATCACCCTGACGGTCGCTGTCCATCACGGACTGCTGGCGTGGAGCACCTCGCTCGGTTACGTGGTCGGCACTGGAGTGCTGACCGGGTTCCACACCCGAATCGGAAACCATCTGGCCACCTTGCCGATCGGCTGGTTCGGCGCCGATCGCACCGGGCCGGTGGGACGGCTCGTCGCCAAAGACGCGGTCGACGTCGCGGACTTTCCCGCGCATCTGCTCCGCCACGTGATCGTCGGTGTCACCGCGCCGGTAACCCTGATCGTCGGCAGCTATGTCCTCGACTGGCGGATCGGTGCCGCCCTTACTCTCGGTGCCGTGCTCTGCGCGCTCTCGCTGCGGATGTACATGGGCATCGTGGCGCGCAATGACGGCCAGTACGAGCACGACATCGGTGCCACCGCTTCGCGGATCGTGGAATACGCGCGCCTGCAGCCGACCTTGCGCGCCTACGGTGTCCTGAACCGTCGGGAGCTCGGGACGTTGGAGGAATCCCTTACCCGCCAACAGCATTCGCAGTCCCGCCTGACCGTCCGCGGTGCGTGGGGTCTGATCGCATGCTTCGGCACCATGCAGTTGGTCGTGACGATGATCATCGCGCTCTCGGTCGCCTTGACGCTGCGCGGCGAGTTGGCGTTGCCGACGATGATCGGATTGCTGATCATCACGCTGCGGATGATCGATCCGCTGGCGCAACTCGGCGACCTTTCCGGCCATGTCCAGGTCACCGCCGATGCGATCGTGCGGGTGCGTGAGCTGTTGGCCGTGCCGGCACTCGCCGAACCCAATGGTGACGTCGCGCCTGCGGGCGCTGACATCGAGCTGAGCGGAGTCCGTTTCGGCTACCGGACGGACGAAGTCGTGATCAAGGGCATCGATGCCACTATCCCCAGTGGCAGCCTCACCGCGATCGTGGGCCCGTCGGGTTCCGGGAAGACGACGATGCTGCGGCTGATCAGCCGATTCTTCGACGTCGACGACGGCAGCATCATGCTCGGCGGCCGCGATTTGCGTGAACTGGGGACCAGTAGGGTCGCGCGGATGACCGCGCAGGTTTTCGACGACGCGTATCTCTTCGATGGCAGCATCGCCGACAACTTGCGGATGGCCAACGCTGACGCAGCCGACTCCGACCTGCGTCGGGTGGCTGCGATCGCGCGCCTTGACGAGGTGATCGACCGATTGCCTGATGGTTGGGAAACTCGGGTCGGCGAAGGGGGATCGGCCCTCTCCGGCGGGGAAAGGCAGCGGGTGGCCATAGCCCGCGCGCTGCTCAAGGACGCGCCGGTGGTGTTGTTGGACGAGGCAACTGCCGCACTCGACGCCGTCAACGAGGCCGCAGTGGCCGACGCGATCTACGAGCTGGCCCGTGATCGCACTGTTGTTGTTGTCGCACATCGTCTTTCGACCGTCATGGACGCCGACCAGATCCTGATTATGGAGAATGGACGGATCACCGCGCGGGGGCGACACGACGAATTGCTCGGCGCCGGTGGAACATACACCCGCTTCTGGGAGGAACGCCTGCGCGCGCAGGGCTGGCAGCTCCGGCCTGAACCGATCGCCGCTTCCGACGCGACCTAGCCGTGTGCGACGAGCGCTTACCAGAGGTAGTGGCTGTGCCGGAACGCGTCGACGACGAGGGCGACCCCGCCAACCACACACATCGCGCGCACCAAACGTGGCCCATATCGCGTAATTACGCGGATCACCGTGCGTTGCACGCGTTGCGCTCGTGGAGTGCGCCTGGCCGCCAGCACGAGCAACAGCAAGGGCGGAAAGAGCTCGATAGCGCAGTAGGCGAGCACAAGCAGCGGCCAGAACCACGGTCTCGGGTGGTGCGTACTGAGCATCGCCATCGCGCCCAGATAGACCACATCGGTTGCCGCCTGGCCGAATCCCAGCGCCGAACCGGCGCACGCGAGCAGCCACGGGCGTTGTCGCGCCGCAGTAAAGGCCGATTGGGGTGAGGATCTTCGGGCCGCGGCGGGATAGCACGCGAAGCAGATCACCAGGGCGCCGACAATCAACTCGCTCCAATAACGCAGCGCCGGAGTCAGTTCGAATGACGAGACCGTGATCATTACGTCAACCCCGAGCACCACCGCGACGCCGAGAGCGGCGGTCGCCGCAAAGAGGCCGGCGACGAAACTCAGCCCGCCAGGAAATGGAGAACGACGATGCAGTCGGCTGTCGTAGACGATCGCCGAGGTGGCGCCGAGGTTGAGGACGTTGAGCGATTCGACAAGCGCCAACCCGGACAGCGTCATCACGAGGGCAAACATCAGCTGACCCGGAGTGACAAGCCCGGAGGGGCGGAAATCACGACGTTGTCGGGAGTCTGAACAAGTTGAACTTGTAGGTGTTGACCATCGACGGCGCCAGTCGCGCCAGCAGCGGCATACCGTAGCGGCGTTGGGGCGGCCACGTTTTGGCGATCTCGGGTTGCGGCTTGGCCAGAGTCCGGGTGTCGATAAGCTGCGGGCCCCAGCCCTCGATCTCCCTAGGATCGTCGCACACCCACCGAAGCCGAGCGCTCACCTGCGCCAGTGAGCGATTGCGATCCTGCTTGTCCACCATCCGCCGGCCTGCGGTGTCAAAGGCTATCAACGAGCCCGGGAATCGTTGACCGAGTTGAGTGAGGACGCGGCGTACTTCCTCGCCGCTGAGATAGATCAGCACGGCTTCGCACAGGAACAAATAGGGACCCGGAGACGCTGCCACCGTGTCGAACCAATCGGTGTCGAGCACGGAACCGGCGAGCATCTTGCAGCGCTCGCTATCACTGAAAAAGTGGCGGCGCAGCTCGATCGCGTCGGGCAGGTCCAGGTCGAACCAGTGGACCTGTCCGTTGTCCAGGCGGTCGAACCGCGTGTTGAGTCCGGTGCCGAGTTCGACGACGGTCCCCGCGGGATGCTCGCGCAAGAACTGCGCTCCCCAGCCGTCGAAGATCGACGATCGAGACACCGATCCGGACAACGACGAGCCGCCGAACTTGGTGAAGTCGTAGTCGATGGCATCGACAAGTTCGCGTGCGCGGCGATCGGCAAGTACCGATCGCCGCGCCGCCGCGTCACAAGCTCGCGCATAGAGCGGAATCAGCAACGTCTCCTGAACATCGCCCAGTTTGGGCGCCATCCCGCTCATCAAGCCACCTTCCGTGAATGCGTTCGGTCTCACTTCGTCCGAGTCGACCTACCCGCCGCCCGCAACTGCCGGCCGGCCCAAACGAGTTAAGCACCAGCCACACCCACGATCGGCCTGGCCGGACAACGTTCGGCGGCATACCACCAAGAAGGTCCGCCCAACAGCGTCCGAGCTAGTCTTCCACTGGTGGCGGCAGCAGGCTGCCGCCCAATGCATTCCCGAAAAGGTCTATCAGACCCGCTACGGCGCCGATCGGACCCACCGGTGCCGGGGCGATATTGAAGTTGCCGGTCAGTTGAGTGGGGCCGACGAATTCATCACTTGAATAGACGAAGTCCAGACCCAAGGAATTCAGGAACGAGCCGCCGACGCCGTAATATGTATCCCCGCCGGGACCGTACACCACCTGCCCGGGGCTGAACAGCCCGCCGAAGCCGAGGCTGCCGCCGGTGAGTGTCTGTACACCGTCCGAGCCGGCACTGACGAAACCGTTGAATAGTGGTGCCAGGGGGGATATGTCGAGGTTGGCGCCGTTGAAGAAGGCGTTGCCCACCGTGGCGGGCGTGCCAACCAACCGAGCGAGGGCGCCCGCCGGATTACCACCGGTGAGATCGCCGAAGATAGCCCCAGCCTCGTTGAATAGTGCCACGCCGGGACTGACGAATGGCCCCGCGAAGCCCATGAGCACCCCGGACAACGGTGACGAGGCTAAATCAACAACCGCCTTCAACACCGCGGTATCCGGACCTGGATTGAAATCGCTGCCGATGCCGACGAGGTTTTCATAAATCTGGTTGTGGGCATTATTGACCGGAATTGAAGGCTGGCTGGTGTCCGACGGGTTGAACTGGGTGACACCGCCGAGGGTGTGTTGCACCATATTCCACCCGAGATCAGTGGGTGAGCCGATCACTGCCACGGACTGCACCGCGGTCTGCAGGTTGCCCAGAGCCGCTACGGGATCAGTAGCAAGCAAGCTGAACCAAGTCGAGGCGCCGCGGGCCAGCGTGTTCAGGGACTGCCCGGTGGCGGCGAAGACCGTCTGGGCATTGGTGGCTGTGGTCGAGGCGAGCGCTTGGTAGGGGTGAGCGACCATGGCGCCGAGGCCATTCAAGTCCAGGGCCAGTGCCGCAGCGGGTGCACCGGTTGTAGCCCCCTGGAGGGGGCCGAAGCTCCGGCCGACAGCGCCGAGGACGTCTCCACCAAGTGCACGGGCCGGGGCGCTCAGCTCGCCGAGCAGAGTCTGCTGGACGTTGGCGACCTCGGCGCTGACGTAGGCCCCGGCGCTCGCATTCACCAGATTGACGAACTGACCGTGAAACGCCTGTGCTTGGGCGCTGACAGCCTGAAATTGCTGGCCGAAGTTACCGAACATCGAAGCGATCGCCGCCGATACTTCGTCCTGGGCCGCAGCAAGGATCCCCGTGGTAGGGCCCGACACGGTCGCAGAGGCCTCGGTCAGCGATGAACCGATACCAGCCAGATCCTGGGCCGCGCTCTGCACCACTTCGGGCGCTGCGACGACAAATGCCATTCCGCACTCTCCTCGACTCTTCGGGACGGTGGCCCGCCGGCCGACCGTAGGTTCCACAGGGGTCTCAAAGGTCGTCACGCATGGATGCCGGGACCGGTCAGCGCCGTTGCCGTGGTCCGTCAGGGCTTGCCACTGTGCTGCTGGGCAGCGTTAGGGTCGAGCCCTGTTGCACATCGTTTGCAGGAGCGTCCTTGTTGAACATGATTTTCATGTTATAAATTGCCTCTAGAGCTTAGGTTTGTCAAACCTTGCCGAGCTGTGTCGGAAGATTCGTCAGGGGGGGTCTCAGTGCCATGGCGACAGAACCGCCTGCCTTGACCAGCGCTGGGGGAGGGGGCGGAATCCGCCAGGACCGGAGCAATATAGGGGTCGCGTCCGCGGCGACTGGGATGGCGACGCCCGAAACCGAAAGGCCTCAGTTCGTGCACAACCGGCTACACGCGCCGATCGGCGGTGTCCGCATCAACGAGGTGATCGCGGACTGGGTCCAGCGACGCCCTGAGGCGATTGCCCTGCGCATGGTTCAGACAGACAGCACGGACGTGTGGTCTTATCGGCGGCTGTGGGAACGGGTGAGCCAGATCCGCGACGGCGCGTTCGCCGACCTGCCGCGCGGTTCGCGATTGGTCATGGCACAGGCCGGCGATGGCGACTATGTCGCCGGATTCCTCGCCGCACTCGAGGCCGGACTCATACCGGTGCCGCTGTATCTGCCCGGTGTCGACGCGCCCGAACGGTTTCTGCGCCGAGCTCACCACATCTTGCAGGACTGCGAGCCGGCCGCCGTCTACACCAGCGCCGAACTCGTCGATGTGATCGGACGTGATCCCGCCTTGGGTGGTCTTGCCCTGCGCACGCCGGACTCCGGGGCTCCGGACGCGCAACGGCCGGCGGCCGGTCCTGCGCCGCCCGTCGGGCACATCGCGTTCCTGCAGTACACATCGGGCTCCACGGGGGAACCGAAAGGCATTGTCAACACCCATGAGTCGGTCATGTACCAACGCGTGTGCGGTGATGCGATGTGGAACCGCAATGAGGACATCCACACCGTCAGTTGGCTGCCGCTCTATCACGACATGGGCATCTTCTGGGGCGTGATGCTGGCGCTGACGACCGGCGGCAGTGCCACGCTCATCCCGCCATTCGATTTCGTGCGCAACCCGCGAATCTGGCTGGAAACAGTCGATCGCGTGCGCGGGAACTGGATCGCCGGGCCGGACTTCGCTTACCGACTCTGCATCGATGCGTTCGACGACGCGGCGGTGGCCGCTCTGGATCTCTCCTGCCTGCACCTGGCCACCAATGGAGCAGAGCCGGTGCGCCCGACCACGTTGAGCGGGTTCGTGGAGAAATTTCGATCGGCCGGTCTGCGAGACGACGTTCTGGTGCCACAATACGGTCTGGCCGAGGCCGGCCTCGGCGTCGCGGGAACCCTCAAGCCGCGCCGGTGGGTGCAGGCAAGCTTCGATTCCGAGCAGCTCAATCGTGGCCGCGCGGTAGAGGTTTCGTCGTCGGCGGAGGCACGGCGCACCCGGACGCTGGTCAGTTGTGGCGACAGCACGCTGGGATGGGACGTGCGGATCGTCGATCCCGAGCGCCGTACGGTCGTCCCCGACGGCGAGGTGGGCGAGATCTGGGTAGGAGGCAGAGGACTTCCGGACGGTTACTGGCGTCGGCCCGAGGCGACGGCCGAGATTTTCGGAGCCACCACCTCAGACGGCGCGGGCCCTTATTTGCGAACCGGAGATGCGGGCTTCTTCAGCAGCGGTGAGCTTTACATCTGCGGTCGTTATCGCGATCTGATCATCGTGGGCGGCGGCAACTACTTTCCCAACGACATCGAGTCGACGGTCGAAGAAGCGCGTTGCGGAGTGGACAGCGGCGGCGCCTGCGCCGTCCAGCCCGAGGCATCAGAGGGCTGGTGGCTGATCGCGGAAACCGCGGATCCTGCCGAAGATCTGGGCGATATCAGTCGGGTGCTGCGGCGGCGGATTCTGTCGGCGCATCAGACCGCGCCGGAACGCATCATCTGGGTCCGTCCGCGCGTGCTTCCCAGAACGACGTCCGGGAAAATCAGGCGTCGCAAGGCTCTGGGGATGCTCGAGTCCGGACGATTCGATGTCGTCTATGAGGCATCGATCGCGTCTGGTCCGTCGCACGCGCGGCCGCCGGCGACCGAGCTGGCAGCGTGCGTTGCGGCCCTGCTGGGCGTTCATGTGCATGACCTCGACAGCGACACTGATCTGATCGCACTGGGCCTGACATCGGTGATGACCGCTCAGGTTGTCGAATGGGCCCTCACGCGGTCACGGCATCTGGACTTCGGTCACCTGTATGCCGAACCGACACTGCGCCACTGGCAGCAGCTCTTCGATGCCGCTCCGACTAGCCAGTCGCCCGTCCCGCGCGATATTGCGACCGACACCTTCGCAACCACACCGCTGCAGCGCGCCTACTGGATCGGCCGCAGCACCGAGCAACCGCTGGGCGGCGTGGGCTGTCAAACCTACTTCGAACTGACCGGAGCCGCGATCGACCCGGGGCGTCTCAACGCGGCGCTCGACGCGCTGGTACGTCGACATCCGATGTTGCACAGCACGTTTCCCGACCCTGATCGCGGTCACATCGCCCCGGAGAAACTGCATGCTCCGGTGCCGGTGCACGATCTGACCCGCGGTGCCCACACCGAGCACAGACTTCACCTCGACGAGGTGCGCACCAGGCTGCGCACGCACCACTTCGACATCGAGCGGGGTGACACGTGGCGTGTCGAACTCACCCGCTTACCTGATGGTTGTGTCCTGCACTTCGCGATCAACCTGATCATCGCCGACCTGACCAGTATCGGGATTTTTCTGAGCGACCT
Organism: Mycobacterium sp. NGS49; assembly: GCF_059812565.1. NCBI lineage: Bacteria > Bacillati > Actinomycetota > Actinomycetes > Mycobacteriales > Mycobacteriaceae > Mycobacterium > Mycobacterium sp. NGS49. The sequence continues at coordinate 84,653 of NZ_JCALCX010000002.1, read as the reverse complement.
GGCCGCGCTCTACCGGGGCGACGAATTGCCTCCATTGCCAACACACTTAGGCGAACGGGGCAGCGCAGTCCAGTCCGTTTCGGCGCTGCTGACAACCTCGGTCGAACCACTACCCGAATGTCCGCAGCTGCCGTGGACCGAAGAGCGCGAGATCGCATTCCTGCGCCGGCAACACACGCTGAGTACCAGCGCGATGGTGCGGCTGGACGAATGCTGCCGGGCGCACGGCGTCACCCGTGCCGCGGTATTTCTGGCCGCCTACTCGTTGGTGCTGCGCCACTGGAGCGGCGCCGAGGATTTTCTGGTCAATGTCACCACGTTCGGACGCCCGCCCGGTATCCCCGATATAATCGGTGATTTCACCCGAACGCATCTCTACCGATGTGTGCTGCGGGAACCGACTGCCGTTGCCGACTGGGTCCACGGCGCACAGCAGGGACTGCGTGCCGCGCTGACTGCACCCGAATCCACCGAGCTACTCGCGGCGCAGTTGAAAGCCGGCACCGGACACAGTGGTATAGCGCCGGTGGTGTTCACCTATGCGGGAGAAACCACGGTCCTGCCGCCACGGGATGTCGAGACTCTCGGTGCCGTCGGTCAGGTGTCCTCGATGACTCCGCAGGTGCTCATCGACAATCAGGTGGGCGTCGTAGCCGACAGTCTCGTCGTGTCCTGGGATTACCGCGCGGGCTGCTTTCCGACCGGCGTCTTGGCGGACATGTTCGACGCCTACGTCGGCCTTCTGGAAGGGCTCGGCAGCCACGACTGGTCGACCCCGGCGGTCATCGGGCTACCGCAGCATTCTCGACTGGTGCGTCAGCGGCGCAATGCCACGACCGCGGCGCGGCCGGCGGGTTTGCTTTTCGACGCGTTTCGCGAACAGGCGCACAGTGAGCCGTCCAAAGTCGCGTTACGTTGGGCGGCAGGCGAATTCGAAGATGGTGTCTACCGCGACCCGATCGCCGAACTGTACTCGCAGTTGTCCTACGGGGCGCTCGACGATCACGCCCGTCGCGTTGCTGGAGTGCTTATGCAACGGCACGCCCCGGGTTCGATCGTCGGGATACAGCTGCCCAAGGGGCCAGCCCAGGTCGTGGCCGCACTCGGCGTGTTGATGGCGGGCTGCAGCTACCTCCCGGTCGGAGTCGATCAGCCTGCTGATCGGTTCGCCAGAATCTGCAACAGCTCCGGAATGTCGGGGCTGATTCGCTCGAAAGAGACGCAGTACAGCAGTGTTTCCGCGGGGCCGTTGCTTCATGACCTCGAGTCGATGATCGAGTGTGTTGCGATGGAGCCGATTCGCGTCGACCCCGACGACACCGCCTATGTGATCTACACATCCGGCTCCACCGGTGAACCCAAAGGGGTGCTGGTGTCGCACGCGGCGGCATTGAACACCATCGTGGACATCAACCGCCGCAACGGGATCAGCGCGACCGACGTAGTACTTGCAGTATCTGCAATGGATTTCGACCTCAGCGTCTATGACATGTTCGGCCCGCTCAGCTGCGGTGCAAGTCTGTTGACCATCTCCGAACAATCCCGCCGCAACGCATTCCACTGGAACGCGTTGGTCAACGAGTTCATGGTCACGGTGTGGAATTCGGTCCCGGCGCTGCTGGACATGCTGTTGATCGCCGCGGGTGGAGGCCGCGACGTGCTGCCGAGCCTGAGGTCGGTGTTTGTCTCCGGTGACTGGATTCCGCTGGATATGCCGAAGCGGCTGCATCACGCCGCGCCTCGGGCCCGCCTGGTCGCTATGGGTGGTGCTACCGAGGCCGCGATCTGGTCGAACGAGTTCGTCCTACCGCCCGGTGCCGACCTCGATCCCGAATGGGTGTCGGTGCCCTACGGATACCCGCTGTGCAACCAGATGTTTCGAGTCGTCGATGACGATGGTCACGACCGTCCCGACTATGTGGCGGGCGAGTTGTGGATAGGCGGGGCAGGCGTCGCGAAGGGATATCACAACGCCCCGGATTTGACCGCCGAGCGATTCTCATATGACGAGAACGGAATCCGCTGGTATCACACCGGTGATCTGGGCTGTTACTGGCACGACGGAACCTTGCAGTTCCTGGGCCGGATCGATTCACAGGTCAAAATTGGTGGCCACCGGGTGGAATGCGGTGAGATCGAGCACGTGCTGCGTGAGCATCCGGTGGTGGAGAACGCTGCAGTGGTCCCGATTTACGGCAACACGGCGCTGGGAGCCTTCCTGGTCTGCCATCGCGGTGTCGCGGGATTCACCGATACAGCGGCGGGCGAGCTGAAGGATTACCTGGCAGAACGGCTGCCGCACTACATGATTCCGCGAGTGATCATGCCCTGCATAGAGTTGCCGCTCACGCAGAACGGCAAGCTTGATCGCGGACGGGTGACCACGGAAGTGGAGGCGTTCGGACGCTCGGCGAGGGACGGACAGTCCGCCACCGCGCTCAATGCGGTCGAACGGTTGGTCGCCGAAGTGTGGTCTTCGGTACTGGGCAGCGCCATCACGAGCGGGGACGACAACTTCTTCGCCCATGGCGGTGACAGCCTGCGAGCGACGCAGGTAGCCGCCGAGCTTAAGACCAGGGGAGTGATCGGAGCCGACGTCGGGCAACTTCTCGGACACCAGACCCTGCGTGAATTCAGCTCGGTCTGCCTCGTCGGTGCGCGACCACATGACCACGAGACCGGTCTTGGTCCCAGGCAGGGGGACGGAGCCTTCCCGCTCACTCGGCTGCAGCAAGCGTACGTGCTCGGCAGTGCCGGGTTACACGGAACATCGCGTGCACCAACATTTTTCTCGATCGTTCTGGCGGCCGATCAACTCGGAGGCCGTGTCGACCTGGACCGCTTCGGCGCCGTGGTCAGCGACTGTGTCGCGGAATTCGACGTGTTGCGCTGCGCGCTGGACGATGACACCGATCAGCGAGTGCACGGTGAGGCGCCACCGGTGGTGGTGAACATCGTCGCCGGCGCGGATCCGCAGGCCTTGATGCAGCATATGGCCGCCGCGGAGTTCGATCCGCGAGCAGTCCCGGTCGTCCAGTGTTTCGCGCTGTCCGGCTCGTCGCGGTATGTCGGCCTGCTGATCAACTACCTGAGCCTGGACGCCCGCAGCCTGGCGACGGTCCTCGCGATCATCATCGCCGACTACCAGCAGACCCCGCGGCTTCGCCAAGTCGATGGAACGGCAGACGTTTTCGCGCGCTTTGCCGCCGAAAGCCACGGCGGCGACCGGGGGGACAGCCAGGATTACAGCGTGCCGGCCCCGACGCTGCCGGTGGCGGCCCACCCGGCCGGCCCCCCGACCCGGGTGATCTTCGAGCGGTCGAGCTTCTCTCTGGGGCCCAATGAGGCGAGAGCACTGCGCGATCGCGCAGCGGAACTACGGGTGACACCGACCGCCTTGGTTTTCGAGGCCTTCACCGATGCGCTCTCCTCAATAGGTGCCGGGGAGCGATTCGCGGTCGTGGTTCCCAAGACCCACCGCCCGGCCTACGCACCCGTTGAGCGTGAAGTGCTGGGCAACTTCACCCGACTGGCGCTGTGCGAGGTTGACTACGGTGAGGTTGCGCCGGGCTCGCCGGACGCGGTCACCACCGCTCAGGCCGAACTGTGGCGCGCGATCTCCGACGACAGTGACGCGACCGGACTGTTGGCCACGCTGCGCGCCGCCGGGTCGCCGGGCTACCCGGTCGTATTCACCAGCACGGTTGGTCTCGCCCCGTATTGGACGGCGCAACTGTCGAAGGTCAGCACTTTGACCCAGACTCCCGGAGTGTGGTTGGACTGCCAGGTCGAGGACGACAACGGCGGCATTCGGGTCAGCTGGGACACGGCCCAAGGCATCATCGACGACGAACCACTGACCGCCGCCTTCACGCGGTTCGAACAGGCGGTGTGGCGCTACGCCGGGCACACGGGCGCGGTGGTGCCCACATCCCGTGGGCGGGCCCTGCCCGAGCAGCCTCCTGACGCGGGCTGGGCGAGCGCAGTGATCGCCACGGCGGCGCGTCTCTGCGACGCCAGCCGCGTCCGTCCGGAGTACGTGCCCCTGCTCCGTCGGTGGCAGCAGCAGGGGGATGCTGCGGCGGGCGGGCCGGATCCCCAACGCGCGGCGCGCAGACTTGCCGACATCGTCACCGGGGCGGCATCGGCACGCACGCTGGTCGGGGACCCGCAGCTAGCGCCGGAAGCGATGCTGCTCGCCGAGGACCGCTTGCAGGAGGCGCTCGACGATCTTGCCGAACGGATCTTCGCCCATGCTCGCCAGGTGGGCCGTCGGCTGCGAATCGTGGAAGTGGGTTCCCGTACCGGCTTGATTTCTCAACGCGTCGCCGAGATGGTCGGCGCGGTGGTCGATGAGTATGTGTGCTTCGAACCCAATGCGGTGCTGGCGCAGATCGCCGCTGGTAGGCAGATCGACACGCCCGTGCGACACTTCGCGTCGGCTGAGCAGCTGGCGGCTGTGGAAGCCGACGTGGTGATCTGTTGTAGTTCGTTGCATCAGCTGTTGGATCCGGGGCCGGTGCTCGAGGTCCTCAGTGTGGCCGATGGCGGGTGGCTCTGGATCGCCGAGAACTGTGCGATCACCTCGGCGACCCTGGCCAGCGCCGCGGTCCTCAACCCCAATCTACTTTCGCCTGAATCGGAGTCATTGCGGGCGGCCGACCAATGGTGGCGATTCGTGGCAGAACACCATTGGCAACCGGCGCAGATGACTCAGGACGGTCCGGGTCTGACCATCATCGCCCGCCGGCAGGGCAGTGCGCGGGCCCGGCGGGCCGGACGTGCTCAGTCCGCAACGTCGGCAACGGTGCGGGTGCAATCGGTCGACGAGTCGGTGCTGGCCACGATCGCGGGTATCTGGCAGCGACACTTGAACATTCCGATGCCCACCGCTGACGACGACTTCTTCCTGCTTGGCGCCGACAGTTTGGTGGCCACCCGCGTCTATGCCGATCTGCGGGCCGCCGGCTTCACAGGGCTGGCTCTTGTCGACCTGTTCAACTATCCGGTTCTCGGTGAGTTGGTCGCACAGGCCGGCTCCCCGGATGCGGCCCGGGTCGCGCCGGTGCCGAGCACTGCGCCGGCTTTCGACGACAACGAATTTCCCCTCACCGTTGTCCAGCAGGCGTATCTGGCCGGGCGGGAGGGTGGTTTCCTGCTCAGCGGCGTTGCGGCACACTGCTATTTCGAGTTCGACGCGACCGGCCTCGATCGACCGAGGTTCGAATCGGCTGTGCGTCAACTTATCTCGTATCACCCCGGACTGCGCACCACGGTGACCGGCGGGTCCTCGGCCCGCCGCGCCGTGGTCCACCCCGTGCCCATCGAACCCGTGATCTCCGACTGTGACGACGCGCGGGCGCGGATGCGCAACCAGGTCATCGACGTGCTCACGCGACCCGGTATCGATGTCGGGATCGAGACCACCGAAGACGGCAGAACGATCGTCGGCATCAGCATGGACAACATCATGCTGGACGGCACCAGCATGATGATCGCCCTTGGGCAACTCGACTACCTCTACCGCACTGGCAGCACTGATGGACTGCCACCGTTGCGCACCTCTTTCGCGCGGTATGTGGGTAGCCACCCCGAATTGTGGCCGGGCGCTGACGAGTCGGAGCTGCCCACGCTGGCGGCCAGCCGCGACTACTGGCGCTCGCGGCTGCCATCACTGCCTCGGGCGCCGAAGCTTGCCGACGTGGGGCTGTTGTTGGATATCGACAAGCCGGTGTTCGAACGGGCAACCGCCGTTGTCGCGCAGAATGATTGGCGAAAGATCACCCAACGGTGCCGAGTCGAGCGGGTCACAGCGGCATCGTTCTTGCTGGCCAACTATGCGCGAGTGTTGGCACAGTGGGGCGGCGACACGCATTTCTGCGTCAACGTCACCCTCTTCGACCGCGATCCCGGTGTATCCGGAATCGCCGACGTGATCGGGGATTTCACCTCGTTGCTGTTGCTGGAGTGCCGTGTCGATCCGAATGCGTCGATATGGGAACAGGCCCGAAGCCTGCAGCGCCAACTGCTGACCGACCTGCCACATCGAGCCGCAGACGCGGTCTGGCTGCAGCGCGAGTTGTTGCATCACCACGGCATACCGGGACAAGCGGTATATCCGGTGGTCTTCACGAGCGGACTCGGCTTGGTGGACACGTCAAGCCGGTCATCGTTCGCATTCGGTGAGTTGGTGTACGGACTCTCGCAAACCCCGCAGACGGTGCTGGACTTCCAGATGTGGGAGCGAGCCGGCGCGCTGTCGCTGTCGTGGGACTATGTCACACAAGCGATTCCGGCAAGCGACGCCAGACGTTACCTCGACCTGATGGTCGACGGCATGGTTGCCGCCGCGACTGCGCCCACCCCCGCAGCCACGCAGCCGGACCTGGGAACTGGCGATGAGTTCTCCGATCGGGTCTTGCGAATCTGCGCCGGCGCCCTCGGCTTGCCCAGGGTTCAAGCCAGCGACAACTTCTTCCTGCTCGGCGGTGATTCGGCCACGGCTACCAGGGTGGTGGAGCAGCTCAGCCGGGAGGTGTCGGCCACGGCGACCTTGCGGCTCTTGTTCGAGCACCCGGTGCTCGGGGAATTCGCCGCCGAACTTGTGGCCGCCGCCGCGACGACTGATGCGGCCGGTGACGACGGCGTTGAAGAGGGTGTGTTATGAGTGCGGCCGAGTTGATCGCCCAGGTGCGACGCGCCGGCGTACGCCTCTGGGTGGACGGTGAGAACCTGCGCTTCCGGGCACCGCAAGGTGTCCTGGATGCGGAACTCAAAGCCCAGTTGTCCGCCATCAAAGCAGACCTCATCGCGGAGTTGACCCGCGAGGCGGAGCTGCTGCGGGCACCGGGGGACCGGTTCGAGCCATTCCCGCTCACCGATGTTCAGGCCGCATACTCACTCGGCCGCACCTCGGCATTTCGCTGGGGCGGCGTCGGCTGTCACGGCTATGCGGAGTTCGCCGTCGACTATCGCTACGCCACGCCGGTCGCGCAGGACTATCGGTCGGCCTGGCAGAAGGTAGTCGACACCCACGACATGCTGCGCTGTGTGGTGTATCCAGATGGCTACCAGGTCATCTGCCCCGACCTGCCGGATGGCCTGAAGGTCCACGAAAGCCCCGACGAGCAGCACATCGCCGGCGTGCGCGCACGTACCTCCGAGGAGCTGAGGAACCGCACCTACCCGCTCGGTGAAGGTCCGATGTATGACATCGTGGTCACCATCGGTCCGCACGACACCGTGGTGCATGTGTCGGTCGATCTGCTGATTGCCGATTTCGTCAGCATATTCATCCTCATGACGGACTTCGGGCAGTGCCTGCTCGACCCCGAGTATGTCCCGCCGCCAGTTGATTTCAGTTTTCGTGACTACCTGCTTAACCTTGCCCGGCACCGTGACTCCGTCGCCGGATCAACCCGCCGGCAACGCGACCTGGACTATTGGCACCGCCGGCTCGAGCAGCTTCCGCCGCCGATCTCACTGCCGATGCCGCCGACGGACACTGGCTCGTCGGGAACGCTCGCGCCCACTTTCACGCGGCGCTCGATGCGACTGACGGCCGAGCAATTCGCCACCTTCGCCCGCTACGCGACCGCGCACGGCGCCACGGCGAGTGTGGCGATGACGGCGGCATTCAGCACCGTGCTGGGTCGCTACGGCGACCGCGACCACTTCCTGCTGACGCTGACGACGATGACCCGGTTCCCATTCGCCGCGGCCGTGGCTCGGCTGGTCGGTGACTTCACCGGTACCAGTGCGCTGGAAGTCGATGTGCGTGGGCAGCACACCTTTAGTGAGTTGCTGCGGACGATCGGGGCGCGCCTCTTCGACGATATGGATCACGCCGCCGTCAGCGGCGTGGAGGTGGCACGCATGCTTGCCCGGAGCGACGAGAACAGGGGCGAGCACTCACCGGTGGTCCTGACCTCGACATTGGGTGCCGCTGCCCGGCAAGACGTCGGGGCTAACTCCTCTTTCCTACGGCCAATACCGGGCCACGGCCTGAGCCAGACACCCCAAGTGTTGCTGGACTGCCAGATTTTCGAGATCGACGGCGGCTGCGAGATCAACTGGGACAGCCGCGACGAGGGAATCAGCGACGAGGTACTCGACCTTGCCTTCGCCGACTTCCGTACGGTGTTGCAGACGTTGAGCGGTGATGCCGCGGCATGGGACCGTCCGGTGCTGCCGGCCGTCGCACCCGAACCCGCTGCAGTGCCAGAGCATGACGATAACGCGCTGCTTCATGCCGGTTTTCTCCGCCAAGCGGCGGAGACACCGGACGCGGTGGCTATCTGGCACGGCGATGAGGCCACCACCTATGGCCAGTTGCTGGCCGCCGCATCTGCGGTCGCCGCCGAGTTTTCGAATCTCGGCACCGGTGATTATGTCGGGATCCGCCTGCCCGAAGGGCGGCGTCAGGTGGCGGCGATCCTCGGTACCGTTCTGGTCGGCGCAGCCTATGTACCGCTCGACGTGATGTGGCCCGATCACCGGATTGCACAAATTGCCGAGCAATGTTCGCTGGCCGCACTGTGCGAGCCGGGCGGACGCATCGACGACCTGCTCGCCGATCCGGCGTGTTGGTCGCCCCGCGCCACGGCTGAGCGGCAGCGCACAGCGCCGGCGCCGGATGACACGGCATACGTGATATTCACGTCGGGTTCGACCGGAATTCCCAAGGGCGTCATGACAAGCCACCGCGCCGCGGTGAACACCCTGAACGATGTCAACGACCGCCTCGGTGTCGGTGCGACCGACTCCGTGCTCGCCGTTTCGCAGCACACCTTCGATCTGTCGGTCTACAACATCTTCGGACTGCTGGCCGTCGGCGGCGCCCTCGTGTTCGCCGCCGACGCCGGCCGCAACAATCCACAGTCCTGGCTCGAAGCGATGGCGAAACATCGCGTCACCGTCTGGAATTCGGTTCCAGCCCAGATGCAACTGCTGCTGGACCAGGCCGGTGAAGGCCAGACCTTGCCGACGCTGCGATGGATCATTTTGTCCGGAGACTGGATTCCAGTGGCCCAGCCGCAACAGATCGCCGCGCTGGCGCCCGCAGCCTCGATGCTGAGTCTCGGTGGTGCAACTGAGGCGGCCATCTGGTCGATCTGCCATCCAATGGAAGCACGCCGATATGCGCGCAGCGTCCCGTACGGCACGGCGATGCGCAATCAGAGCGTGCACGTCCTTACCCACCGCGGCGAGCCGGCTGCCAGGTGGCAGGTCGGCGAAATACATATCGGTGGGGTGGGCCTCGCGCAGGGGTATCTCGGCGACCCGCAGCGCACCGCGGCCGCATTCATCACCCATCCCGTCTCCGGTGAGCGGCTGTATCGAACCGGCGATTACGGTCGAGTTACCGACGAGGGCGTGATCGAGTTGCTCGGCCGCCGCGACAACCAGGTCAAGATTCGTGGCCACCGCATCGAATTGGCAGAAGTGGACGCGGCATTGTCCGACCTCCCCGGCGTGCACGCCGCGGTAAGCGCCGCTATCGGCGACACGCGCCATGATCGAATCCTGGCCGCGGCGGTGGTCCCCGATGCCGCCGATCCCGAAGAGCAGACCGAGCGGCGATGCAGCACAGCCGAAGTCCTGCGCGACCTCAGCAAGGCCCACCGGCACGAGACCGAGAGTCTCGAGGTTGAGCAGCTACTCGCGTTCGCCTCGGCCGCCCGTGAAGTCGCGCTGATGAGCATGTGCGCGGCGCTGGGCCTCGCGATACACCCGGGTGAACGCACCACCGTCGACGTACTGGCTCAGCGCTTGTCGCTTCCCGACCGGTTGCAGCGCCTGCTCCGCCGCTGGCTTGACGCATTGGCCGTTGACGGCCGAGTGACTTGGCATCCGGGATCACAATTGGAACTCACTGAGAGATATGAACTTTCGGATTGTGAAACACAATGGGAACGGGTGCGGGAGTTAGGTGCGGAGGTCGATTATGGCGACGACCTGCTGGCGTATGTGGGCGAATGCATCCACCATCTGCCCGGCCTCCTGGCAGGCGCCGTCGATCCTCTTCAGCTGCTCTTCCCCGAGGGCACCGTCGACACCGCAACGGCCGCCTACCGGGACAACCTGGTCAGCAGATATACCAACCAACTCGTGGTGGCCGGACTCACCGCGCGAGCCGCCCGCGCCGGCCAGGCGACTTCGCAGCGGCCACTGCGGGTCCTGGAGGTCGGTGCCGGGGTGGGCGGCACCAGCGTTGGGCTGGTCACCGCACTCGCGCCCTATCCCGTGCACTACACCTTCACCGACGTGTCGAACTTCTTCCTCTCGCGGGCCCGAAACCTGTTCGCGGAACACGACTTCATCGACTACCGAATCTTCGACATCAACCGGCAGCCTGCGGAGCAGGGTCTTGCCCCCGCCTCGTTCGACGCCATCGTCTGTGCCAACGTATTGCACAACGCGGTCAACATCGACGATGCGCTCGCTGGGTTGCACCGGCTTCTGGCACCCGGCGGGTCATTGGCTTTCATCGACGCCACGGCCGTCAACCATCCACTGATGATCTCGATGGAATTCAAAGAAGGCTTACACGGCTTTACCGATGCGCGCCTGGGCACCGACTCAGCCTTCCTCACCTACGTCCAATGGCACGAGGCCCTTGCGCGGTCACCGTTCGGCGCGGTCTACAGCTTCCCGCCGCCCGATCATCCGTTGGCACTGTTGGGCCAGCATGTGTTCTGGTGTGATTCGGCATCCCCGGCCCGCGCGCTGCGGCCGCTGGACGTGATCGAGGCTGCCCGGGGGGTCCTGCCGAGTTACATGGTCCCCCAGCAGCTGATCTCGCTGGCAACGCTGCCACTGACACCCAACGGCAAGATTGACCGAAGCGTAGTGACAGCAGAATTGGAAGCGCTCCGCTCCGCGGCCCGCGTGGGTGGCAGCGAGGCGGCTGGTGAGCCTGGTGTTCTGGACGACATGCAGTCTCGTATCGCCGAAATCTGGGCATCGGTGCTGGGGCTGGATGTGAGCCGGATCTCGCCTACCTCAGACTTTTTCGCCCTTGGCGGTGACTCGTTGTTGATGGCTCAAGCGATCGGCCGGATTCGCCGCGAGATCACCGAAGCCTCCGCTCTGGCCTGGGACGATCTGCTGCGCGCGATGGTTTCCAATCCCACGTTGGTTGCGGCGGCCGACGCAGTGTTGCGGCCTGCGCTGAAATCCCCGGCAGACCGAACCGGCCAAGCGGTCGGTGGATTGGAGTCGCCGCTGGTGTATCTCGGTGCGGGGGAGGGCTTTACCCCGGGATCCGAGATCACCATCTGTGTGCACGACGGAAGCGGTGGGCTGGCTCCCTACGACCAGCTAGCCCCGCACCTGCGGGCGGCCGGAGAGCGAGTACCGGACTTGTACGGGCTGCGCCGGGTGCCGGGTGATGGGTATTCCCAGATCCCGCCTGCGGAGTTGTTCACCACCTTGGCCGCCCGCTACAGCGAACCCATTATCGCTCTGGCACCGAAGAAGGTTCACCTGCTCGGTTACTGCATGGGAGGGTTGCTGGCGGCCGAGATCGCAAAACGTCTGGAAGAGGCCGCCATCGACGTCGGCACCGTGACTGTTGTCAGCTCCTACCGGGTGCCCATGGATGTCGAAGACGATGACATCCTCGATTACTGCTTCGCGCAGATACTGGGTGTCTCACCCGAGATACTTGGGATGCAGGTAGACGATGAAGCGGTGCGTGGGGCGTTCACCCGAGCCAGGGCGCGCTACGTCGACGTGATTCCGGCCGGAGCCTTGCGCAGTGCTGCCGAACCTGTCCTGGCGGCGAGCCTGGAGCGGAGCGTGGATGCCGGGGAACCACGGCTGAAGCTGCTGGCCGAATCGGGAGTTCTGGGGCCGGGATGGGACGTCGAGTCGCTCACCGAGCTGAGGTCGATCTTCATTCACAGCCTGCGGGCGGTGGTGCATGGAGCGGCCGAGCCCTTCCTTGGCGACATCCATTTCCTCCGGCAACGAGGCGACATCCACTTCCTGCCGACGCTGCAGGAAGACATGACTGCGTTCTGGGCCGATTACTGCCTGGGGGATCTGACGATCAGTGATATCGACGGCACCCACTTCGATTGCCTGACTGGCGAAAACGCTCAATCCGTCGCCAAAATGCTGGTGGATTGCTGGGTCGCGAACGCGTGAACGTATTGCTGTTCGGTGCCACCGGTGCCGTGGGAAGAAGCTGCCTCGACGTCCTGAGCCGACATCTGGATACGTCGCTGGTGATCGCCGGGCGGGACGAGAGGTCGCTGTGCGATGTGGCTACGGCCGCTGAGGCTTCGGGATCAGGCAAGGTGGAGGTTGCCTGTGTCGACCTGACCGATGTTGCGGCCGTCACCGCTGCGGTACCGGGCTACGACGTCGTGATCAACTGCGCAGGCCCCTCACACCGTCTAAGCGAGATGGTCGCCGGCGTGGCCATCGCTGCCGGGGTACCTTACGTCGACCCCGGTGGAGACCGAGCGCTGTCGGACCGTCTCACGGCGGCAGCGCCTGACGTTCCAGCCGTGCTGCAAGCGGGTGTTCAACCCGGCATCTCAGGAGTCTTGCTGCGTGTGCTTGCACTGCACCGAACCGATTACAACGACGGCATCACCGTATGGTGCGGTGGGCTGCAGCACCTGACGTCTGCGTCGGTGCTGGAGTACCTGGCCGCCCTTGGGGACCCGCACAGTCATCCCGGTGCAGCCTTGCGCCAAGGGATGATCCACCGGGTCGCACGCTCCGACATTCAACCTGCCCCAATGCAATACTTTTCGGATTCGGCCACCGTCCACCCCCACCTTGACGCCGAGACCATCTCTGTGGCAGCCCATCTGGGCCTCACAGAGGTGTTGTGGATGAACGTACTTGATGGTGTGCGCACCACCCGGGCGATGCAACTGCTGGCGCTCGACGATCAACGGCGTCACACCACCGACCTGAATGCTGCGCTGGCCGCGGCCAAACTGGACTTGTTCGGTCGCCGGCCCTACTTCGCGATCGTCGGCAGCGTCGGCGCAACGACCGTCGCGTTCAGCTGTCCGGACAGTTACCGCGTCACCGGTGCTGCGGCGGCGTTCGCGGCCGAACACATCGCGAACCTGCCGCCAGGCGTCCGGCCGTTCTGGAGGGTCGACGAGCCTCGCGCGGTGATGGACTATCTGACCTCGGTTGTGCCAGAGGCCGAGATAGCGTGGGTCGATGACTCGGTACTGCCGGTGATCGAGGAAGGCTCGTTGTGAGTACTCGGCGCCGCCCGCAGGCCATCGTGGTCGGAGCGACGTTCGGTGCGATCTACGCCGAGGCGCTGGCCGCGTCTGGTTCACCGGTCGAGTTGATCGGAGTGGTCTCGACCGGATCCGCGGCGTCCGCGGCGCTGGCGGATCGCCTCGGCATCGCCCTCTACACGGATCTCGATGGTCTGCCGCAGGTTGACGTGGCGTTCGTGGTGGTGCGCTCGGGCGTGGTGGGCGGCGATGGCGTCAGAATTTGTGAGCAGCTGCTGGCCCGTGGCATCCATGTGATGCAGGAACAGCCCGTGCACCCGGACGAGATGCTGTCCCTATTGCGGGTTGCCAAGAAGAATCGAGTGCTCTACGCCGTCAACGACTTCTACAGCCGCATCGCGCCGATGCGCCAATTCATCAGTGCTGCAAGGTCGCTCGACAAACTTGCGCGGATCCGTTACGTCCACGCCCGTTCTTCCATCCATGTCGCCTACCCCTTGTTCACCATCCTCGGTCATGTCGTCGGTCCCCTGACCCCTGCGCAGATCATGGTGCCCGAGCAACGTGGACCGAGCCCGTTCGTCGCCGGGCGCCTGATTCTCGGCGACGTCACCGTCGACCTGCTGGTACAGAACGAACTCTGCGCCAGCGACCCCGACAATTACGCCCGCCTGATGCACGCCATCACCGTCGGAACCGACGCCGGAGAATTGATTCTCGCCCATACCCACGGGTCGACCCGCTGGCATCGGCGCCCGCACCCACAAGCCGGGGCAGCGGATGTGCCGGTCGCCGAGTCGGTCGGCGTCGAATTCGAACCGACCGCGGCCGAGATACGAAACGAGTTGTGGCCGAACGCGGTCAGGCTGGCGGCAGCGGAGTTTGTGGATTCCGTTGATCGTTCGGCGATCATGATTTCGCAGCGGCTCCTTCGGTCGACCCGGTTGTGGTCGGACTTCACCTCGGCACTGGGTCCGGTGACGTTGATAGACCCCGAACCGGCCACACCCGTCTCAGCCGCGGAATTGAGTGTCGCGAATTAAGCGCCCCGTCTCGGACAATGCGGGCCGGCGCCGGCCACCAGACGTGCTGCGACCTGCCCGTCCGGTCCTTTGACCGCGTGGCGGGACACCCCACACGATCGCGCTGCCATGGGCGGGGTCAAACTTTAGAAATGGAGCTAAGAGATTCCACCCCCGCTGCCCACCCGTCGACGACAGCTCGGATCGCGTGACCGGGTCCGCCGGCGGCTCGGAGCCCCGTCGCCCGCTGAACGGCCTGTCGGACGTGCGGGCGTTCTTCCACACCAATGCCGTGCCGCTGTATTTCATCTCGCCGACCCCGTTCAACCTGCTGGGCGTCGACCGCTGGATACGAAACTTCTTCTATCTGACGTACTACGACGCTTTTGAGGGCACACATTCGCGCGTGTTCGTGCCTCGGCGACGAGACCGCCGCGATTTCGACTCCATGGACGAGGTGTGCAGCCACCTGCTGTCCGATCCCGAGACGCTCGACTTCATCGCGGGCAAAGGTCCCGGTGGCAAGTGCTGCTTTGTGATGATGAATGAGGAGATCCAGGCCCTGGCGCGGTCGGCGGGTTTGCAGGTCATGCATCCGCCCATCGAGCTGCGCGAGCGACTGGGCTCCAAGATCGTCATGACGCGGCTGGCCAACGACGCGGGTATACCGAGCGTGCCGAACACGATCGGGCGGGCCGGCTCCTACGACGAATTGCTGGCGCTCGCGCAGGACGCGGGTTTAGGTGATGATCTCGTCATCTCGATCGCGTACGGCAATGCCGGCAGTGGGACGTTTTTCGTGCACGGTCAGCAAGACTGGGACCAGCACGCCGGCAACCTGGTCGGGCAGGACCTCAAAGTCATGAAGCGCATCCGCAATGTCGAGGTGTGCCTTGAAGGTTCGGTGACCCGCCACGGCACCGTGGTCGGACCGGCGATGACGAGCCTCGTCGGATATTCAGAGCTGACGCCCAGCCGGGGCAGCTGGTGTGGCAATGACATCTGGCACGAGGTGTTGCCGCCGGCCCAGACCCGCGCCGCGCGAGAAATGGTGACCAAGCTGGGCGACGTCATGCGGCGCGAGGGGTACCTCGGCTACTTCGAAGTGGACCTGCTGCATGACCTCGACTCCGACGAGCTCTACCTCGGCGAGGTTAATCCGCGCCTGTCCGGCGCCAGCCCGATGACCAACCTGACCACCGAGGCTTACGCCGACATGCCGCTGTTCCTCTTTCATCTGCTCGAGTACATGGACGTGGAGTACGAGCTCGACATCGACGAGATCAACTCTCGGTGGGAGCGGGGCTATGGCGAAGACGAAGTTTGGGGCCAGGTGATCATCACGGAAACCTCGCCGGAAATCGAGATCTTCACCGCGACGCCGCGCACCGGGGTGTGGCGCATCGACGACGACGGTCGCGTCTCCTTCGCGCGGACCGCCAACGACTGGGCCACACTGCTCGACGGCTCCGAGGCCTTTTACATGCGCGTCGCGGCGCCTGGGGACTTGCGTTCCGAGGGTGCTCAACTCGGCGTGCTCGTCACCCGTGGACACCTGCAGACCGACGACTACCAGCTGAGCGAGCGCTGCCAGCGCTGGGTCAAAGGGATGAAAGCGAAGTTCATCTCAACGCCTCTGACGCCCGCCGCGCCGATCGTCTCTCGGCTCGTCGCGCGAGCGTGAGCGCCCCGCCGGGCATCTCGCTGGGCAACTGGCTGTCCGAGCCCTATGCAAGATGGTCTTTTCAGCACGTCGAAGACTTCGTGCCGACCGCCGCGATCTCGCGCGGCGCCGGGCCGGTCGCGGCGTTGCCGGCGGCGGGTGCTGCACTGGCGGAGATTCGGGTGACCCGTCCCGACGAGGTGATCACCACCGTCGGCACCGTGATGGCCACCACCGCTACCGACGGGTGGGCGGTCGCCCACCGCGGTTCGATGGTGGCTGAGGAGTACCTCGACGGCATGGAACCCGCTACCCGGCACCTGCTGTTCTCGGTGAGCAAGTCGTTGGTGGCCACGGTCGTCGGGGCGCTGCACGCGGGCGGTGCGATCGAGCTTGACGCGCCGGTCACGGCGTTCGTTCCCGCTCTGGCGAATTGCGGCTACGCCGGTGCGACGGTGCGCCATCTGCTGGACATGAGGTCGGGCATCGCGTTCTCCGAGGACTACGACGACCCGGCGGCGGACATCCACCTGCTCGATCAGGCGATCGGGTGGGCACCCAGGAACCGGCCGGACGCCCCGGCCACGATGCGTGACTTCCTGCTGACGTTGCGCCGGAAGTCGCCGCACGGCGGACCCTTCGAATATCGCTCGTGTGAGACCGACGTGCTCGGCTGGATCTGCGAAGTGGCCGGAGCCCAGCGGATGCCTGAGCTGATGTCGGAGCTGGTGTGGGGCCGCATCGGTGCCCAACGCGACGCCAACATAGGCGTGGACACCTCAGGCACCGGTCTGTTCGACGGCGGAATCAGCGCATGCCTGGCCGACATGATCAGGTTCGGCACGCTGTTGTTATGCGACGGCACCTCGCTGACCGGACAGCAAGTGGTGCCCGCGGCGTGGATCGCCGACACGCTGCAGGGTGGCCCCGACTCCCGTCAGGCGTTTGCCGGGAACCCGGATAACAACGAGCTGCCCGGGGGCATGTACCGCAATCAGGTGTGGTTGCCCTACCCGGGCAGTGACGTCCTGTTGTGTCTGGGGATGTGTGGTCAGATGATCTACGTCAATCGCACCGCCGAGGTGGTCGCCGCCAAGCTGTCCACCCAGCCCCACTCTCACGAGCCGCACATGGTGGCCACCCTGCGCGCATTCGATGCGGTGGCACGCGAATTGGTAAATGCGGGTGCTTAGCGCGGCGCCCGATAGGACTGGCGCGGGGACCGCGGTGCCGCGAGTTGCAGGCGGCATTTGAATTGCGCCGATCGCTCCAATGCCTTCGGGAAGCTATGCGTCCGGGTCGGCCCGGCCGCCGGTTGCGCAAAGTGAATTCGACTGCGTTATTGACGCGCGGCGCAGCGACGGGCAATGGCCCCCCGACACCAACCCCGATCAGGTGGCATGACTAACGACTAATTCCGGGTGCGCGGGACCGCAGGCCGGAGATTCGGCCGGATGAGCCGAAACCTCGCGCCGCGTATTCCGTCCGGTTACGTTTAAGTCTCTGCAGTGCGAAACAGGGATCCCGTCAGGGACCCGGTGCATGGCCGCAAGGCCCGAAGTGCGAGTCCGGATTCCGGGAGCCCGCTCAGGTACCGGCAATTTTCAGACCGGCTCGCGTCGACAGATCGGAGAAATATGGGCACCGCCGTAATTCAATGCGTTACACCGTCGATGTGGCCCTTTCGGCGAAACCTGAGTTTGCAGGTGCCTGAGGCGAATTGCAGACTCGTTGTGTCAACTCCAGTGCTTGACCCTACTTTGTGGACCGACTACCTCGATGGCGCTATTCGCAACTACGCCAAACACGGGGTAGAGCGTACTTTGAATATTGATGCAATGCGGGACGGCGTCGACACGCAATTGTTCTTCGCGGCGGTGGACGATCAGGGCGTTGTCGTGGGGGGCGCCCGGGTGGTGGGGCCGCTGTCGTCGGCCGATGATTCGCATGCTGTGATCGAGTGGCAAGGCAGTCCCGGTGCGGTCACCGTGCGAAAAATGATCGACGATCGGGTGCCGTTCGGGGTCGTCGAAGTAAAGACGGCGTGGGCTGAGAGCAGTTCTGGTCACCGCGACGCGATCGCGACCGCCCTGGCGCGCACGGCTTTACCGATCATGGCCCTGTTAGGGGTGCAGTTCGTCATGGCGACCGCGGCGGCCCACGTGCTGGATCGATGGCGTACCTCGGGGGGAGTGGTCGCGGCAGCAATCCCCGCGGTGGCCTATCCGGATGACCGCTATCGGACCAAGATGATGTGGTGGGACCGCAGCACCATCGCTAACCATGCGGATCCTCAACAACTCTCGCGAATGTATGCCGAGACCGGTCGGCTGCTGCGGGAGGCCGAGGCGTTGAGCACAACGAGCGCAGGCGTTGGCCGGTGAGCAACGCAGACGGCGGCGATACCGAAAAGGTACTAGTGCTGTGCGACGAAGACCCTGCCGATCGCCTTGCGCTCGAGCGACTTCGGTCGGACCCGCAGGTCGAGCAGATCGACCGGCTCGACGAGCAGTTGGAGACCGCACGGCGCTGCCTGCCGGCGACTGACCTGGATCTGCTCGAGGAGGCCAGGCGGTGGGCCTATTACCCCTGGCGTCGCACGCTGGTTGCGATACTGGGTCCCCGGACATTTCGCGCCGTGCGTCTGGATCGCAACCGACATCTCATCACCGCTCAGGAGCAAGCTCTCTTGAGCGGGTTGCGGGTCGGCGTCGTCGGTGTTAGCGCCGGCCATGCGATCGCCTACACACTTGCCGCCGAAGGCGCCTGTGGCACACTGCGACTGGCCGATTTCGACGAGCTGGAGCTGTCGAATCTGAACCGAGTGCCAGCCACCGTTCTCGACATCGGTCTCAACAAGGCGACAGTCGCGGCCCGCAGGATCGCGGAACTGGATCCCTACCTGCAGGTAGAGGTCATCGCGTCCGGCCTGACACCGCAATCCATGGAAGGTTTTCTCGACGGGCTTGATGTTGTTGTCGAGGAATGTGACTCGCTGGACATGAAATTGCTGCTGCGGCAAGCCGCGCGCGCACACCGCATCCCGGTGTTGATGGCCACCACTGACCGCGGTTTGATAGATGTCGAGCGCTTTGACATCGACCCGCGACGGCCGATACTGCACGGGTTGCTGGGAGACGTCGACGCCGTCCGGCTGAGCGGGCTGACCACCCGGGAGAAAGTGCCATATGTGCTCAATATCCTTGACAGCAAGCAACTCTCGACGCGCGGCGCAGCGTCGCTGGTCGAAGTCGGGCACACGCTAGCGGGGTGGCCGCAGCTGGCCGGCGACATCTGGGTCGGTGCCGCCACGGTGACCAGCGCAGTGCGCCGGATCGGCCTCGGGGAACCACTTGATTCCGGCCGGGTGCGGGTAGATGTCAATGCGGCCCTGGATCGCCTCGAGCAGCCCGCGATGCACCGCGCGGAAGCGGACGTTGCTGAGCCGCAAGACAATGCGTCCCAGCCGCAACGGCGCGTCAGCGAAATCGTAGCCGAGGCGGCCATCTGCGCGCCCTCAGGGGGCAATGCGCAACCGTGGCATGTTGCAGCCGAACAGGATTCGCTCACGCTGCGACTGGCGCCGGAACGCACGTCACTGATGGACATCGGTTTCCGGGGCAGTGCGGTGGCGCTCGGGGCGGCGATGTTCAACGCGCGAGTCGCGGCAGCGGCACATAAGGCCCTGGGGTCTGTCGAATTCGACATGACGCAACCCGGCTCACCGTTGCAGGCGACGATGCGGTTCGGTCACGGCGACGACCCCAGTCTGGCCGCCCTTTATCAGCCGATGCTGCATCGCGCCACCAACCGATATCGCGGTACTCCAGGCCTAGTGGAAGCTACGACCGTTGAGCTGCTTCGCCGGGCGGCTCGGGCCGAAGGTGCGCGATTGCGACTCTTTCTGACGCGCGATGAGATCGAACGGGCCGCAGCGATTCTGGCCGCTGCCGACCGCATCCGGTATCTGACTCCCAGGCTGCATGAGGAGATGATCTCCGAGCTTCGATGGCCTGGGGACGCCGCCTCGGACACCGGCATCGACGTTCGAACCCTGGGGCTGCCTGCTGCCGAGTTGCGCGTTCTGGAGTTGCTGAGCCGCTCCGATGTCGTTGCGCGCCTCGCGCAGTGGCAGGTCGGAACGGCACTCGGAACTGACATGGCCGAGCGGGTGTCGGCGAGCTCGGCGCTGGCGATCGTATATGTTGACGGCACCACGCTCATCGATTTCGCTCGCGGCGGCTCGGGGATGCAGGCGGTATGGATCGCGGCCCAACAGTGTGGTCTGGCCGTGCAACCCGTCTCACCGGTCTTCCTTTACGGCTGCACCACGGAGGACCTGCACAAGGCTTCACCGCATTTTGCTGCGGAGCTGCACCGCCTGCAGCACGAGCTGCGGGACCTGGCCAACGCCGGCGAAGACGAGCACGAGATATTGGTATTCAGACTGTTCCATGCGCCGCCACCGTCGGTGCGTAGCCGCCGGCGCCGCCGTCAAGACAACTGAGAGTCGCGACCTACCCCTGATGGACGACAACGCCACGCCGCATCGGCTTGACCAGATAGTCACCGCGGTAGCCAACCAACTCATGGAAGCCGACGCCTCCACGTCGGTGGAAGTCAGTCGGCGGGTGCTCGCCTATCTGGTGGAGCAGCTGGGCGTCGACGTCAGCTTCCTCCGTCACAACGATCACGACATCGATGCGACCAAGCTGGTGGCCGAATGGCCGCCCCGGGTGGACATCCCCGACCCCGATCCTCTCGCGGTGATCTATTTCGCCGACGCCGACCCGGTGTTCGCGCTGTGCCAACATGCCAAGGAACCGGTCGTGTTGCGCCCTGATCCGGCCTCCGACGAGTATCAGCAGCGCATCCGCGAAGGCCGGCAGATCATGGCGACGTCGCTGGCTGCCGTGCCCCTGATATCGGCGGAAGTCACCACCGGAACATTGGGATTGGTCAAGTTCGGAGACCGGGAGTGGCACGAGGCGGAGCTGAACGCCCTCAAGGCCATCGCGACCCTGTTCGTTCAGGTACAGGCCCGAATAGCCGCCGAAACACAGCTCCGCCACCTCGCCGACCACGACGACCTGACCGGACTGCACAACCGTCGGGCCCTGTTGCGGCACCTGGACCAGAGGCTGGCTCCCGGTCAGCGCGGCCCGGTGGCGGCGCTGTTCCTCGACCTCGACCGCCTCAAGACCATCAACGATTACCTCGGTCACGCCGCGGGTGACCAGTTCATTCAGGTGTTCGCCCAGCGGCTGCGGTCCGCCTGTGGCAGTGAAAGCCTGATCGCCCGACTGGGCGGCGACGAATTCGTCGTTGTCCCGGCGGCGCCGATGAGCGCCGACGCCGCGGTAGATCTTGCCCAGCGGCTGAGCGACCAATTCAGAGAACACGTGTCCATTGGCGGTGAGGTGCTCACCCGCACCGTCAGTATCGGCACCGCCTCCGCGACGCCCGGAACGGACACCCCGTCGAACCTGATTCGCCGGGCTGACCAAGCCGTTCTGGCGGCCAAGCACGCGGGCGGAGACGGCGTCGCGGCATTCAGTGCCGACATGGCCGAACGAAGCGAACTGCGCAACGATATCGAGCTGCACCTCAAAAGTGGCATCGAATCCGACGCGCTGCGTCTGGTCTATCTACCCGAGGTGGATCTGCGGAGCGGCGAAATCGTGGGTGTCGAAGCCCTGGTTCGGTGGCAGCATCCCACCCGTGGCTTGCTTCCGCCGGATTCCTTCATCCCGGTCGCCGAATCGGTGATCTCGCGGGGGAGTTGGACCGATGGGTGCTCCGATCGGCCTGCAACGAGTTCGCGAACCTGCAGTCCGAGGGGCTGGGCCGCGGACTGGTACTTCGGATCAACGTCTCACCAGGTCAGCTGGTAACCGGGGGATTTGCGGACTTGGTGGCCGACACGATCGGCCGACACGGTCTCGCCGCCTCGTCGGTGTGCCTGGAAATCACCGAGAACGTCATCGTCCAAGACCTGCAGACCACGCGCGCCACCCTGGCCGGACTCAAAGAAATCGGAGTCCAGATCGCCATCGACGACTTCGGAACCGGCTACAGCGCCATGTCGCTGCTGCAGACCCTCCCGATCGACACGCTCAAGATCGACCGGGGATTCGTGCGACGACTGGGCGCCGACCCCAGCGATCTGGTCATCGTGCGTGGAATCATGGTCCTGGCCCAGGGATTCAACCTCGATGTGGTGGCGGAAGGCATCGAAACGCAAGCTGCGGCAAGAGTTCTGATCGATCACCAGTGCTATCGCGGGCAAGGCTTCCTGTACTCGCCGCCGGTGTCCGGGCCCGCGATGCGGCGCATGCTTTCCGGCTAGCGGGCAGGGTGCGGCCCGCTCCGAGAACGCGCCTGACGCGAACGCAGCCACACGGCTCGCAACATGTCTGCCCCCGGCGCGGTTCGAATGTGCGACCTAGCGTTCAGCAGTTGGCGCGGTTGACAGCCGAAATGCTTGTCTAGCCGCTGGTCAGCGCACCGCTTGCGAAAGTCGTGCCGGAAAAGAATTCGAATAACCCGCGAAGCCTCGCGGTGGCGTGCTGAACCGGTCATACTCGTCGCGCCTTCGCTTGCCAATCCTCTTCGCCCCCGGAGCTAAACGAATTCGTATGTCTTAATTGCACCTGAATGGTTGGTTTCTGTAGCAGTGCGGGCGGCCATACCAATTACTGAAGTTCTGGCCACCGCCGGCGAAGAAGTGTCAGGGGCTATCGCGGTGTTGTTTTCTGACCTTGGTTAGGCTTATGAGTCGATGCACGCGCAGGCCTGCATTTCATTCGCGGTTCGTCGAGGCGTTAAGCGAGGCTGGGAGTTCCAATAGAGTTGCCGAAGCGGTCGGTGCATCGCCGTTGCAGCTGATCGAAGAAGGCGTCCTCGGGGTGATCAATGCGCCGACAAAGCCTGCTGTTGGGGCGTCCGTTAGTCGGCAACGGCGCTGCCGGTGCCCCCGGGCAGGCCGGCGGTCCCGGTGGCGCGGCCGGCCTCATCGGTGCTGGCGGCAACGGTGGGACTGGCGGTATCGGCGGCGGCGACGGTGGCACGGTTGGTAACGGTGGGTGGCTGTGGGGCAACGGCGGAGGCGGGGGTTGCGCCCCAGTTCGCCGATGGCCGACATGGGGGGACGCGTATGCTTCTCGATTCGTCCGGCCGGCGGCACTCCCGATGTCGGCTCTAGAGCAGGGGTGTAGTTCTCATCTGGCTATGTGATTAATGCCTTTCCGATCGTTGTACCCACTTTTGAGCGGAGGAAATGTGGACGACGTCCGCATACTGGCGTTTAGCCAGGTAACGCCGGAGCTATTCACCCGGCGAGACATCACCGAATACCAAATCAATCGCCGATTGCTGAGCGACTCAGTTACCGGCACGCGCGGGATCGTTGTGGAGCACTACACTTTTCCACCGGGTTTCATTCACCATATGCATCGTCATTCTAATGCTGACTTGATCATTATTCCGCTCTCCGGCACGCTGAAATTTATCGGTGCGTCTGAGAACTCGACCGAAATTAGTCCGGGTCAGCTCCTATTGATTCCGCGTGACAGTTGGCATGAGTTGCACAACGACAGTGCTGAAATCTGCCAGGTGGTGCAATTTTTCAATGGGGTGGGCGAATTAGATGAAATGGAGTACGAAGCCCACCCCGTTCGCGGCGTGCCGTGGACCAAGAATGACCTTTGACGATATTGCCAGGTTCGCTATCCGGACCGCCTGCCGCGAGAGCACCTACTGCGGTCACAGTGGAGTTCGGTAGGAATGCGCAGCCGCCGGGCGCAATTGGATCGATCTTTTTGACAATGGGTACGGCCCCGGTATCGCTTTGCACGGACTGGCGCGGGTCGTCATTGCCTGTGCCCCGTTGGTCGGGCCCCAGGCAGTAGTGCAAGTCGGGTTGGCGATCCGCTCAAGGACGTGCAGCTTTCAACTATGGCGTTAGAGGTGGCTTCGTGGACATCGGAAATCACGAAGTGCATCCCACACAGGGCCCACGATCCGGGCACGGGAAGAACTCGGTCAAAGGGAGACCGACCCTGGGCAGTTCCAAGATCCGCAACGCCAAGGCCCCGGTCCTGGTGCACAGGGTGCGCGAGCCAGAGCCGTTTGCGCCTGATTACCCCGTCGCGATGTGCCTCTGGGTGGTGAGTCTTGGTCGTTTGACCGAGGAGACTCTCGAGATTGTCCCGCTGCATCGCGACCGACACGCCGGTGAATCCATCACCACCCGGGCGCTGTCCTCACCCGAACGCGAGATGTCAGCCTTGAGTCGACGTGATGCAGCCGCGTAAGCGCCCCCGGCACGACTCGAACGTGCGACCTAGGGATTAGAAGGCCCTTGCTCTATCCACCTGAGCTACGGAGGCAATGCGCAGGTCAGTCTATCCAACACCGAAAATCAAGGGGCGCAGGCAACGCAACGCGCTCGAAAAGTCTTTGATAATGCGAAAAATCGGTTATGGTGTGAGCCTCGACACACGTACAACACCGGCCGGCCATCGGCCGTTAACCGCAACGAGGCGTGTGCCTGACGTCGAGGGGTGTGCTGAGCAATGTGCATTGCAAGTGTGACTTCGCGGTGCTCGCGTGCGGGTGCCGAGGCGTTGCGCCAGGGCGCGCAACTCGCGGCCGACGCGCGCGATACCTACCGTGCCGGGTCGGTACTGCTGCGCGGATCCCCATTCGCCGTCGGCTGGATCGCGGGGTGGCTGGCCACCGAGTTCCCGCCGCACGTCGTGACCGGCCACGCGTTGTCCCGCATCGCGCCGCAGTCGATCAACCGCGTCGGCACCAGCTGGGCCGCCCAACGTGCGGACAGTGCGCTCACCGCCGCCCTGCAGGGGTTGTTCGGGCCGGACTTCCGTGACCAGGTGTTCCACCCGACGACCGACCCGGCGCTGAGCGTACGCCGCGGAATACTGCCCAAGCCCAAGCCGGGCCCGTACCGCCGCTACGCGGCCAAGACCTCCAACATCTCCTACGGCCCGGGTGGTACCGAGCACCTGCTCGACATCTGGCGCCGCCCTGACCTGGCACCCGGTCACCGGGCGCCGGTACTCATCCAGGTACCCGGCGGGGCGTGGAGTGTCAACGGCAAGCGGCCACAGGCCTACACCTTGATGAGCCGCATGGTCGAACTCGGCTGGATCTGCGTCTCGATCAACTACAGCAAGAGCCCCCGGGCCAAGTTCCCCGCGCACATCATCGACGTGAAGCGGGCGATCGCCTGGGTCCGGGAGAACATCGGCGACTACGGCGGCGACTCCGACTTCATCGCGATCACCGGCGGGTCGGCCGGCGGACACCTGGCCTCGCTGGCCGCGCTCACCCCGAACGACCCGACATTTCAGCCCGGGTTCGAGTGCGCCGACACCACCGTGCACGCGGCCGCCCCCTATTACGGCGTCTACGACTTCACCGACTTCGACAACATGCACGAGATGATGCTGCCGTTCCTCGAGCACTTCGTCATGAAGGCCCGATTCGACGAAGAGCCGGAACGATTCACCACGGCCTCGCCGATCTCCTACGTGCACCGCGAAGCGCCACCGTTCTTCCTGCTGCACGGGGACAGAGATCAACTGGCTCCCGTCGGGCAGGCCCGGGCTTTCTGCGCGGCGCTGCAAGGAGTCGGGGCGCCCACTGTTGCCTATGCCGAACTCGCCAACGCGCATCACGCATTCGACATCACCCCGACGGTGCGATCCCGGTTGGCCGCCGACGCCGTCGCCGATTTCCTGGGTGTCGTCTACGGCCGGCGCGAAAGCGAGCTCATGGACTCGTTCGCGTTGTCCGCCTCGCCCGCCAGCTGAGGCGGCGACCCCAGGGCCTTCACCACAGCGGGCGCGTCGATCCTGCGGCGTCTGCGAGAGCATCCTCACTTTCACCACCGCCCCAACCGGACTAGCGTTGGGTTGGCAATTCTGGTGGCGGGGCCTGATAGCAGGAGGTTTGATCAGCGGTGAGAGGGTTGACGTGTCGAGCTGCCCGGCCCGCGGGGGGTCGTGACCATGGCTGAGGCCGTGGGTTTGTCCGACGAACTCGGACCGGTCGACTATCTACTGCATCGAGGCGAGGCGAATCCGCGGACCCGCTCCGGCATCATGGCGCTGGAGCTGCTCGACACCACGCCGGACTGGGACCGCTTCCGGTCGCGCTTCGAGAAGGCCTCCCGCAAGGTCTTGCGGCTACGGCAGAAGGTCGTCGTGCCCACGCTGCCGACGGCGGCACCCCGCTGGGTCGTCGACCCCGACTTCAATCTCGATTTCCATGTCCGGCGGGTTCGGGTGGCCGAACCGGGCACGTTGCGGGAAGTGTTCGATCTGGCCGAGGTGATGCTGCAGTCCCCGCTGGACATCTCCCGGCCGCTATGGACGGCCACACTCGTCGAAGGCCTGGCCGACGGTAAGGCCGCGACGCTGCTGCATCTCAGCCACGCGGTCACCGACGGGATGGGTAGCGTCGAGATGTTCGCCGAGATCTATGACCTGGAGCGCGATCCCGATCCCAGACCGATGCCGCCGCAACCGATTCCGCAGGATCTCAGCCCCAACGACCTGATGCGCCAGGGCATCAACCACCTGCCCATGGCAATCGTCGGCGGCGCGCTGGGCGCGTTGACCGGCGCGGTGTCGGCGGCCGGAAAAGCGGTGCTCGATCCCGTGTCCACGGTGTCGGGGATCCTCGGCTATGCCACGTCGGGTGCGCGCGTGTTGAATCGCGCCGCCGAACCCTCACCGCTGCTACGTCGGCGCAGTCTGGCCACTCGCACCGAAGCGATCGACATCCGGCTCTCCGACCTGCACAAGGCGGCCAAAGCCGGGGGCGGGTCCATCAATGACGCATATCTCGCCGGCCTCTGCGGAGCATTGCGCCGCTATCACGTCGCTCTCGGCGTGCCGATCAGCACGCTGCCCATGGCGGTACCGGTGAACCTGCGCGCCGAAGGCGATGCGGCCGGCGGGAATCAGTTCACCGGTGTCAACCTCGCTGCGCCCGTCGGCACGGTTGATCCGGTAGCCAGGAT
Organism: Mycobacterium sp. NGS49; assembly: GCF_059812565.1. Lineage (NCBI taxonomy): Bacteria > Bacillati > Actinomycetota > Actinomycetes > Mycobacteriales > Mycobacteriaceae > Mycobacterium > Mycobacterium sp. NGS49. The sequence goes on along the minus strand of NZ_JCALCX010000002.1, from coordinate 57,698 downwards.
CAAGAAGATCCGGGCGCAGATGACCCAGCGTCGGGAAGAACCCGCGATGAACATCATCGGGTCGATGGCGCCGGTGCTCAGTGTGTTGCCGACCGCCGTGCTCGAAGGCATCAGCAGTTCGGTCATCGGCAACGACGTGCAGGCGAGCAACGTTCCGGTCTACCCCGGCGACACCTACATCGCCGGGGCGAAAATCATGCGCCAGTACGGCATTGGTCCGTTGCCCGGCGTGGCGATGATGGTCGTGCTGATCTCCCGCGGCGGATGGTGCACCATTACCTGTCGCTACGACAAGGCGTCGGTGCGCCACGACGAACTGTTCGCCCGGTGCCTGCTGGAGGCCTTCGACGAGATCCTGGCGCTGGCCGGTGACCCGCCGCCGCACGCGGTGGCGGCTTCGTTCGAAGCCGAGCAGGTTGCGTCCGCGCGATCGGGGTCGGGCTCGTGAGCTCCGCCGACGACAAGGACGCGGGGGAGCAGCCGCAGACCAAGGATCTGCGGCTGCCCGGTTCGGTGGCCGAGATCATGGCCAGTCCACCGGGCCCGAAGATCGGCGCGTTCTTCGACCTCGACGGAACCCTGGTGGCCGGCTTCACCGCTGTCATCCTGACCCAGGAGCGCCTGCGTCGCCGTGACATGGGTGTAGGGGAACTGCTGAGCATGATCCAGGGTGCGCTCAACCACACCTTGGGGCGCATCGAGTTCGAGGAACTCATCAGCAAGGCGTCCATGGCGCTGGCCGGGCGCTTGTTGACCGACCTGGACGAGATCGGCGAGCGCCTGTTCAACCAGCGGATCGAGTCCCGGATCTATCCGGAGATGCGGGAGTTGGTGCGGGCGCACGTGGCTCGCGGCCACACCGTGGTGCTGAGCTCGTCGGCGCTGACCATCCAGGTCAACCCGGTGGCGCGCTTTCTGGGCATCGCGAACACGCTCACGAACAAGTTCGAGACCAACGAAGACGGATTGCTCACCGGCGGCGTGGTCAAGCCGATCCTGTGGGGGCCGGGCAAAGCCGCTGCGGTGCAACGCTTTGCGGCCGAACACGACATCGACTTGAAGGACAGCTACTTTTACGCCGACGGCGACGAGGACGTCGCGCTGATGTATCTGGTCGGCAACCCGCGCCCGACCAACCCGGAGGGCAAGATGGCCGCCGTCGCCAAGCGCCGCGGCTGGCCCATCCTGAAGTTCGACAGCCGCGGCGGGGTGGGCCTGCGCCGCCAGATACGCACGCTGGCCGGTTTCGGTTCGATGGTGCCGGTAGCCGCCGGCGCGGTGAGTCTCGGCCTGCTGACCCGTAATCGGCGGCGCGGCGTGAACTTCTTCACCTCGAACTTCTCCGCACTGCTGCTGGCCACCTGCGGCGTGCACCTCAACGTCATCGGGAAAGAAAATCTGACCGCGCAGCGGCCCGCCGTCTTTATCTTCAATCACCGCAATCAGGTTGACCCGATCATCGCCGGTGCGCTGGTGAAGGACAACTGGGTCGGCGTCGGCAAGAAGGAACTGCAACGCGACCCGATCATGGGGACGATGGGCAGACTGCTCGACGGCGTCTTCATCGACCGAGACGATCCCAACTCCGCGGTCGAGATGCTCCACACTGTGGAGGACCGCGCCCGCAACGGGCTGTCCATCGTGATTGCCCCGGAGGGCACCCGGTTGGACACCACCGAGGTCGGTCCGTTCAAGAAGGGGCCGTTCCGGATCGCGATGGCCGTGGGAATTCCGATCGTCCCCATCGTGATTCGCAATGCCGAGATCGTCGCGTCCCGTAACTCCACCACCTTGAACCCGGGCACCGTCGACGTGGCGGTGTTCCCGCCGATCCCGGTCGACGGCTGGACCGTGGACACCCTGGCCGAACGCATCGCCGAGGTACGGCAGCTCTACCTGGACACGTTGGCGGACTGGCCGTATGACGGGCTGCCCGAGGTCGAGCTGCGCAAGGCGAAGCCGCAGGCTCCGGCTGCCAAGAAGGCGCCGGCGAAGAGGGCTCCCGCCAAGAAGGCCGCGGCGAAGAAGACCGCCGCGAAGAAGGCTCCCGCCAGGAAGGCCGCGGCAAAGAAGGCCGCCGCGAAGAAAGCTCCCGCCAGGAAGGCCGCCGAGAAAGCTGCCGCCACACAGGTTCCGGAGGCGACACCCGATCTCACCCCGCATGAATCCAGCGTTGATCTGACACCCAGAGACGCGGCGGCGGAGGCCGACCAGGACCGGGCCGATTCGTCGACAACTCAGCTCTGAGGCATGCCGTGACCAAACCGGCCGCTGACACCAGCGCAGTCCTGACCGCACACGATTCGCTGGTGCTTGCGTCGATGGACACCGCGGTCGAGATGGAGCTGGTGATGGATTGGCTGGGTCAGCAGCGTGCCCGTATGCCGCAGAACAGCTTCGACGTGTTGAAGCTGCCGCCGCAGGACGCGGCGCCCGGAGCGCTGACCGCCCTTGTCGAGCAACTCGAATCCGATCAGGACCGGTCCATCGTGCCGGTCCGGGTGTTCTGGCTGCCCCCCGCCGACCGGAGCAAGGTCGCCAAGGTGGCCGCCCTGCTCCCGGGCCGGGATCCCTACCACCCCAACCAACGTCAGCAACGACGCATTCTGCGCACCGAGCCTTGGCGTGCACGCGTGGTGGCCGGTGAATCGGCCAGCGTGTCTGAACTCCGCCGGCAGTGGCGTGACACCACCGGTGGCGCGAACAGTCTGGAATTCGCACAGTTCGTCACCCGCCGGGCGCTGCTGGCGCTGGCCCGTGCGGAGTACAGAATCCTTGGACCGCAATACAAGTCGCCCCGGCTGGTCAAGCCCGAAATGCTGGCCTCGGCACGATTCCGGGCCGGGCTGGAGCAGATTCCCGGCGCCACCGCCGAGGAAGCCGGCCGCATGCTCGACGAGCTGGCGACCGGATGGAGCCAGGCATCGGTCGACGTGATCTCGGTCCTCGGCAGGATGCTGAGCCGCGGGTTCGACCCGGAATTCGACTACGACGAATATCAGGTAGCGGCCATGCGCGCGGCTCTGGAAGCCCATCCCGCCGTTTTGCTGTTCTCGCACCGGTCTTACATCGACGGGGCGGTGGTGCCGGTTGCGATGCAGGACAACCGGTTACCGCCGGTGCACATGTTCGGCGGAATCAACCTGTCCTTCGGCGTCATGGGTCCTCTCATGCGCCGCTCCGGGACGATATTCATCCGCCGCAACATCGGCGACAACGCGCTGTACAAGTACCTACTCAAGGAGTACGTGGGTTACATCGTGGAGAAGCGGTTCAACCTGAGCTGGTCCATCGAAGGCACCCGCTCGCGGACCGGAAAGATGTTGCCGCCCAAGCTCGGGCTGATGAGTTACGTCGCCGACGCCTACCTGGACGGTCGCAGCGAAGACATTCTGCTGCAAGGGGTTTCCATCTGTTTCGACCAGTTGCACGAGATCGCCGAGTATGCGGCGTATGCGCAGGGTGCCGAGAAGACGCCAGAGGGCTTCAGTTGGCTCTACAACTTCATCAAGGCCCAGGGTGAGCGCAACTACGGCAAGATCTACGTCCGCTTTCCCGAAGCGGTGTCCATGCGTCAGTATCTCGGCCCGCCCAACGGTCCATTGGCCACCGATCAGGCCGCGAAACGACTCGCGCTGCAGAAGATGTCGTTCGAGGTGGCCTGGCGGATACTGCAGGCCACGCCGGTGACCGCAACCGGTCTGGTGTCGGCGTTGCTGCTCACCACCCGCGGGTTGGCTTTGACACTCGATCAGTTGCACCACACGTTGCAGGATTCGCTGGACTACCTCGACCGAAAGCACACGCCGGTGTCGACCAGCGCGTTGCGGTTGCGCTCGCGCGAGGGTGTGCGCGCGGCGGTTGACGCCCTCTCCAACGGACACCCGGTGACCCGTGTCGACAGCGGACGGCAGCCGGTCTGGTACATCGCCCCGGCCGACGAGCACGCCGCGGCCTTCTACCGGAACTCGGTGATCCACGCGTTCCTGGAGACCTCGATCGTAGAACTGGCACTGGCGCACGCCCGCACCGCCACGGGTGACCGTGTCGAAGCGTTCTGGGCCCAGGCGATGCGGCTGCGCGATCTGCTGAAGTTCGATTTCTATTTCGCCGACTCGGCTTCCTTCCGCACCAACATCGCCGAAGAGATGGCCTGGCACCAGGACTGGGAGGCCCAACTCGCCGCCGGGGCCGAGCACATCGAGAAGATGCTGTATGCCAAGCGGCCGTTGATGTCCGACGCCATGCTGCGCGTGTTCTTCGAGGCCTACGAGATCGTTGCCGATGTGCTGCGCGATACCAAGCCGGACATCAGTCAAAAGGAGTTGACGGAACTGGCACTCGGCGTGGGTCGGCAGTATGTGGCGCAGGGTCGGGTCCGCAGCAGCGAATCGGTGTCGACGCTGTTGTTCGCGACCGCGTGGCAAGTCGTCGCCGACCAGGATCTCATTGCCGCGGCGCCCGACCTGGCGGACCGCCGGGTCGCCTTCCGCCGGGAACTGCGCAACATTCTGCGCGACTTCAGCTACGTCGAGCAGGTTGCCCGCAACCAGTTCGTCGCGCGCGAGTTCGAGATGCGCCGGCGTCGCTCCGAAGACCGGTGAGCTGACCGCGACGCCGGGATCCCACTGGTGTCGCGCGCCAGCACCACTGCTGTTGTCCACAATCGCGACTTCGTCCACAGGCGCAGCGGGCGCCAAGCCGACTCCGGCATGGTTCGTCGGTGTCGGCGGGCTCAATGGGCTGCAACACCAGCACGACCCACGAGAAAGTTGAGCCAATGTTCGAAACATGGATGACCGTCGTCGGCCACATCGTCACCGAGCCCCAGCGCCGCCGCGTCGGCAACGAAGAACTGATCAAGTTCCGGATGGCGAGCAACTCCCGCCGCCGGACCGGTGACGGCGGCTGGGAGCCGGGCAACTCGCTGTTCATCACGGTCAACTGCTGGGGGCGTTTGGTCACCGGGGTGGGCGCCGCGCTGGCGAAAGGTGCGCCGGTGATCGCGGTGGGTCACGTTTACACCAGCGAGTACGAGGACCGCGACGGCAACCGCCGCTCATCGACGGAGATGCGGGCCACGGCGGTCGGCCCGGACCTGGCCCGCGCGATCGTGCGCATCGAAAAGCCCATCTACACGGGGCCGCAACCCGTCGAGGCAGCGGCCGCCGACGGGGCCGGTACGTCCGGTGCAGGGACGCAATCCGCGGTCGTCGGCGGCGCCGATGACGGCGCCGCGGGCCCCGGCGCCCTCCCGCTGTCGGCCTAGTGGTCGGGGCGGTGCATAGGATGGTCCGCGGACAACCAAAGACCAGAAAGGCAACACCGCGGCATGGCTGAGTTCATCTACACGATGAAGAAGGTCCGCAAGGCGCACGGCGACAAGGTGATTCTCGACGACGTCACGTTGAGCTTCTACCCGGGCGCCAAGATCGGCGTCGTCGGTCCCAACGGGGCCGGGAAGTCGAGCGTCTTGCGGATCATGGCCGGATTGGACAAGCCGAACAACGGTGACGCCTTCCTGGCTACCGGCGCAACGGTCGGCATCCTGCAGCAGGAGCCACCACTCAACGAGGAAAAGACCGTCCGCGGCAACGTGGAGGAGGGCCTGGGCGAGATCAAGGTCAAGCTCGACCGGTTCAACGAGGTCGCCGAACTGATGGCCACCGACTACTCCGACGAGTTGATGGAGGAGATGGGCCGGCTACAGGAGGACCTGGACCACGCGGACGCGTGGGACCTGGATTCGCAGCTGGAGCAGGCCATGGACGCGCTGCGCTGCCCGCCACCGGACGAAGCGGTCACCAACCTCTCCGGCGGCGAGCGTCGCCGGGTGGCGTTGTGCAAGCTGCTGTTGTCGAAGCCCGACCTGCTGCTGCTCGACGAGCCGACCAACCACCTGGATGCCGAGAGCGTGCAATGGCTCGAGCAGCACCTGGCCAGCTACGCGGGCGCGATCCTGGCGGTCACCCACGACCGCTACTTCCTGGACAACGTGGCCGAGTGGATCCTCGAGCTCGACCGCGGCCGCGCCTATCCGTACGAAGGCAATTACTCGACCTACCTGGAGAAGAAGGCCGAGCGGATCTCGGTACAGGGCCGCAAGGACGCCAAGCTGCAGAAGCGCCTGCAGGATGAGCTGGCCTGGGTGCGCTCGGGCGCCAAGGCCCGTCAGGCCAAGAGCAAGGCACGGTTGCAGCGCTACGAGGAGATGGCGGCCGAGGCCGAGAAGACCCGCAAGCTCGACTTCGAGGAGATCCAGATCCCGGTCGGGCCCCGGCTGGGCTCGGTGGTCGTCGAGGTAGAACATCTCGACAAGGGCTTCGAGGGCCGGACGCTGATCAAGGACCTCTCCTTCACCCTGCCTCGCAACGGCATCGTCGGCGTCATAGGCCCCAACGGCGTCGGGAAGACGACCCTGTTCAAGACCATCGTCGGGCTCGAACAACCCGACAGTGGCACCGTCAAGGTCGGCGAAACCGTCAAGCTCAGCTACGTGGACCAGGCCCGTTCCGGCATTGACCCGAAGAAGACGGTGTGGCAGGTCGTCTCGGACGGCCTGGACTACATCCAGGTCGGCCAATCCGAAGTGCCGTCACGAGCCTACGTGTCGGCGTTCGGGTTCAAGGGGCCCGATCAGCAGAAGCCTGCGGGAGTGCTGTCCGGCGGCGAGCGCAACAGACTCAACCTCGCGCTGACACTCAAGCAGGGCGGAAACCTGATCCTGCTGGACGAGCCGACCAACGACCTGGATGTCGAGACCCTGAGCTCGCTGGAGAACGCGCTGGTCAACTTCCCCGGCTGCGCCGTGGTGATCTCGCACGACCGCTGGTTCCTGGACCGCACCTGCACCCACATCCTGGCGTGGGAGGGCGACACCGACAACGAAGCCAAATGGTTCTGGTTCGAAGGCAATTTCGGCGCATACGAGGAGAACAAGGTCGAACGACTCGGTGCCGAAGCCGCGCGTCCGCACAGGGTCACCCACCGCAAGCTGACACGGGACTAATGTCAGTCTCGCCACACCACAACGCGGGCGGAAACGGCCGCGCAGGAGTGGGGGGAGTGGAGCATCACCCGCGACGATGCGGCCGGAGCAACCGCTGAGGAGTGGGGCATTAACCGAGCGGTATCCGTCGTGAGTGGGGAGCAATCGGAATGACGATCGATCCCGGGGCCAAAGAAGACGTTGCGGCGTGGACCACGTTCACACCAGGCGCAGAGATTCCCGATTGGGTGCTGAACGCCTACTTGGCCAGCTACCGCGGGCCGGACGACGACAGGCCGCGCAGCTCAGCCGACCACGTAGTCACAGCCACCGTGGTGGCGGCACACAGCCGACTCGCTCAACATCGCCCGGCCGGCGAAAGCGCGGTCGCCGTATACCTGGCCGACGACCCGGCCGGCTTCGGACCCGCCCTGCAGGTGGTCACCGACCAGGGCAGCATGCTGATGGATTCGGTCACGGTGCTGCTGCACCGTCTCAGCCTGTCCTATACGGCGATCATGACTCCGGTGTTCGAGGTGCGCCGCGACCCGGCAGGGGAGTTGCGGCGCGTCGAACCCAAAGCCGACGACACGTCGCCCTACGTCGGCGAAGCCTGGATTCACGTCCAGCTATCGCCCTCGGTCGACCGTAAGGTCCTTGCCGAGGTCGAACGGCTGCTGCCAAGGGTCCTCGCCGATGTACAACGCGTCGCCAAAGACGCGAGCGCGATGATCGACACGCTGAGCGAGGTGGCCGCCGCCATCGACGACGACCCGCAAGGCCGGTACGAAGCACCCGACCGGCAGGAGGTCGCGGCGCTGCTGCGCTGGCTGAACAAGGGGAACTTCCTGTTGCTGGGATACCAACGGACCCTGGTGCAGGACGGCCTGGTGGTCGGCGACGGCTCCAGCGGCCTCGGTGTGCTGCGGGCCCGTTCGGGCACCCGCCCCCGCTTGACCGACGACTCCAAACTGCTGGTGCTGGCGCAGGCCGCCGTGGGCAGTTATCTGCGCTACGGCGCCTACCCGTACGCCATCGCGATCCGCGAATACGCGGACGGTGAGGCGGGAGAGGTCTACGAGCACCGCTTCGTGGGGCTGTTCACCGTCGCGGCGATGAATGCCGACGTGTTGGAGATCCCGAGCATCTCGCACCGGGTGCGCGACGCGCTCACCCTGGCCGGCAGCGACCCGAGCCACCCGGGTCAGTTGCTGCTCGACGTCATCCAGACCGTGCCACGCCCGGAGTTGTTCACCCTCACGGCCGAGCGGCTGTTGGCCATGGCGAAAGCCGTGGTGGATATGGGCTCGCAGCGGCGTGCATTGTTGTTCTTGCGCGCCGACCGGCTGCAGTTCTTCGTCTCGTGCCTGGTGTATCTTCCCCGCGACCGCTACACCACCCAGGTGCGTTTGCAGATCGAGGACATCCTGGTCCGCGAATTCGGTGGGACGCGGCTGGAATTCACCGCGCGGGTCAGCGAATCACCCTGGGCCCTCATGCATTTCATGGTCCGGCTACCGGAGGATTCGGCGCCGGGCTCGGTCGACATCTCCGAAACCAACCGCACCCGCATTCAGGCGTTGCTGAGCGAAGCGGCCCGCACCTGGGTCGACCGGCTGATGGCCGCAGCCCCGACCAATGCCGTCAGTCATGCCGACGCCGAGCACTATGCGGCAGCCCTGTCTGAGGCATACAAGCAGGCCGTCACGCCCACCGAGGCCATCAACGACATCGCCGTCATCAAGGAACTCAGCGACGACTCGGTCAAGCTGGTGTTCTCGCAGGGCGACGAGCACGGCCTTGCCCAGCTGACGTGGTTCCTCGGCGGTCGCACCGCGTCGCTGAGCCAGCTGCTCCCGATGCTGCAGAGCATGGGCGTCGTCGTGCTCGAAGAGCGACCGTTCACCGTGATCCGGCCCGACGGATTGCCGGTGTGGATCTACCAGTTCAAGATTCAACCGCACCCCACCATCCCCTCGGCGTCTTCCGACGAGGAACGCGAGGCGGGTGCGCAACGCTTCGCCGACGCCGTCACCGCGATCTGGCAGGGCCGCGTCGAGATCGACCGCTTCAACGAACTGGTCATGCGCGCCGGGCTGACCTGGCAGCAGGTCGTGCTTCTGCGCGCTTACGCGAAATACCTGCGGCAGGCGAATTTCCCCTACAGCCAGTCCTACATCGAGTCGGTGCTCAACGAGCACCCGTCGACCGCCCGGTCACTGGTCGCCCTGTTCGAGGCGCTATTCCACCCGGGATCGGGGGGCAGCGGCCGCGACGCGCAAGCCGCTGCGGCCGCAGTGGCCGCGGACATCGACGCGCTGGTCAGCCTGGACACCGACCGCATCCTGCGGGCCTTCGCCTCGTTGGTGCAGGCCACGCTGCGCACCAATTACTTTGTGACGCGCGAAGGTTCGGCTCGCAGCCGCGATGTGCTGTCGGTCAAACTCAATGCGCAGTTGATCGACGAGCTGCCGCTGCCGCGTCCCAAGTTCGAGATCTTCATCTACTCGCCGCGGGTCGAAGGTGTGCACCTGCGGTTCGGTCCGGTCGCTCGTGGCGGCCTGCGCTGGTCGGACCGCCGCGACGACTTCCGCACCGAGATCCTGGGCCTGGTCAAGGCGCAGGCGGTGAAGAACGCCGTCATCGTCCCGGTCGGGGCGAAGGGCGGCTTCGTCGTGAAGCGGCCGCCACTGCCCACCGGTGATGGCGCCGCAGACCGCGACGCCGCCCGCGCCGAAGGTGTCGCCTGCTACCAGCTGTTCATCTCGGGCCTGCTCGACGTCACCGACAACGTCGACCACGCCACCAAGGCCGTCCACCCGCCACCCCAGGTAGTGCGCCGCGACGGCGACGACGCCTACCTGGTGGTGGCGGCGGACAAGGGCACCGCCACATTCTCCGACATCGCCAACGAGGTCGCCCAGTCCTACGGCTTCTGGCTCGGCGACGCGTTCGCCTCCGGGGGATCCGTCGGCTACGACCACAAGGCGATGGGCATCACCGCCAAAGGAGCCTGGGAAGCGGTCAAGCGGCACTTCCGGGAGATCGGCGTCGACACCCAGAGCGAGGACTTCACCGTCGTGGGCGTCGGTGACATGAGTGGGGACGTGTTCGGCAACGGCATGCTGCTGAGCAAGCACATCAGGCTGCTTGCCGCCTTCGATCACCGGCACATCTTCCTGGATCCCAACCCCGACTCGGCGACGTCCTGGGTGGAGCGGCAACGGATGTTCGACCTGCCCCGCTCCAGCTGGGACGACTACGACAAGTCCCTTATCAGTGCCGGTGGCGGAGTCTACAGCCGCGACCAGAAGGCCATCCCGGTCAGCGCGCAGGTCCGCGACGCTCTCGGCCTTGCCAGTTCGGGGGACGGCGACATCACCGAGATGGCCCCGCCCAACCTGATGCGGGCGATCCTGCAGGCGCCGGTGGACCTGTTGTTCAACGGCGGCATCGGCACCTACATCAAAGCCGAATCCGAGTCCGACGCCGACGTGGGTGACCGCGCCAACGACGCGGTGCGGGTCAACGGGCACCAGGTGCGCGCCAAGGTGATCGGTGAAGGCGGGAATCTGGGCGTGACGGCTCGGGGCAGGGTGGAGTTCGATTTGTCGGGCGGCCGGATCAACACCGACGCAATGGACAACTCCGCCGGGGTGGACTGCTCGGACCACGAGGTGAACATCAAGATCCTGATCGATTCGCTGGTCACCGCCGGCAAGGTCAAGCCCGGGGAGCGCAAGCAGCTGCTCGAGTCGATGACCGACGAGGTCGGCAGGTTGGTGCTCAACGACAATCAAGACCAGAACGACCTGATGGGCACCAGCCGTGCCAACGCGCCCAGCCTCCTCCCGGTGCACGCCGACCAGATCAAGTACCTGGTCGCCGAGCGCGGCGTGAGCCGCGAACTGGAAGCCCTGCCGTCGGAGAAGGAGATCGCCAGACGCATGGAGGCGGGCCTTGGACTCACCTCACCCGAGCTGGCGACATTGATGGCACACGTCAAGCTGGCGCTCAAAGAAGACCTGTTGAACACCGAGCTGCCCGATCAGGACGTGTTCGCTTCCCGGCTGCCGACCTATTTCCCCAAGCCGCTGCGGGAACGTTTCACACCGGAGATCCGGACGCACCAACTGCGCCGCGAGATCGTCACCACCATGCTGATCAACGACATGGTCGACACGGCCGGCATCAGCTACGCGTTCCGGATCGCCGAAGACGTCGGCGTCCCCCAGGTGCACGCCGTGCGGACGTTTGCCGCCACGGACGCCATCTTCGGTATCGACCACATCTGGCACCGCATTCGAGCCGCCAATCTTCCGGTGGCCCTGTCCGACCGGTTGACGCTGGACACCCGTCGACTCATCGACCGCGCCGGCCGCTGGCTACTCAACTACCGTCCGCAGCCGTTGGCCGTCGGTGCCGAGATCAACCGATTCGCCGCCAAGGTCAAAGCCCTGACACCGCGGATGTCGGAGTGGCTACGCGGGGACGACAAGGCCATCGTCGAGAAGGAAGCCGCGGAGTTCACCGCCCAGGGCGCACCACCGGACCTGGCTTACCGGGTCGCCGCCGGGTTGTACCGCTACAGCCTGCTCGACATCATCGACATCGCCGACATCACCGAGATCGAGACGGCCGAAGTCGCCGACACCTATTTCGCGTTGATGGATCGCCTGGGCACCGACTCCCTGCTGACGGCGGTGTCGGAGCTGCCGCGCACCGATCGCTGGCATTCGCTGGCGCGGTTGGCGATTCGTGACGACATCTACGCCTCGGTGCGGTCGCTGTGTTTCGACGTTCTGGCCGCGGGGGAGCCGGACGAAAGCGGTGAGCAGAAGATCGCCGAATGGGAACACATCAGCGCATCCCGGGTGGAGCGGGCACGCCGGACGCTCAACGAGATCCGGGAGAGCGGGGCAACAGATCTCGCGACACTGTCGGTGGCCGCCCGGCAGATCCGCCGCATGACACGCACCAGCGGACGGGCGTCTTCGGGATGAGCATCGGTTACGTCGCGGCGGTGCCGGTGCGCTGGTCGGACATCGACATGTATCAGCACGTCAACCATGCCACCATGGTCACCATCCTCGAAGAATCGCGGGTACCTTTCCTCAGGGAGCCGTTCGGCGCCGACATCACCACCATCGGCCTGCTGATCGCCGATGTCCGGGTCACCTACAAAGATCAGCTGCGCCTTGTCGATTCGCCGCTGCAAGTGACCATTTGGACCAAACGGTTGCGTGCGGTCGACTTCACGCTGGGCTACGAAGTGCGGTCGGTCAACGCCGATCCGGGTTCCAGGCCGGCCGTCATCGCGGAGTCGCAGCTGGCGGCGGTACATATCGAGGAGCAGCGTTTAGTGCGCCTGTCTCCTCAACATAGGGAGTACCTGCACCGATGGATTCGCTAGCCGAGAGGGGCCTGTGGCTGGGCCCAGATGACTACGCGGCGCACCGGGCGGACCTGGCCGCTTTCGTCGATCACGCGATGCGGCTCGACGACGCCGCCGTCATCCGAATTCGGGCCCGCTCCTCGGGACTGTTGACGGTATGGGTGGCAACGGGTTTCGACGTGCTGGCCAGTCGCGTGGTAGTCGGCAGAGTCAAACCCGACGACATGTCGGTCGCCGCGGACGCGTTGGCCCGCGGGCTGACGGCGGCCGACGCATCGGGTTACGTGGATCCCGGTTTCGCGATGGACTCGGCATGGCGGGGTGGGTTGCCTCCCGAGTCCGGCTTTTCCCACCTTGACGACATACCCGCGAAGTTGGTCCTTGACCTGGCTCAACAGGGCGCCCAACTGGCCAAAGAGCACGGTAGTGCCCATGGACCGCCGGTCTCGCTGCTCGACCAGGAGGTCGTCGAGGTCAGTTCCGGCGGTGTGGTTGTCGGGTTGCCGATGCGCTGTGTATTCGCTTTGACCGCAATGGGTTTCCTGCCGCAAACGGTAGACGACGACGAGATGATCCGGGTCCGGATGCTGCCGGCATGGTTGCGCATCGACGCCCGGTTCGGTTCGGTGTACCGGCGCCGCCCGCACGCGGCTCTGTTGGTGCATTGACTGCCGCTGGAATCAGCCCGAGTTTTTCCCGGCGCTCAGGTGCCGTAGACCATCCACAGCGGCAGCACGGAGTTCAGGTAATCCATGAATTTCTTCAGGCCGACACGGTGCTGGCCGTAGCCGTAGGGGTCTTCGGCGTATTCCGGGAACGCGATGCCCAGCCCGAACAGGCCGGGGGCGATGATGCCGTTCTGGGGGTTGTAGCGCAGCGGCCCCCATTGCGGCGTCGTGGGCAACTTTCGGGGCTCGAAGCCGACGGTGTAGACGGCGCGGTCGCACTCCTGCAGCTTCTCTTCGAATTCGGGACTGGACACCCAGCACCGCTCCAGCCGGTCCGGTAGCACGCCGTCGATGTTTTCCCTGGCCCACTCGGCGGCCCGGCCCTTGAGTCCGGTGTCGTCGAAGAGTATCCAATTATCAAGATAGACAGCATATTTGAGGGGGCTGCGGTAAAAGTTCAGGACCTTGGCCACCGGTAGCCGCAACAGATGCGGTAACACGATCATCGTTGAATGCGAGGAGCCGAAGACGGCGACGGTCGCCCCCTCGAGTTGCTGGCGCGCGAGCTGTTCGGGGTCGAGCGCCACCTCGACCGGTATCTCCTCGAGATGCGGGTAGGACAGACTCCGCGGAACTGCACCCACCGCGATAACAACGTTCTGCGAGTCCACATCGCCGAGTTCGGTCTCGATCCGCCATCGTCGTTGCGCCAACGTCAATGTGGTCGCCGTGGTCTGGCAGACGCGGACCTGTTCCCGCAGCACGCCGGTGACCCACTGCAGCGGATCGGCCACCAGGGCCAGGGCGCACGTCTCGGCGGGATCGACTTCCGTCAATGGCCACGGCGGCGCTTCGGAAAACCGAAATGCCTTGGAACCGTAAAGGTATTCCAGAAATGTCCCGGCGATGGTGTTACTGGATACCGCCCGCCACCTGCGGCCCAGATCTCCGGCGGCGAAGGCCGGATCGATCCAGGCGATCTGTTCGCCCGGGATCCCGTGATCGAGCAGTCGCCCCACGGCGGCGATGCCTGCCGGTCCCGCCCCGATCACTGTCCATGCGTACGGCGTCATGCATCACATATAGAGCAGCGAGTGACGAAATGCGAACGGGTCGGCTACACAAGCCAGGCGGCACCGTCCGGCGCCAACTCGTCACCCGCCAGCGGCGCGCTGAGAAGAAGCACCTCACCCGGTGGCAGCTCCATCGGGTGCTCGCCGGCGTTGAGGACACACACCAGGCCACCGCGGCGCCGGAACGCCAGCGCATGGTCCGGGGCTGGCAGCCAGTCGATCTCGTTGCCGTCGAATTCGGCACGGGTGCGGCTCAGTGCGAGTGCCGCTTTGAAGAACGACAACGTCGAATCGGGATCGGCGCGCTGCTTCTCCACCGTCAGCCCCGCCCAGTCCGCCGGCATCGGGAGCCAGGTGTCGGGAGTGGTGGAAAAACCGAACGGGGGAGTCTGGCCCGACCAGGGCAGTGGGACCCGGCACCGATCGCGGCCTCGCTCGGTATGTCCCGAGCGTTCCCAGGTCGGGTCCTGCAGCACCTCGTCGGGCAGATCCACGTCGGGTAGCCCCAGTTCCTGGCCGTTGTAGATGAAGACCGCCCCGGGCAGGGCGAGCATCAGCATCAGCATTGCCTTTGCCCGGCGCAGACCGATCGGGCCTCCGCCGTACCGGGTGACCTCACGGCCGACATCGTGGTTGGCCAGCGTCCAGGTCGGGGTGGCGTTCTCCAACGCCGCGGCGTGCAGTGAGTTCTGCACCGCCTCGCGGATGTCCGCGGCGTCGAACTCGGTGCGGGTCAGCCGGAAGTTGAAGCCGAGGTGCAACTCGTCGGGGCGCACATACTCGGCCCATTGGGCGTTGTCGTGGACCCAGACTTCGCCGACGGTGACGGCCGCGGGGTAGTCGTCCATGACCGCGCGGATATCGCGGTGAATCGCGTGCACGTGGGGCCGGTTGAACCGCGGGTCGTCGTCGCGGTGACGCAATATCTCGGCGTTGGCTTCGGGTGCATCCGGCAGGCCGGGCGGCTTGGCCATGCCGTGCGCGACGTCGATGCGGAACCCGTCGACACCCCTTTCCAGCCAGAACCGCAGCGTCTTCTCGAAGTCGTCGAAGACCTCCGGGTTATCCCAGTTGAGGTCGGGTTGCTCGGTGTCGAACAAGTGCAGATACCACTGGCCGGGCTTGCCGTCGGGCTCGATGACCCGGGTCCAGGCCGGCCCGCCGAATACCGACTCCCAGTTGTTCGGCGCCAGCGATCCGTCGGGTCCGCGGCCGTCCCGGAAGAAGTAGCGGTCGCGCTCCGCGCTACCCCGGCCGGCTCCCAGCGCGTCCCGGAACCAGGGGTGCTGCGAACTGGTGTGGTTGGGCACCACGTCCATGGTTACTTTGATGCCCCGCGCGTGCGCTGCGGCGATGAGCCGCTCGAAGGCGGCGGTTCCGCCGAACAGCGGGTCGATGTCTCGCGGATCCGCGACGTCATACCCGTGGTCGGCCATCGGCGAGACGGTGACCGGGTTGAGCCAGATCCCGTCCACGCCAAGCTGTTCCAGGTGATCAAGCCGGTCGGTCAGGCCGTCGAGGTCGCCGACGCCGTCGCCGTCGCTGTCGGCGAACGAGCGCGGGTACACCTGGTAGAACACCGCTGAGCGCCACCAAGGATCCGGCTCGCTCATCACAAGGCCGAGTTGACGAGGGAGTGGGCGGCCATCTCCAGGTACTGCAGCAGCTGGCGGCGGTGGTCGTCGTCCAGCGTCCGGGAGTCGACCGAGGCGACCGCGGTGTGCATGCACCGCAACCAGGCGTCCCGCTCGATGGGGGTGATCCGGAAGGGCATGTGCCGCATCCGCAGGCGCGGATGCCCGCGGCGGTCCGAATAGGTCCGCGGGCCGCCCCAGTACTGCTCGAGGAACATCCGCAGCCGCTCCTCGGCGCCACTGAGATCCTCCTCGGGATACAGGGGACGCAGGATCTCGTCCTCGGCGACCTGCTCGTAGAAGCGGGCGACGATCGCCTCGAAGGTCTTGGCGCCGCCGACGGCGGCGTAGAAAGATTCAGGTGTTTGCTCCATCGTGCTCCATTGTGGGCTACCGCCGTCCGGGCTGCGATCGCTCCAGGTGTTCACCGGGCCGACACGGCGCGGCTGCGACAATTTGGCGTGCGATCTGCAGCAAATCGTGGTGGACTGTCGGCGGAGGATTTATGGCGCAGCGCAACAAGCGCCGCCACCGAAGTTCCGGTGCCGCGGCGAACGGAACCGGGCCTGCGACCGCGTCGTGTCTGCACAGCGTTGACACACACCCCCCCAACCGCTCCGAAACCGCGTCCATCTTCAGCCGTCGCCGGGTTCTGCTGCTGAACTCCACCTATGAGCCGCTCACGGCGTTGCCGATGCGACGCGCCATCGTGATGGTGATCTGCGGCAAGGCCGACGTGGTGCACGACGATCCCACCGGCACCGTCATCCACTCCGCCACCCGGTCGATCGCGGTACCGTCGGTGATCCAGCTGCGGACCTACGTGCGGGTACCCTATCGGGCGCGTGTCCCGATGACACGGGCCGCGCTGATGCACCGTGACCGTTTCTGCTGCGCCTACTGCGGCGCCAAGGCCGACACCGTCGACCATGTCGTGCCACGCAGCCGCGGCGGTGACCACTCGTGGGAGAACTGTGTCGCGTGCTGCTCGACCTGCAACCACCGCAAGGGCGACAAGCTGCTCACTGAGCTCGGCTGGGCGTTGCGCCGGGCACCGTTGCCGCCGACCGGACAACATTGGCGGCTGCTCTCCACGGTCAAGGAGCTCGACCCGTCCTGGGCGCGATATCTCGGTGAGGGCGCGGCCTGAGTTAGTGGGGTCTAAGCGCGGCGGTCGCACCTGCGGTGGGATACGGTTTGCGTCGTGAGCATGATGGAGATTCACCTCTTCTTTGTCGGCATCCCGCTGGGGTTGGCGATCGTCCTGGGGCTGTGGTTCTTGACCCGCAAGGGCCGGCACCCCGCGACCTACGACCTCTCGCAGAAATGGACGCACGCGCCCATCCTGTGGGCGGCCACCGATGAGGCGGTCGGCGGTCACCACGGCGGGCACGGATCGGAGTTCACGGTTGGAGGTGGCGCAAGTGGCACATGGTGAAGTCGCAACGCTGGAACCCACGGACCTGCCGCGGGGCTGGGTTCTCACGACGAGTGGCCGGATCTCGGGAGTCACCGAGCCCGGTGAGCTTTCCGTGCATTACCCGTTCCCGATCAACGACCTGGTCGCCGTGGACGACGCACTGAAGTACGCGTCCCGCGCATCGAAGGCCCGGTTCGCCATCTACCTGGGCGACCTGGGCAGCGACACCGCCGCGCGTGCCCGCGAGATACTGGCCAAGGTGCCGACGCCCAACAACGCCGTGCTGCTGGCCGTCTCGCCCGACCAGAGCGCCATCGAGGTGGTCTACGGCTCGGAGGTACGGGGTCGCGGCGCCGAGTCGGCGGCTCCGCTGGGTGTCGCTGCCGCCTCGTCTGCGTTCGAGCAGGGCAACCTGATCGACGGCCTGGTCAGCGCGATCCGAGTGCTCAGCGCGGGGATCTCGCCGGCCTAGTGGGAGCCGATCGACGCGCCGACTCGCCGCGCGCCGAACATCCGCGCGCCGAATGTGACGCCACGGCGAGATTTCGCGCGGGTTCTCGCCCTGAGTTCGCACTCGCCGCGGCCTGGGGATTGCGTGCTAGGTGACGACGGGTCGTTACGAGCGCGCCCTGCGGCAGGCGGATCTGCTGACCGGCCCGCCGCCGACGGGCTACGTCAGCAGGTGGCTGGACAATGCCGCGCGCCGGTCGATCGATCCGCGCGTCGTTGTCGACGTCACCCGAACGGGTCTCGTCTTCTCCCTGCATCTGCTGCAGCGGTGTGAGGAGATCACCGACCGGCACGGCAAGTCGTACTTTCTGATCCCGGCGGGAGCCAGCGGGGCCGACGCTCGGATGGCAGTGCTGCTGGCCTACGTCGTGAACGCGGGCACCGACTACGGCACGGCCGGTGGCTGTGACTTCCCGGAAACGCCGTATTCGGCCACCGAGGTCATGCGCATCGTGGACCGTCAGCGCGCCAACGGCTGGAGCTATGCCCGCGACGTTGATTTCGTCCACCGCAATGGCGGCCGCTTGACCGCTACCCCGCACGGCATCCTGATGGGCCTGGGCGGCAACTGGCTGCAGCGCCTGTTCAGCCAACGGGGCGGCACCACCTGGGGTGACATCTTCATGGTCAACACCCCCCGCGTCGACGATCCCGCCCGCGTGTTACGAAACATCATCGAGTCGCGCGGGACGCTCGACCTGGACCGGCTGCTGCACCACGAGGAGCTGCACAGCGCGCAATGGGCCGCGCTCGGTTATTTCGGCATGCTCCGGGCCTACGGCTGGGAGTTGTTGCGCGAGTTGATCTTTCGCAAGACCAATCGGCTGGAGCTGGCGGCCGGCCTGCGTGACGGCGGCTACTGCTGACCGTCGAAGGTGCGGGCGCGCAGCGACCGTTTGACGGCGGCCTGCCCCTCCAGCACGAGTCGACGCAACGACGGCGGCACCTCGGGGTCGGCCAGGAACGAGTCGGCGGACTTGATGGCCTCTTCGCTGATGTCCCAGTAGGGGTATAAGCCGATCACCACCGACTGGGCGACTTCGCTGGACCGTCGCTCCCAGACGCCCGGGATCGCCTCGAAGTACCGCGCGGTGAACGGCTTGAGCAGCTCGCCTTGCCCCGGCGCCCCGATACCCGCGATGATGGCGCGCCCCATGGCATTGGCCAGGGTGTCGTCCTCGACGACCGTAGTGAACGCCTTTTCCTTGACCTCCAGCTGCGGCCGGGCCGCGGACGCCTGAGCGCCGTGCCGCTTGCCGGCGGCCGTCGGGTCGCTCTGCACCTCTGCGTCAATCCACGGCGATTCCGGCCCGTCGGCGTCGATCGCGCCGGCGGTCGCCAACGCGATCACCACCCGCCAGCGCAGGTCGGTGTCGATGTCCAGACCCGGTAGTCCCTGCTCGGCCGGATCCCCGTCGAGCAGCGCCGCCAACATCTCGACGTGCCGCGGCGACAACACCGACGTGCACAGCGCGTTGACGAAGGCGAGCTGGTGGTCGGACCCGGGCTCGGCGCCACGCGCCAATTCCAGCAGCCGGTCGGCGAACTGCGGCCAGCCCTGTTCACGCGCCCACCCCGGCTCGGCGTAGGACCCGACGGCCGTCTGCGCCTGCATCAGCAGTCGCTGCAATACGGTGACGGCGGTTTCGGCGTGGATGCCGCCCGATACCAGCGACACGAAGTCGCGGGCGCGCAGTTCGGCTTCGCGCGTCATCTCCCAGGCTGCCGACCACGCCAGCGAGCGTGGCAGCGGCTCGGCGATGTCGGCGATGCGGTCGAGCACGGTCCGCAGCGAGTCCGGGTCCAGTCGCAGCGAGCAGTACGTCAGGTCATCGTCGTTGACCAGAATCAACTTGCCGCGCGAAACACCAACCAGCTCATGAACTTCGGTGTTCGGGCCATCGACGTCCAGCTCCTCGCGGTGGACCCGGACCAGCTTGCCGGACTCATCGTCATCGTAGATACCGACGGCGATCCGGTGCACCCTGGTCTCCCCGGCGCCGGGTTTCGCACCGCTCTGCGTCACCGCAAAACGGGTGAATTTGCCGTCGTCATCGACGTCGAAATCCGCGCGTAAAGTGTTGAGCCCGGTGGTTTTCAGCCACTGCTGGCCCCAGTTCGACAGGTCGCGCCCGGACGCCTTCTCCAGCGCGGACAGCAGATCGCTGAACGTGGCATTACCGAATGCATGGCGGCGGAAGTAGTCCCGCAGACCGGCCAGGAAGTGCTCCAGGCCCACATAGGCGACCAGCTGCTTGAGCACGGAAGCGCCCTTGGCGTAGGTGATTCCGTCGAAGTTCACCTCGACCGCGTGCAGGTCGGGGATGTCCGCGGCGATCGGGTGGGTCGAGGGCATCTGGTCCTGCCGGTAGGCCCACGACTTCTCCACGGTCGCGAACGTCGTCCACGCGTCGGTGTACTCGGTGGACTCCGCCTGGCACAGCACCGAGGCGAACGTGGCAAAGGATTCGTTGAGCCACAGGTCATCCCACCACGTCATGGTGACCAGGTCGCCGAACCACATGTGCGCCATCTCGTGCAGCACCGTCTCGGCGCGCCGCTCGTAGGAGGCGCGGGTGACCTTGCTGCGGAAGACATAGTCTTCCAGGAACGTCACCGCACCGGCGTTTTCCATTGCGCCGGCATTGAATTCGGGCACGAACAGCTGGTCGTACTTCCCGAACGCATAGGGCATGCCGAAGTTGTTGTGGTAGAAGCCGAATCCCTGCTTGGTTTCGGTGAACAGGCGCTCGGCGTCCATATAGGGAGCCAGTGAATTACGGCAGTAGATGCCCAGCGGGATCTCGCCGTGTTCGTCGCTGTAGGTGTCGGTCCAGACCGCGTAGGGGCCGGCGATCAGTGCCACCAGGTACGTGCTCATCCGCGGCGTGGTGGCGAAGGTGTGTACCCCGTTCTCGACGGACAGCGGGGCGCCGTTGGACACCACCTTCCAGTGCGCGGGCGCGGTCACCGTGAGATCGAACGTGGCCTTGAGGTCGGGTTGGTCGAAGCACGCGAACATCCGCTTGGCGTCCGCGGTTTCGAATTGTGAGTACAGGTATGTCTCGTCGTCGACCGGGTCGACGAAGCGGTGTAGGCCTTCGCCAGTGTTGGAGTAGCGGCAGTCCGCGTCGACCACCACGACGTTGCGGTCGGCCAGCCCGCGCAGCGAGATCCCGGTCGACTCGTCGTAGCCCGAGACGTCGAGCTCCTGGCCGTTGAGGCTGGCGCTGTGGACGGTGTCGGCGGCGATGTCGATGACAGTGTCGGCGCCGGCGAGGGCGTCGAACACCACAGTGGTGGTGGAGCGGAAGGTGCGCTCGCCCGGCGCACCCGACCCGTCGGTGATGTCGAGGTTGATCTGGTAGCTGTGCACGGTGATCAGTGCGGCGCGTTCGACCGCCTGATCCCGGGTGAGGTTGGGAAGGGCCACGCGCTCCAACATATCGGCCGGCACCTCAGGACGCTCAGCGCGCCGGGAACAGTCACAGCGCGACTACGGTTGTGTGTGAGCGGATCGTCCCGTCCCACCATCTAGGAGAGGACCGCAGAAATGCCGGAGAACGCCCCCTCGAAAAACAGAGCCGACTTCTGGTTCGACCCGCTGTGTCCGTGGTGCTGGATCACTTCCCGCTGGATTCTCGAAGTGGAGAAGGTCCGCGACATCGAGGTCAACTTCCATGTGATGAGCCTGGCGGTGCTCAACGAGAACCGGGACGGACTGCCCGAGCAGTACAAGGAGATGATGGCCAGGGCCTGGGGGCCGGTGCGGGTGGCGATCGCCGCCGAGCAGGCCCACGGCGCCAAGGTGCTCGACCCCCTCTACACCGCGATGGGCACCCGGATCCACAACGAGGGCAACAAGGATGTCGACGAGGTAATCAAACTGGCGCTGGCCGACGCCGGCTTACCCGCCGAACTCGCCGAGGCCGCCACCAGCACGGAGTACGACGAAGCGCTGCGCAAGAGCCACCACGCCGGCATGGACGCGGTGGGTCCTGACGTCGGCACACCGACCATCCACGTCAACGGCGTGGCGTTCTTCGGGCCGGTGATCTCGAAGATTCCGCGCGGCGAGGAAGCCGGCAAGTTGTGGGACGCCTCGGTGACGTTCGCGTCCTACCCGCATTTCTACGAGCTCAAGCGGACTCGCACCGAGCCGCCCCAGTTCGACTAGCCAGGGCCGCGTTCGGCACCGGGCAGTGCCGGGAGGCTGACCGCTCTCATGCAGAATGTCCTCCCATGCGCGTCTACCTGGGTGCCGATCACGCCGGCTATGAGCTCAAGCAGCAGATCATCGAGCATCTGAAGAAGACCGGACACGAGCCGATCGACTGTGGCGCTTTCGGCTACGACGCCGAGGACGATTATCCTGCGTTCTGCATCGCCGCGGCCCTGCGCACCGTCGCCGACCCGGACAGCCTGGGCATCGTCCTGGGCGGTTCGGGCAACGGCGAGCAGATCGCGGCGAACAAGGTGCCCGGCGCCCGGTGTGCGCTGGCGTGGAGCGTGCAGACCGCTTCGCTGGCCCGCGAACACAACAATGCGCAGTTGATCGGTATCGGCGGGCGCATGCACACTCTCGACGAGGCACTGGCGATCGTCGACGCCTTCCTGGCCACACCGTGGTCGAAAGTCGAACGCCACCAACGTCGTATCGACATCCTCGCCGAATACGAGCGCACCCACGAGGCGCCGCCGGTGCCCGGCGCGCAGAACTGAGAGCCCGTGCCCGAAGGCCACACGCTGCACCGGCTGGCCCGGTTACATCAGAAGCGCTTCGCGGGTGGCCCGGTGTCGGTGTCCAGCCCCCAGGGCCGCTTCACCGACGCCTCGGCCGTGGACGGAGCGGTGCTGCGCCGCGCCAGCGCCTGGGGTAAGCATCTCTTTCACCACTACGCCCACGGCCCGGTGGTGCACGTGCATCTCGGGCTCTACGGCACCTTCACCGAATGGGAACGACCGGGCGACGGGCCGGTTCCGGAACCGGTCGGCCAGGTGCGGATGCGCATGGTCGGCGCCGCGTACGGCACCGACCTTCGTGGCGCGACGGTGTGCGAACTGCTCGACGCCGGTCAGGTCGACGACGTGATCGCCCGGCTGGGTCCGGACCCGTTGCGCGCCGACGCCGACCCGGCGTGGCCATGGGCGCGAATAGCGAAGTCGCGCAGGCCGATTGGCGCGTTATTGATGGACCAGACGGTGATGGCCGGGGTCGGCAACGTCTACCGCAGCGAGCTGCTGTTCCGCCACCGGATCGACCCGTACCGGCCCGGGCAGAAGATCTCCGAAGCGGAGTTCGCAGCCGCCTGGACCGATTTGGTGGCGTTGATGAAGGTCGGTTTGCGGCGCGGCAAGATCGTCGTGGTCCGACCCGAACACGACCACGGCGCGCCGTCATACGCGTCCGGGCGCCCGCGCACCTACGTGTACCGCCGCGCCGGCGACCCCTGCCGGGTATGCGGCGAAACGGTGCGCACGGCGGTGCTCGAGGGCCGCAATGTGTTCTGGTGCCCGACCTGTCAGACGTGACCCCGCGCACCTGACGCCGAGTGTGAGTTCCACGACGGGACACGCCGCGGCGGCGTCGGCATATTCACTGTCGGCGTGAGGTAGCTCAGTCGAGCGTGACCCCGAGCGCGCGGTACACCTCGTTACTCAGGTCGACACTGCGCGGGTCGGCGTTGGCCTTGCTGGCATCGAAGCGGTTGGACACGTAGCCGTAGCCGATCCGGTGCTCGAGGTCGACGAACGCGAAGGACCCGCCTAAGCCACCGTGGCCGAACATCCGCGGGTTGGGCCCGTTGATGCAGCGCTGATTGAGCATGTAGCCAAGGCCCCACCCGTGATCGGCGACGCGGGGTCCCAGCACCAGGTCCGGCTCGAAACCGCCCTGGCACACCCGGATCAGGTCCATGTGTTCGCGGCTCAGCAGCTTCTCCTGGGCCAGTGCGTTGTAGAACGTCGCCATTCCCAGGGCGGACACCTGCGCGTTGGTGCCCGGAAACTCCAACTGGCGCCACCGCTGCAGGTCCTCGGTGTCGAGGTCGTCGTCGGCCAGGAACCCCATGGAGACGGCCATTCCCGCTTTGGGGTGGTCGGCCAGCGACGTCGGGTCACTCGGGGCCTGCAACTCGGCGAGCAGTTGCCGACCGGTGGGCTTGTTCACCCGCTCGGCGCAGCGCGCCTGCGCGGCCACAGGCATGCCGATGTGGATCTCGGCGCCGATCGGCCCCGCGATCTCGGTGCGCAGATACTGCCCGACCGTCCGGCCGGTGACGCGCCGAAACACCTCGCCGAGGATGAAGCCGAAGGTGGTCATGTGGTAGCCCTGCGCGGTGCCCGGTTCCCACCACGGCTCGGCGACGGCCAGTTGTTCGCAGACGTAGTCCCAGTCGCAGAGTTGCTCGGTGGTCAGCCGGGTGCGCGGGCCTATCACGCCGGACCGGTGACTCATCACCATGGCCAGCGTGATGGCTTCCTTGCCGGCTTGCCCGAACTCGGGCCAGTACCGCGAGATCGGGGCGTGCAGGTCCAGCTCACCGCGGTCGGCGAGCTGGTGGACGCAGGTGGACGTCAGTCCCTTGGTGCCGGACAGCACCGTGGTCAGGGTGTCTTCCTGCCACGGACGGGTGCGGGCGGCGTCGGCGTGGCCACCCCAGAGATTGACGACGAGATGCCCGTCCACCCAGACAGCGACCGCCGCACCCACCTCGTGACGGAGCGCGAAGTTGCGCTCGAACGCTTCGCGCACTCCGAGGAAGTCCGACGCGCATGAGCCGGAAATGCTGACGCTTTTGACGTCGCTCATGGCGCCTTTCTGTCGAGCGGGAGATCGGATCAGAGCGGGCGACGGGAATCGAACCCGCGTAGCTAGTTTGGAAGACTAGGGCTCTACCATTGAGCTACGCCCGCAAGTATTAGTCGAGCGAGACTGTACGTGGTGGTGGCAATCAAATCTAATCGATGCAGTCATGTGACCGCTCCGTGAGTTCTCAGATCCCCGGAGGTCGGTGCGGACCACGCGCCGCCGGGCCGTAGGATCGCGTGGTCAGCGCGGGGTGTAGCGCAGCTTGGTAGCGCATCCGCTTTGGGAGCGGAAGGCCGCAGGTTCAAATCCTGTCACCCCGACCAGCCCGCCGCGCGCACCCGCCGCACGCCGTAACGACACACCGAGGAGCACCGCCGTGAAGAGCACCGTGACGCAGTTGAGCCCCACCCGGGTTCGCATCAACGTGGAGGTGCCGTTTCCTGAGCTCGAACCCGACTTTCAGCGCGCTTACAAGGAGCTTGCCAAGCAGGTTCGGCTGCCCGGATTCCGGCCCGGCAAGGCACCGGCCAAGTTG
Source organism: Mycobacterium sp. NGS49 (assembly GCF_059812565.1). Classification (NCBI taxonomy): domain Bacteria; kingdom Bacillati; phylum Actinomycetota; class Actinomycetes; order Mycobacteriales; family Mycobacteriaceae; genus Mycobacterium; species Mycobacterium sp. NGS49. Next base: position 32,664 of record NZ_JCALCX010000002.1, on the reverse strand, counting down.
CTCGAGGCACGTTTCGGCCGCGAGGCACTGCTCGACCAGGTCATCGAGGACGCCGTGCCCAGCCGTTACGGCCAGGCTCTCACCGAGTCCGACGTGCAGCCGATCGGCCGGCCGAACATCCAGGTCACCCACAAGGAGTACGGCGAGGAGCTGCAGTTCTTCGCCGAGGTCGATGTCCGCCCCAAGCTGGAGATTCCGGACCTCGACGCGCTGACCGTCTCCGTGGACCCGATCGAGGTCACCGACGAGGAAGTGGATGCCGAACTCGAGTCGTTGCGCGCCCGGTTCGGCACGCTGACCGGGGCGGACCGGCCGGTGCAAACCGGTGACTTCGTCTCCATCGACCTCTCGGCAACGGTCGACGGCGAGGACGTACCGAACGCTGCTGCCGAGGGTCTCTCGCACGAGGTGGGTTCCGGGCGGCTGATTGCAGGCCTCGACGACGCGCTCGTCGGGCTGGCCGTCGACGAGTCGAAGGTCTTCACCGCCAAGCTGGCGACCGGTGAGCACGCCGGCCAGGAAGCCGAGGTCACGGTAACCGTCAGGTCGATCAAGGAACGGGAACTGCCCGAACCCGATGACGAGTTCGCCCAGCTGGCCAGCGAGTTCGACACGATCGACGAGCTGCGCGACAGCCTCCGCGAGCAGGTGACCAACACCAAACGCGCCCAACAGGCCGACCAGATCCGCAACGCTGCCCTGGACGCCCTGCTCGAGCAGGTCGAGGTTCCGGTGCCGGACGCGATCGTGCGCTCACAGGTCGACGAGACACTGCAGGCCGCGATGAGTGGACTCAACCAGGACCAGGCCAAGTTCAACGAGGTGCTCGAACAGCAGGGCTCCTCGCGCGCGGAGTTCGACGCCGAAGCACGCGCAGCCGCCGAGACCAATGTCAAGCGCCAGCTGTTGCTCGACGCCATCGCCGACCAGCTGGACGTCCAGGTCGGTCAGGAAGACCTGACCGAGCGACTGGTGCTGACCTCGCGGCAGTACGGCATCGAACCGCAACAGCTGTTCGCCTACTTGCAGGAGAACAACCAGCTCGCCGCCATGTTCGCCGACGTGCGGCGCGGCCTGGCCGTCGCCGCGGTAATCGAGAAGGCCACCGTCACCGATACCGACGGCAACACCATCGACACCAGCGCGTTCTTCGGCAAGCGGCAGCACGAGCATGACCACGACCACGAGCACGAGCACGAGCACGACCATGATCACGACCACGAGGCCGACGACGAGGTCGATGAGGTGGCCGAAACGGACACTCAGACCGACGAGGCTGACACGGCCGACGAACCCACCGCATGACGCTGTGAGCGAACGCGTCCGCTTCCGGGGGCCAAAGGGCGGGTCCGGTTGGTTAGTGTCGGTGCAACAAGGAAACAGAAAGTAGGTGTCCCCACTGTGAGCAGGGTGACTGACATGCGTTCGAACTCGTTGGGTCTCAACCTCACCGACTCCGTATATGAGCGCTTGCTCGCGGAGCGCATCATCTTCCTGGGTTCGGAGGTGAACGACGAGGTCGCCAACCGGTTGTGTGCGCAGATCCTGCTGCTCGCCGCCGAGGACTCCGACAAGGACATCAACCTCTACATCAACTCGCCGGGCGGATCCATCAGCGCCGGGATGGCGATTTACGACACCATGGTGCTGGCGCCCTGCGACATCGCCACCTATGCCATGGGCATGGCCGCCTCGATGGGGGAGTTCCTGTTGGCGGCCGGTACCAAAGGCAAGCGCTTCGCGCTCCCGCACGCGCGCATCCTGATGCACCAGCCGTTGGGCGGGGTGACCGGTAGCGCGGCCGACATCGCCATCCAGGCCGAGCAGTTCGCGGTCATCAAGAAGGAGATGTTCCGGCTCAACGCCGAGTTCACCGGCCAGTCGATCGAACGCATCGAGGCTGACTCGGATCGCGACCGCTGGTTCACCGCACAGGAGGCCCTGGAATACGGCTTCGTCGACCACATCATTACGCGCGCCGCCCACATCACCAACGGAGAAGCCCGATGAATCCTCTGCATTCTCAGACCCAACCGCAGGCGCGCTACATCCTGCCGTCGTTCATCGAGCACTCCAGCTTCGGCGTCAAAGAATCCAACCCTTACAACAAACTGTTCGAGGAACGCATCATCTTCCTCGGTGTCCAGGTCGACGACGCGTCGGCGAACGACATCATGGCGCAGCTGCTGGTGCTGGAGTCGCTCGACCCCGACCGCGACATCACCATGTACATCAACTCGCCGGGCGGCGGCTTCACCTCGCTGATGGCCATCTACGACACCATGCAATACGTCCGGGCCGACATCCAGACCGTGTGCCTGGGTCAGGCCGCCTCGGCCGCCGCGGTGCTGCTGGCCGCCGGAACGCCGGGTAAGCGGATGGCGTTGCCCAACGCGCGGGTGCTGATCCACCAGCCGTCGCTGTCCGGTGTCATTCAGGGGCAGTTCTCCGACCTGGAGATCCAGGCCGCCGAGATCGAGCGAATGCGCACCTTGATGGAGACCACGCTGGCGCGCCACACCGGCAAGGACGCTGCGACGATCCGCAAGGACACCGACCGGGACAAGATCCTGACCGCCCAAGAGGCCAAGGACTACGGCATCATCGACACCGTTCTGGAGTACCGGAAGCTTTCCGCGCAGAACGCCTGACGCAGCGCCGCCCCCCGCCGAGCCGGGGCACCTCCCGCTTGCGGGGACGCAAATTGCACCCGGTTTGACCAGAATTCGGGTGCTATTGCGCCTGCTTGCGGGCTGGGGCCACGGTAGGGTTGATGTCTGGTGGCCGGCCGGCCAGCCGACCCGCCAGTGTCGTTGGCGTAACGACCGCGACACGCCAAGACACGCAATGCGCGTCTCGGCGAGTGGTGGGCGCCCTCGGGCGATATGTTCGTCGAGACACCAGAAGCACCAACACCAGCAAATACCAAGGAAGCTATTCGGCGTTAACGGTCGCGACAGGCCGGAACAAGCGGGTAGCGTCGTGGCATACACGCGGCAACCAAGACGAACGGCGATACAGGAAGTAGGCCCTGAGGCATCATGGCGCGCATCGGAGACGGCGGTGACTTGCTGAAGTGCTCGTTCTGCGGGAAGAGCCAAAAGCAGGTCAAGAAACTTATTGCGGGTCCCGGTGTGTACATCTGCGATGAGTGCATCGACCTCTGCAACGAGATCATCGAAGAGGAACTCGCCGACGCCGACGATGTGAAACTCGACGAGCTGCCCAAGCCCATCGAGATCCGGGACTTCCTCGAGGGCTACGTCATCGGGCAGGACACCGCCAAGCGCACGCTCGCCGTCGCGGTCTACAACCACTACAAGCGCATCCAGGCGGGCGAGAAGGGCCGCGACTCGCGCTACGAACCCGTCGAACTGACCAAGTCCAACATCCTGATGCTCGGACCGACCGGCTGCGGCAAGACCTACCTGGCCCAGACGCTGGCCAAGATGCTCAACGTGCCGTTCGCGATCGCCGATGCCACCGCGCTGACCGAAGCCGGCTACGTCGGCGAGGACGTCGAGAACATCCTGCTCAAGCTCATCCAGGCCGCCGACTACGACGTCAAGCGCGCCGAGACCGGCATCATTTACATCGACGAGGTCGACAAGATCGCCCGCAAGAGCGAGAACCCGTCGATCACCCGCGACGTTTCCGGCGAGGGCGTGCAGCAGGCCCTGCTGAAGATCCTGGAAGGCACTCAGGCATCGGTCCCCCCGCAGGGTGGTCGCAAGCACCCGCACCAGGAATTCATCCAGATCGACACCACCAACGTGTTGTTCATCGTGGCGGGTGCTTTCGCGGGCCTGGAGAAGATCATCTACGAGCGCGTCGGTAAGCGCGGTCTGGGCTTCGGCGCCGAGGTGCGTTCCAAGGCCGAAATCGACACCACCGACCACTTCGCCGAAGTGATGCCCGAGGACCTGATCAAGTTCGGCCTGATCCCGGAGTTCATCGGGCGTCTCCCGGTGGTTGCCTCGGTCACCAACCTCGACAAGGAATCGCTGGTCAAGATCCTGTCGGAGCCGAAGAACGCTCTGGTCAAGCAGTACACCCGGCTGTTCGAGATGGACGGCGTGGAGCTGGAGTTCGCCGAAGACGCCCTCGACGCGATTGCCGACCAGGCCATCCACCGCGGCACGGGCGCCCGCGGATTGCGCGCCATCATGGAGGAAGTACTGCTGCCGGTGATGTATGACATCCCGAGCCGCGACGACGTCGCCAAGGTGGTCGTCACCAAGGAGACCGTGCAGGACAACGTGCTCCCGACGATCGTGCCCCGCAAGCCGTCCCGCTCCGAGCGTCGCGACAAGAGCGCCTGACCGGCGCCGGCTCAGCCCCGCGTCAGCGGCAGCCGGTCGATGCCGTGCGCCGTCTCCATCTACGGAAATTGCCGGCGGACCGCTTGGGCGACGATAAAGTGACCAATACCACAGTTTTGGTCCCACCCCCGTCCGGTGCCACCCTGACATCGGCTTTTACCTGCATACTCGCCGGTAACAAGCTTAAGAGGACGGCCATACACCCTTAGAGAAGTGTCATAATCGGTACCGCCAGTGACATAAATCGTGACAGCGGCGACGGCACTTTGGCGCGCGTAATCTTGAGTTGCACCGGAATGCCTGTCCGGATACCAAGTTGGAGGCAGAGACGTGAATCCGAACGGCAATGACGCCGGGGACGAGTCTCAGAACGGGTCCAGTCGGCAGCGCCTGGAGAATGTCGTCATCCGATTCGCAGGAGACTCCGGCGACGGCATGCAGCTGACCGGTGACCGATTCACTTCGGACGCCGCACTTTTCGGCAACGACCTGGCCACCCAGCCCAATTATCCGGCCGAGATCCGCGCTCCGGCAGGAACTTTGCCCGGCGTCTCGTCTTTTCAGATCCAGATTGCCGACTACGACATCCTGACCGCCGGCGACCGGCCCGATGTGCTGGTCGCCATGAACCCCGCCGCGCTGAAATCGAATATCGGTGACCTGCCGCGCGGCGGAATGGTGATCGCGAATTCAGACGAATTCACCAAGCGCAATCTGACCAAAGTGGGCTATGTGACCAACCCGCTGGAGTCCGACGAGCTCGAAGAGTACGTCGTGCACGCGGTGCCGATGACCACGCTGACCCTCGGTGCCGTGGAAGCGATCGGTGCCACGAAAAAGGACGGTCAACGCGCCAAGAACATGTTCGCGCTCGGCTTGCTGTCCTGGATGTACGGGCGGCCGGTGCAGACCAGCGAGACCTTTATCCGGGAGAAGTTCGCCCGCAAGCCCGATATCGCCGAGGCCAATGTGCTGGCGCTGAAAGCGGGCTGGAACTACGGCGAGACCACCGAGGCGTTCGGCACCACCTACGAGGTGTCCAAGGCCTCGTTGCCGGCCGGCGAGTACCGGCAGGTCTCCGGTAACACGGCCCTCGCCTACGGCATCGTCGCGGCGGGCAAACTCGCCGACAAGCAGGTGGTCCTCGGCAGCTACCCGATCACCCCGGCGTCGGATATCTTGCACGAGCTGTCCAAGCACAAGAACTTCAACGTCATCACATTCCAGGCGGAAGACGAGATCGGTGGCATCTGCGCCGCGATCGGCGCATCCTACGGCGGGGCGCTCGGGGTCACCAGCACCTCCGGCCCGGGCATCTCGCTGAAGTCCGAAGCGCTGGGTCTGGCGGTGATGACCGAGTTGCCGCTGATCGTCATCGACGTCCAGCGCGGCGGACCGTCCACCGGTCTGCCCACCAAGACCGAGCAGGCGGACCTGCTGCAGGCGCTGTTCGGCCGAAACGGCGAATCGCCAGTGGCGGTCGTGGCCCCGCGGTCTCCCTCGGATTGCTTCGACACGGCGCTGGAGGCGGTGCGGATCGCGGTCTCGTATCACACCCCGGTGATCGTGCTGTCCGACGGCGCCATCGCCAATGGCTCCGAGCCGTGGCGCATCCCGGATGTGAGTACGCTCAACCCGATCAAGCACATCTTCGCCAAACCCGGTGAGCCCTTCGAGCCGTACGCCCGCCACAAGGACACCCTCGCGCGCCAGTTCGCCGTCCCGGGCACTCCCGGTCTCGAGCACCGCATCGGCGGGCTGGAAGCGGCCAACGGTTCCGGCGCCATCTCCTATGACCCCACCAACCACGACCTGATGGTCCGGATCCGCAAGGCCAAGATCGACGGCATCAGCGTCCCCGACCTCGAAGTCGACGACCCCACCGGCGACGCGGAGCTGCTGCTGCTCGGATGGGGAAGTTCCTACGGCCCGATCGGTGAGGCATGTCGGCGTGCGCGCCGCAGAGGTACCAAGGTGGCGCACGCCCACCTGCGCTACCTGAACCCGTTCCCGGCGAACCTGGGTGAGATTCTGCATCGTTACCCCAGCGTGGTGTGCCCGGAGATGAACATGGGACAGCTGGCGATGTTGTTGCGGGCCAAGTACCTGGTCGACGTCAAGTCGGTCACCAAGGTCAAGGGTGTTTCTTTCCTGGCCGACGAGATCGGACGGTTCATCCGGGCAGCGCTGGCCGGGCGACTCAACGAGCTGGAGCAGGACAAGACCATGGTGGCCAGATTGTCGGCGGCCACCGTCGAAGCGGGGGTCAGTGCATGATGCGCACCGTCGATTCGAGCGATGAGGAGGAGCGGCGCTTGTGACTGGCGTGATCGGCACCGACCTTGGTCTGACCCCGGGGTTGAACAACAAGCAACGGCTGACCAAGAACGACGGGGTGCCCACGACGGATCACCCACAGAAGGGCAAGGACTTCACCAGCGACCAGGAGGTGCGCTGGTGCCCGGGCTGTGGCGACTACGTCATTCTCAACACCATCCGCAACTTCCTGCCTGAACTGGGGCTGCGCCGCGAGAACATCGTGTTCATCAGCGGTATCGGTTGTTCGAGCCGGTTTCCGTACTACCTGGAGACCTACGGCTTCCACTCGATCCACGGACGCGCGCCGGCCATCGCCACCGGCCTGGCGCTGGCGCGCGAGGACCTGTCGGTCTGGGTGGTGACCGGCGACGGCGACGCATTGTCGATCGGTGGCAATCACCTCATCCACGCTCTGCGGCGCAACGTCAACATCACCATCTTGTTGTTCAACAACCGGATCTACGGCCTCACCAAGGGCCAGTACTCGCCGACGTCAGAGGTCGGTAAGGTCACCAAGTCGACGCCGATGGGGTCTTTGGACCACCCGTTCAACCCGGTGTCGCTGGCGCTGGGCGCCGAGGCGACCTTCGTCGGCCGCGCGTTGGATTCCGACCGTGCCGGACTGAGCGAGGTGCTACGGGCCGCGGCGCAACATCGTGGTGCCGCACTGGTCGAGATCATGCAGGACTGCCCGATTTTCAACGACGGCTCGTTCGACGTGCTGCGGAAGGAGGGCTCCGAGGAGCGGGTGATCAACGTCCGCCACGGGGAACCCATCGTGTTCGGCGTCAACGGCGAATACTGCGTGGTGAAGTCCGGATTCGGTCTCGACGTGGCCAAGACCGCCGATGTGGCTCAAGAAGAGATCGTGGTGCACGACGCCCACGCCGACGATTCCGCGTACGCCTTCGCCTTATCGCGGTTGTCGGACCAGAACCTCGAGCACATGGTGATGGGTATCTTCCGCGATATTCGCCGGCCCACCTACGACGACGCGGCCCGCTCGCAGGTCGAGGCCGCTCAGGAGTCGGCTCCGTCGGACGAAGCCGCGCTGCAATCATTGCTCCGTGGACGCGATACCTGGACCGTGGACTGAGGTGACATCTCAAGTGGCAGAAGAAGTTTCACTGGCAGGCGTAATCGTCGCCGGCGGCGAATCGCGCCGGATGGGCCGTGACAAGGCGACCCTGCCGCTACCCGGTGGAACGGGCACGATGGTGGAGCGCGTGGTTGACGTTGTCTCACAACGTTGTTCGCCGGTGTATGTGATGGCTGCGCCCGGACAACCGTTGCCTGTGCTGCCGGTGCCGGTCCTGCGCGACGAGGAGCGCGGGCTGGGGCCGCTGCCGGCTACCGGGCGCGGACTGCGGGCCGCCGCCGCGGCCGGGGCGCGTTACGCGTTCGTCGCCGCCGTCGACATGCCTTCCCTGACAGTCGATTTGATCGACGAGCTGGTTCGCCTCGCCGTCGAGACCAACGCCGAGGTGGTAATGCCGTGGGACGGCCGCAGTCATTACCTGGCCGCGGTCTACCGCACCGATCTCGCCGACCGCATCGACGCCTTGGTGGCCGGGGGCGCGCGCAGAATGAGCGACCTGATCGACGCGTCGGACTCCCAGCAGATCGTGCTGACCGACTCTGAAGCGCTGACCAACGTCAATACGGTGGCTGACCTGCGGACGCCGGTGCGCCCGGGCCGCTGATCGGCCCATCTGCTTGCGCGGCAAGCTGTTCGACCCGTAGCTGAGGTCGGCACCCGCCGTTTCCGTGGCGGCGGGCTCAAACCGACACGTCGGGCATTGCGGCTGTGGCCTGGTGTCCCGCAATAAGAAATCTCACATCAACGCGATTGCGCGGCCCGGCAGAGGCGCCCGCAAGCACTGCTGCGGTGCAAAGCGTCGCCACGCAAAGAATTGCGGATTGTGTGCCAAATCACCTTTCGACGTTATCTTTCCGTGTTGTTGGTCGTGCGTCGTATAGCAGAATTCGGTGGTCCAACTCACAATTTGTGAGTGATTCGGCTCACGAAAACGTCGCAGGGGCAACATATTCTGGCACGGCTGCAATAGTCGTTTGACCTGCGCCGACCATTCCTTAGCCGCGTCGTGATCGGCTCGTTATCTGCCCGGTATACCCGTTCGGCCAAGGTGACGAATCCAAATCGTTATCGTACGGTCCTTCTAGCCCGAAAATGGGCAGCAAAAAGTAACAAGAAAAATTGAATAAAAACGGACCCGCGTGTGAGCGGAGTGGGAGACGGCCTCCGATATGGCAGCCGCCCCGCAGGCGTCGGCAAGCAGCCGCGCCGGGCAGATCATGGCCTCCGCTGTCGTGCCGAAACGAGACGGCACGCCCTGAAGCGTTCTCAGCGTCCTTGACGCAGCAAGCAACACCCCAACCCGCCTCGGTGGGCTGTCTTCAGCGCGCGCGCAACGAAAGGAAGACTTTTGAAGAACGTCCGCAAGACGCTCATTGTCGCCGCGATCACCGGGACCCTCGTGACGGTGCCGACCACCGGCATCGCTCATGCGGATGTCGCTGGCGTGGACCCCAATGTCGCCCCAGGCTTCGACCCGGGCCTGCCGGCTCCTGACGCGCCGCCGGCCCCGGAGTTCGTGGGCTTCGACCCGGGCCTGCCGGCCCCTGACGCCCCGCCTGTCGACGCGCCGCCGGTTGCGGAGCCCGCCGGCTTCGACCCCAACCCGCCGGCCCCTGACGCCCCGCCGGTCGACGTTGCTCCCGCACCCGCGCCGGTCAAGACCTACAGCGTGAACTGGGACGCGATCGCGCAGTGCGAGTCCGGTGGCAACTGGGGGATCAGCACCGGCAACGGCTACTCCGGTGGCCTGCAGTTCACCGCCAGCACCTGGCGTGCAAACGGCGGCTCGGGCTCGGCAGCCGGCGCCAGCCGTGAGGAGCAGATCCGCGTCGCCGAGAACGTGCTGCATTCGCAGGGCATCGGCGCGTGGCCGGTTTGCGGCCGCCGCGGCTGATCGGCTGAGAACCAGATAACGGTAACGTGAAGCGAATGCCGGGCCTTCGGGCCCGGCATTCGTCGTCTCAAGCGCGGTCGGTGTCTCCGGCGCCCGGCAGTACGAACGCCGCCCGCCCCGCCACCGACCCCACGTGCCGGGTGAACACGGCGTCAGGGATCAGCGCGCTCGCGCGACTTAGAGCGGCGCTGAAGAATGCCGGACGCAGGTTGATGAAACGGCCGAGCATCGCCGATTCACGAACCACCGCTGAGGTTCGTGACCGGCGGAACTCGGCGAACCTGGCGAAGGCCGTCGGCAGATCTGGGCAGCGTTCGACGAACGCCCGCAAGATCGCAGCATCCTCCAGGCCCTGGCAGCCGCCCTGGCCGAGGTGCGGACGCATCGGGTGGGCCGCGTCACCGACGACGACCACGGGCCCCCGGGCCCAACAACGGCCCGGCTCGCGGTCGTAGAGGTCGTTGCGCAAGACGTCGTCGGGGGCCGTCGCGGCCAGCATGTCGGGAATCGGTTCCGGCCAGTTGCCCAGCTTGTTCCGCAGGTAGGGCAGATCAGCGCCGGTCTCCGAGCCGCCCTCCGGTGCGCGTTCAGCGGTGTACCAATACGTAAGGCCGGGCCCGCACGGGATGTGGCCGGTCTCCACCCCGGGACCCAGCGTCGCGCCCGCAAGTTCGGGATCCATCGCACAACCGGCTATCCCACGCCACGCGGTATAGCCGGCATAGCGATAGCGCAACGGACCGTTGAGGTGGCGGGTCAACATCGAACCGATGCCGTCGGCGCCGATCACGGCGTCGGCGTACCGCATGGTCCCGTCCGACAGCGTGATCCGGACTCCGTCACCGTCGACGGCCAGCTTCACCGCCGCCACACCGTATTCGATCGCGGTGTCGCCTACCGCGGCGGCCAGGATGTCGCGCAGGGCCGCGCGTCGCACTGCCACCAGCGGCTCCCCGAGGGCACCGATCAAAGACTCGGTTGCCGGACGGCGCAACCAGGACCCGTCGCGCCAGCGCAACGCGACGGCGGCGACGCGGGCCCCCGCGGCGCGCACCTCATCGCCCTGCCCCAGCTCGTCCAGGGCGGCCAGTGCGTTGGGCCAGATGCTGATGGCCGCACCGGGCGTAGTGTCGGTGCGCTCCTCGATGACGCTCACGTCGTGATCCCGCCGCAACGCCCCTGCACAGGCCAGCCCGGCGATGCCCGCTCCGACGACAACGATTCGTTGCGTCATCCCGCGAAAGTTACCCCGGGCGACGCAGACCGTTCAAGGTCCGGCTGCCTCACGAGGCGCTGGGAAGTCCAGGGTAGCGTCGGGCGGGTGACCGAGACGCCACGCGAATTCGACATCATCCTCTATGGGGCAACTGGCTTTGTGGGCAAGCTGACCGCCGAATACCTGGCCCGGGCCGGGGGAGACGCGCGGATTGCGTTGGCCGGCCGATCCACCGATCGCCTGGAGGCGGTCCGCAAGACGTTGGCGCCTGCCGCACAGGCGTGGCCGCTGATCGCCGCCGACGCCACCTCCGAGTCGTCGCTGCACGAGATGGCCGCCCGTGCCCGGGTCGTCGTGACCACGGTGGGTCCGTACACCCGCTACGGGTTGCCTCTGGTGGCCGCGTGCGCGGCCGCCGGCACCGACTACGCCGACCTGACCGGCGAGGTGAACTTCGTGCGCGACAGCATCGACCTCTATCACAAGCAGGCCGCGGACAACGGCGCCCGGATCGTGCACTCCTGCGGCTTTGACTCCGTCCCCTCGGACCTGACCGTCTATGCGCTGTTCCGCGCTGCGCTCGAGGACGGGGCGGGCGAGCTGGGTGAGACCAATTTTGTGGTGCGGTCGATGCGGGGCGGCGCATCCGGAGGCACAATCGCCTCGGTGGTGGAGATCATGCGCACCGCCTCGAGTGACCCCGACGTACGCCGCCAGCTGGCCGATCCGTACTCGCTGAGCACCGACCGCGGCGCGGAGCCCGAATTGGGCGCGCAACCCGACCTCACCTTGCGTAGCGGTGGGCGGATCGCCCCCGAACTCGCCGGCTCGTGGACGGCGGCTTTTCCGATGGCGCCGGCCAACACCAGAATTGTGCGACGTAGCAATGCCCTACTGAACTGGGCCTACGGGCGCAACTTCCGTTACACCGAAACCATGAGCGTGGGCTCGTCGCCGCTGGCGCCGGTCGCGTCGGCGGTGATGACCGGGTTCTCCAATGCCTTCTTCGCCGCCGGCAGTCGCGTCATGAATCGATTGCCACGCAACGCGGTGGAACGCGTCCTGCCCAAATCGGGCAGCGGTCCCAGCGAGAAAACCCGCGAGCGGGGTTACTACAAGGTGGAGACGTACACCACCACCACCTCGGGCGCCCGTTACCGCGCGCGGATGGAACAGCGCGGCGACCCCGGTTACAAGGCCACCTCGGTGATCCTCGGGGAGTGCGGTCTTGCCCTGGCGAAAGACCGCGACAAGCTCTCCGGCCTGCACGGTGTGTTGACCCCGGCGGCGGCGATGGGTGACGCGTTGCTGGCGCGATTCCCACACGCAGGTATCGAGTTGCGGACTGAGCGGTTAAATTGACGCGCTAGTTGAAATCCGGCTGACCGTAGGGTGTCGCACCAGATCAGCTGCGTCTAGTGTCGTAACTGCTCGTCTGCTCCCGGCAACGAAGGTGGATCACGATGGCCGATCTCAACGATCTTTATGCGCAGATTCCCACCTCGGACATCGCGTCGAAGCTGGGGGCGGACCAGGGCGAAGTCGACAAAGCGGTGCACACCCTGGTGCCGGTGCTGCTCAGCGGCTTGCAGCACAATTCGCAGGATCCTGAGCACGCCAGCAAGATCGAGGATGCCGCCAGCGGTCACGCCGCGCGTGGGCTGCTGGACGCCGGCGGCGGCGTGGACCACGTCAACGAGGAGGACGGGCACCAGGCGGTCGCGACGCTCTTCGGCGGCAAGGACACCAATGAAGTCGCCGCCGCACTGGCCGGCGGCGGTGCCGGCAACAGCGACCTGCTCAAGCAGTTGTTGCCTATCGTGCTGCCGATTGTGTTGGCGTACATCGGAAAACAGCTCAATCCCGGTTCCGCCCAGACCCCCGAATCGCAGCAACGCAGCTCCGGCGGCGGACTCGGCGACATCCTGGGCAGCATCCTGGGCGGTGGCAACGACAAGTCCCTCGGCGGCATTCTCGGCAGTGTGCTGGGTGGTAAGGGCGGTGGCCTCGGCGACATTCTCGGCGGGCTGCTGGGCGGCAAGAAATAACCGCCGCCACAACAAGATTGCGCTGAGCGCGAGGCTGGTCGGGCCGCATCGCGATGGATTTCAAGGTCCGGTAAACGACAGGTATGGAGAGGAAAACTCATGTCCGACAGGCTCACCGAAGGTCAGAAGCTGGTACGGGGAGAATCGCTGGTGTCCAACAACGGCGCGTACTCCTTGACCCTGCAGGACGACGGCAACCTCGTGCTGGCCGTCTGGGGTAAGCCGATCTGGGCCAGCGCCACCAACGGCCAGGACGTGGTGCGCGCCGAGGTTCAGACCGACGGCAACTTTGTGCTGTACACCGCCGACAAGCCGGTGTGGCACAGCGACACCAAGGGCAAGAAGCAGGTCCAGCTCGTCCTGCAGGACGACCGCAACCTGGTGCTGTACGCCGCAGACGGGCCGGCCTGGTCCACCAAGACCGAAACCGACGCCCCGCCGCCACCCAACCCCCAGGCTGAAGCCGCCGCAGACGACCTTGACGACAAGGGGATCTCGCAGGGTGAACCGGCGCCGGCGGAGAACGCCGTTGCCGAACCGTCGGCCGAGCCGGCAGCCGAAGCCCCGCCGGCCGCGCCCGAACCCGCCGCGCGCACCTACACCGTCGAGTCCGGGGACACCCTGTGGGCCATCTCGGAGCGGTTCTACGGCGACGGCAGCAAGTATCAGGTCATCGCCGATGCCAGCGGGATTCCGAATCCCGACCTGATCTATCCCGGCCAGGTGCTCACCATTCCGTAATCGCGGCCGGCCAATCCGCTGACCTGCGGATTCAGGCCCTGACGCGGGGCGCGGGCGGCGGTTCCTAGAATTGACCGGTGACCGCCAGCCCCCGCCCCGCCGATGACCAGCTGCCCAAGTCCTGGGATCCGGCCGCGATGGAGGGCGCGATCTATCAGAAGTGGCTGGATGCCGGTTACTTCACCGCGGACCCTGACAGCACCAGGCCGGCCTACTGCATCGTGCTTCCGCCGCCCAATGTGACCGGCAGCCTGCACATGGGTCATGCGCTGGAACACACCATGATGGACGCGCTGACCCGGCGTAAGCGCATGCAGGGCTATGAGGTGCTGTGGCAGCCGGGGATGGATCACGCCGGCATCGCCACGCAGAGTGTGGTGGAGAAGCAGCTGGCGGTCGACGGCAAGACCAAAGAGGACTTCGGCCGAGAGCTGTTTGTCGACAAGGTCTGGGACTGGAAGCGTGAGTCCGGCGGCGCCATCGGTGGCCAGATGCGCCGCCTGGGCGACGGAGTTGATTGGAGCCGCGACCGCTTCACCATGGACGAGGGCCTGTCGCGGGCCGTAAGAACGATTTTCAAGCGCCTCTACGACGACGGATTGATCTACCAGGCCGAGCGGTTGGTCAACTGGTCACCGGTGCTCGAGACGGCGATCTCCGACCTCGAGGTGAACTACCAGGACACCGAAGGCGAGCTGGTCTCGTTCCGGTACGGATCACTCGACGACTCACAACCCCACATCGTGGTCGCGACCACCCGGGTGGAGACCATGCTGGGCGACACCGCCATCGCGGTCCACCCCGACGACGACCGCTACCGCCACCTGGTCGGCAACTGGTTGCCGCATCCGTTCGTGGACCGCGAGATGATCGTCGTCGCAGACGAGCACGTCGACCCCGAATTCGGCACCGGCGCAGTCAAAGTCACACCCGCGCACGATCCGAACGACTTCGAGATCGGGATGCGCCACCAGCTGCCGATGCCCTCGATCATGGACACCAAGGGCCGGATCGCCGGTACCGGAACGCAATTCGACGGCATGGACCGGTTCGAGGCGCGCGTCAAGGTGCGTGAAGCGCTTGCCGCACAGGGCCGGATCGTCGAAGAGAAGCGACCCTATCTGCACAGCGTCGGGCACTCCGAACGAAGCGGGGAGCCCATCGAGCCGCGGCTGTCCCTGCAGTGGTGGGTCCGGGTGGAGTCGATGGCCAAGGCCGCCGGTGACGCGGTCCGCAACGGCGACACCGTGATCCACCCGGCCAGCCTGGAGCCGCGCTGGTTCGCCTGGGTGGACGACATGCACGACTGGTGCATCTCACGCCAGCTGTGGTGGGGTCACCGCATTCCGATCTGGTACGGGCCCAACGGTGAGATGGTGTGCGTCGGTCCCGATGACACGCCGCCGGAGGGTTGGGTGCAGGACAGCGACGTGCTGGACACCTGGTTCTCCTCGGCGTTGTGGCCGTTCTCCACCCTGGGCTGGCCGTCCAAGACCTCGGCGCTGGAAAAGTTCTATCCGACAAGCGTTCTGGTCACCGGCTACGACATCCTGTTCTTCTGGGTGGCCCGGATGATGATGTTCGGCACCTACGTCGGAGGTGACGACGCCATCACCCTCGACGGCCGCCGCGGCCCGCAGGTGCCGTTCACCGACGTGTTCCTGCACGGGCTGATCCGCGACGAATTCGGCCGCAAGATGAGCAAGTCCAAGGGCAACGTCATCGACCCACTGGAGTGGATGGACACTTTCGGGGCCGATGCTCTGCGATTCACCCTGGCCCGCGGTGCCAGTCCCGGGGGTGACCTGGCCATCGGCGAGGACGCCGTGCGGGCATCGCGCAACTTCGGCACCAAGCTGTTCAACGCCACCCGGTACGCGCTCATGAACGGCGCCGCCTTGGCCCCGCTGCCTCCGTTGCAGCAGCTGACCGATGCGGACCGGTGGATACTCGGCCGGCTGGAAGAGGTTCGCGCCGAGGTGGACGCGGCCCTGGACAGCTACGAGTTCAGCCGCGCCTGCGAAGCGCTCTACCACTTCGCCTGGGACGAGTTCTGCGACTGGTATGTGGAAGTCGCGAAGACCCAACTTGCGCAGGGTATTTCGGACACCACCGCGGTCCTGGCCGCCAGCCTGGACACGCTGCTGCGCCTGTTGCACCCGGTGATCCCGTTCATCACCGAAGCACTGTGGCAGGCGCTCACCGGGCAAGAATCCCTGGTGGTCGCCGAGTGGCCGAAGCCCTCCGGTATCGCGCCCGACCCGGTTGCCGCACAACGGATCGCCGACATGCAGAAGCTGGTCACCGAGGTGCGCAGGTTCCGCAGCGATCAGGGCCTGGCCGACCGGCAGAAGGTGCCGGCCCGGCTGGTCGGTGTCGGCGATGCCGATCTGGCCAACCAGGTGCATGCGGTGACTTCGCTGGCGTGGCTGACCGCCCCCGGCGACGATTTCCGCGCGTCGGCCTCGGTCGAGGTCCGGTTGAGCACGGCCACGGTCACCGTGGAGCTCGACACCTCGGGCACCATCGATGTGGCCGCCGAACGACGGCGCCTGGAGAAGGACCTGGCCGCAGCGCAAAAGGAACTGGCATCCACCGCAGCCAAGCTCGGCAACGCCGATTTCCTGGCCAAGGCGCCGGCAGCCGTCGTCGACAAGATCCGCGCCCGCCGGCAGGTCGCACAGCAGGAGACCGACCGGATCGCCGCTAAATTAGCTGCGCTGCAATGACTTTCGAATCGCAGGACTGGCAGTCGGGTACCCGCCTGGCTCCCACGCCGGACGAGATCGCGGCCCTGCTGCAGGTCGAACACCTCCTGGACCAGCGCTGGCCGGAGACCCGAATCGAGCCGAGTCTGACCCGGATCAGCGCACTGATGGATCTGCTGGGCTCCCCGCAACTGAGCTATCCGTCGATCCATATCGCCGGCACCAACGGCAAGACGTCGGTGGCGCGGATGGTCGACGCGCTGATCACCGCGTTGCAGCAGCGCACCGGCCGAACCACCAGCCCGCACCTGCAGTCGGCGGTCGAGCGCATCTCCATCGACGGCGAGCCGATCACGCCGGCGCGGTATGTGGACGTCTACCGGGAGATCGAGCCCTTCGTCCACATGGTCGACCAGCGGTCGCAGGCCGACGGGGGACCGGCGATGAGCAAGTTCGAAGTCCTCACCGCGATGGCGTTCGCGGCGTTCGCGGATGCGCCGGTCGACGTCGCGGTCGTCGAGGTCGGCATGGGCGGCAGTTGGGACGCCACCAACGTGCTCAACGCGCCGGTGGCCGTCATCACCCCGGTAAGCCTCGACCATGTCGAATATCTCGGTGGTGACATAGCGAGCATCGCCGGCGAGAAGGCCGGCATCATCACCCGGGCCCCCGAGGGCGCGCCGGACACCGTCGCGGTGATCGGGCGTCAGGTTCCCGAGGCGATGGACGTGCTGCTCGCCCAGGCGGTGCGCGCCGACGCCGCGGTCGCCCGGCAGGACTCGGAGTTCGCGGTGATCGACCGGCAGGTGGCAATTGGCGGACAGCTGCTGCAGCTGCAGGGCCTCGGTGGCGTGTATTCGGACATCTACCTACCGCTGCACGGCGAACATCAGGCGCACAACGCGGCGCTGGCACTGGCGGCGGTGGAGGCTTTCTTCGGTGCCGGGGCGCAGCGTCAGTTGGATGCGGACGCGGTCCGGGCCGGTTTCGCCGCCGTGACCAGTCCCGGGCGGTTGGAGCGGATGCGCAGCGCACCCACGGTGTTCATCGACGCCGCGCACAATCCCGCAGGTGCGGCCGCGCTGGCCCGCACCCTGGCCGACGAGTTCGACTTCCGGCGGCTGGTGGGGGTGGTCGCGGTGTTGGCCGACAAGGATGTCGACGGCATCCTCGCCGCACTGGAACCGGTGTTCGATCACGTGGTCGTCACCCACAACGGGTCGCCCCGCGCGCTGGACGTCGAAACGTTGGCCATGGCGGCGCAGGAGCGGTTCGGGCCCGACCGGGTGATCCCCGCCGATAACCTGCGTGACGCCATCGACGCCGCGACCGCCCTGGTCGACGCGGCCGATCAGGAAGGTGAAATGTTCTCCGGTACAGGCATTGTCATCACCGGCTCGGTCGTCACCGCCGGTGCCGCGCGGACTTTGTTCGGGCGTGATCCGCAATGACGGACGACGCACAGCCGCCGCCCGACCCGTGGAAGAGCTTCGCCGGGGTGATGGCCGGCACGCTGATCCTCGAGGTGATCGTGGTGCTGCTGGCGATACCGGTGGTGGGGGTCGTCGGGGGCGGCTTCAGCGCCTTATCGCTCGGATATCTGATCGGGTTCGCCGTGCTGTTGGTCATGCTGACCGGGTTGCAGCGCCGGCCGTGGGCCATCTGGGTCAACCTCGGCGCGCAACTGCTGCTCATCGCCGGCTTCCTGGTGTATCCGGCCGTGGGTTTCATGGGTCTGATTTTCGCCGCGGTGTGGGGGCTGATCGCCTATCTGCGCGCCGAGGTTCGCCGGCGCCAGGAACGCTGGCAACCGCCGTCGTCCTGAGGTGCTCGCCGAGCCTGCGGCCAGGGCTGGTGAAACGCGCCGGGCGCAGCCGTGGCTGCAGTATCGATGCCCCCATCGCAGGCTCACCTGAGTGATCCCGGCTTGGGTATAGCTCCCCGGCCCTCTACTCTTGTGCACCGTGACCGAACGGACCCTGGTATTGATCAAGCCCGACGGTGTGGAGCGCCAATTGATTGGCGAGATTCTCGGCCGCATCGAGCGCAAAGGCCTCACCATCGCGGCGCTGGAGCTCAGGACTGTCGGTGAGGAGCTGGCTCGGCGCCATTACGCCGAACACGACGGCAAGCCCTTCTTCGGTTCGCTGCTGGAGTTCATCACCTCCGGACCGGTGGTGGCGGCCGTCGTGGTGGGACCGCGCGCGATTGCCGCGTTCCGGCAACTCGCCGGCGGTACCGACCCGGTGGAGAAGGCCACGCCCGGCACCATTCGCGGCGATTTCGGCCTCGAGACGCAGTTCAACCTGGTGCACGGATCCGATTCCCCCGAATCGGCCCAGCGCGAGATCGAACTCTGGTTTCCCGGCATCTGACCGGGCCGCGCCGAAGGGGAGCGTGACCCGCGGAAGTGATGTGGGATACTGGCTGCGGGTGAACGTCGCCGAACTGACGTCGGACACCCGAATGAAGACTTGGACAAGCGCGACCATCGCCAGTACGCGGTGCGGCGCAGCATGTCGAGCCGTCATTCAGTACGGCACCGAGTGGGTTCACCATGGGCTGCTCGGGGCGAGACCATCACAAGTCCGGGAGTAAGTGACCCGGACCCATAGCGAAGCCCTCGCGTGGCCGCGTCGATAGGACGACGCGCCCGGGGGCTTGAGGAGAATACGTGGTAGACGGTGCCCCATCTTCAGACGCAGCAAACGAGCCGAACGAGCGTGAGGACCTGCCCGAGCGCCTGAGAGTCCATTCGCTGGCCCGGACGCTCGGAACCACCAGCAGGCGGGTGCTGGACGCGCTGGCCGCACTCGACGGCCGCATTCGCAGCGCACACTCCAGCGTCGATCACGTCGACGCGGTCCGGGTACGCGACCTGCTGGCCGGTGAGCCGGAGACGTCGGACATCGCCTCGGACAACCCGGTGGCGGTCGAAGAGGAAGCGCCGGCTGAGCCCGAGTCCCGGCTGATGCTGGAGACGGCGGAGATCCGCGAGACCCAGGAGACGCGGGTTGAGCGCCCCCATTACATGCCGCTGTTCGTCGCGCCCCAGCTGCCCGAGCGGGTCGAAGCCGACGACGAGCTTGATGGTGATCGTGCCGCCGACGATTCCGACTACGGCGATGGCCCTGATGGTCAGGGCGCCGGCGCAGACGACGACGATGACCAGTCGGACCGGCCGGCCAACAAGCGGCGTCGCCGAGGGCGTCGTGGTCGTGGTCGCGGCCGCGGTGAACAGAACGGGGCCGAGGGCGAGAACCAGGCCGGCGACACCCCAGGCGACCAGGGCGGTGCCGAGGATTCGGACGACGGCCAGGATTCCGACGACCTCGACGACAGCGACAATGGCGACGAGGACAACGGTTCCGGTGAAGGTGCCACCCGCCGGCGCCGCCGCCGCAGACGACGCAAGTCCGGCGCGGCAGAGGATAACGACGACAGCCCGGCACCCGACGATCCGCCCAACACGGTCGTGCACGAACGCGCGCCGCGCAGTGGCGGGAAATCCGACGACGACTCCGGTCCCGGCGAGATCAAGGGAATCGACGGCTCTACGCGGCTGGAAGCCAAACGCCAGCGCCGCCGGGACGGGCGTGACGCCGGCCGACGCCGCCCACCGGTCCTCACCGAGGCCGAATTCCTGGCGCGGCGGGAGGCCGTCGAGCGGGTGATGGTGGTGCGCGACCGGGTGCGCACCGAGCCCCCGCACCCCGGCGCCCGCTACACCCAGATCGCGGTGCTGGAAGACGGCATCGTGGTCGAACACTTCGTGACCTCGGCGGCGTCGGCGTCGCTGGTCGGCAACGTCTACCTCGGCATCGTGCAGAACGTGCTGCCGTCCATGGAGGCCGCGTTCGTCGATATCGGCCGTGGCCGCAACGGCGTTCTCTACGCCGGTGAGGTGAATTGGGAGGCCGCCGGCCTGGGCGGCGCCGACCGCAAGATCGAGCAGGCGCTCAAACCCGGCGACTACGTCGTCGTGCAGGTGAGCAAGGATCCAGTCGGCCACAAGGGTGCCCGGCTGACCACGCAGGTGTCGCTGGCCGGCCGGTACCTGGTTTACGTGCCCGGTGCGTCGTCGACCGGCATCAGCCGCAAACTGCCCGACACCGAACGCCAGCGGCTCAAAGAGATCCTTCGCGAGGTGGTGCCCTCGGACGCGGGCGTCATCATCCGGACCGCATCCGAAGGCGTCAAAGAGGAAGACATCCGTGGCGATGTCACCCGACTGCAGGAACGCTGGAACCAGATCGACGCCAAAGCCGCCGAGACGAAGCGGAAGGCCGCCGGCGCCGCGGTGGCGCTGTACGAAGAGCCCGACGTGCTGGTCAAGGTGATCCGGGACCTGTTCAACGAGGACTTCTCCGGGCTGATCGTGTCCGGTGACGACGCCTGGACCACGATCAACGAGTACGTGAATTCCGTTGCGCCCGATCTGGTTTCGAAGCTCACCAAGTACGAGCCCCCCGGCCAGGAGGGTCAGCCCGGCCCCGATGTGTTCGCGGTGCACCGCATCGACGAGCAACTGGCCAAGGCCATGGACCGCAAGGTATGGCTGCCGTCGGGCGGGACGCTGGTCATCGACCGGACCGAAGCGATGACGGTGGTCGACGTCAACACCGGCAAGTTCACCGGCTCGGGCGGCAACCTGGAGCAGACCGTCACCAAGAACAATCTCGAGGCGGCCGAGGAGATCGTGCGTCAACTACGGTTGCGTGACATCGGCGGCATCGTGGTCATCGACTTCATCGACATGGTGCTCGAATCCAACCGTGACCTGGTGCTGCGCCGCCTCACCGAGGCGCTGGCCCGCGACCGCACCCGCCACCAGGTGTCCGAGGTCACCTCGCTGGGCCTGGTGCAGTTGACGCGCAAGCGACTGGGGACCGGCCTGATCGAGGCGTTCTCGTCATCGTGTCCGCACTGCCTGGGTCGCGGAATCCTGATGCATGCCGACCCCGTGGACTCGGCGCCGGCCGCCGGGCGCAAGTCCGACTCCGGTGGACGGCGCAACCGGCGCTCGAAGAAGCCCCGAACCGAGGAGTCCAACGACAAAGCAGTCGTGGCGAAGGTCCCCACGCATGCCCCGGGCGAGCACCCGATGTTCAAGGCGATGGCCGCCTCGTCGCGCGACGACGACGAAACCGATGAGGAATTGATCGCCGAAAACGGCGACGAGGCCGAAGCCCTGGTTGCGCCGGAGAGCGATGACGCCGCCGGCGAGTTCGACGCCGAAGACACCGAGGACGTCGACGAAGAGGAAGACGAAACCGACGAGGACGAGGACACCGACGAACTCGACGACGAAGATCTTGTCGACGACGACGACGACGACGAGGACGACGACGAGGACGTGGATGAACTCGACGATGACGAGGACCTCGACGACGAAGACGATGACGACACCGACGAACTCGACGACAGCGACGACGAGGACGAGGACGACGGCGACGATGAGGACGACGGCGACGATGAAGCGGATGCCGTCATCGAGGTCCCGGCCATGGTGATCGCCGAGGTTTCGGCCCCGCCACGGCGCCGCCGCGCGGCCGGCCGGCCTGCCGGGCCGCCGAGCCATGCTGACTGAGACACCAGGGGCCGGTTTGACCCTTTAGGTGCTGGCCACGTACCCTTGGACAGTTGTCGTCAGGGCTCTTTCGCTGATGTGACCGACGACAGCGGGTCAGTAACGAGCCCGCACCCCAGACCACCACCCGCGCCGGGGTTACCACGCGCGCGAGTGCACGCAGACAGACGACGGATGAAGAGGCAGGAGCATCGATGGCGACCTACGCAATCGTCAAGACCGGCGGTAAGCAGTACAAGGTTGCCGTCGGCGACGTGGTCAAGGTCGAGAAGCTGGAGTCCGAGCCCGGCGCGAACGTGTCGCTGCCGGTCGCGCTCGTAGTCGACGGGGCCAAGGTCACCACCGACGCTCAGGCGCTGGCCAAGGTCGCCGTCACCGGCGAGGTGCTCGAGCACACCAAGGGCCCGAAGATCCGGATCCACAAGTTCAAGAACAAGACCGGCTACCACAAGCGGCAGGGACACCGTCAGCAGCTGACGGTCCTGAAGGTCACCGGAATCAAGTAGCGGGAGGCGACAACCATGGCACACAAGAAGGGCGCTTCCAGCTCGCGTAACGGTCGCGATTCCGCGGCGCAGCGGCTCGGCGTCAAGCGCTTCGGCGGTCAGGTCGTCCAGGCCGGCGAGATCCTGGTCCGTCAGCGTGGCACCAAATTCCACCCGGGCGTCAACGTCGGTCGCGGTGGCGACGACACACTGTTCGCCAAGGCGGCCGGTGCAGTCCGGTTCGGTGTCAAAGGCGGCCGCAAGACCGTCAACATCGTCGCAGCCGGGCAGACCGCCGACTGACGGTAACGGGCGGGCGGCTGATGCCGCGCACCCGTTGACCGATTAAGGGGAAGCCCGATGCCTCGATTCGTCGATCGGGTGGTCATTCACACACGAGCGGGCGCCGGCGGCAATGGCTGCGCCTCGGTGCACCGCGAGAAATTCAAGCCGCTGGGCGGTCCCGACGGCGGTAACGGCGGGCGCGGCGGCAGCATCATCTTCGTCGTCGACCCGCAGGTGCACACCCTGCTCGACTTCCATTTCCGGCCGCACGTCACCGCACCGTCCGGCAAGCAGGGGATGGGCAACAACCGCGATGGCGCTGCCGGTGCAGACCTGGAAGTCAAGGTGCCCGACGGTACCGTGGTCCTCGACGCGAATGGTCGCCTCCTAGCCGACCTGGTCGGCGCCGGCACCCGCTTCGAGGCCGCCGCCGGGGGCCGTGGCGGGCTGGGCAACGCCGCACTGGCCTCGCGTGCCCGCAAGGCTCCCGGCTTCGCGCTGCTCGGGGAGCCGGGACAGGAGCGCGACCTCACGCTCGAACTCAAGACCGTCGCCGACGCCGGCCTGGTCGGGTTTCCGTCGGCCGGAAAGTCGTCGCTGGTGTCGGTCATCTCGGCGGCCAAACCGAAAATCGCCGATTATCCGTTCACCACGCTGGTTCCCAACCTGGGTGTGGTCTCGGCCGGCGAGCACGCCTTCACCGTCGCCGACGTGCCCGGTCTGATCCCAGGGGCATCCGAAGGACGGGGCCTGGGACTGGACTTCTTGCGGCACATCGAGCGCTGCGCGGTGCTGGTCCACGTGGTCGACTGCGCCACCGCCGAACCCGGACGCGACCCGATCTCCGACATCGACGCGCTGGAAGCCGAACTCGCGGCCTACACGCCCACGTTGCAGGGTGATGCGGTGCTGGGCGACCTGGCCGAGCGGCCACGGGCGGTGGTGCTCAACAAGATCGACGTGCCGGAGGCGCGGGAGCTCGCCGAGTTTGTCCGCGACGAGGTCGCCGAGCGCGGCTGGCCGGTGTTCCTGGTGTCGACGGTGACGCGGGAGGGGTTGCAGCCGTTGATCTTCGGCCTCTTGCGGATGGTGTCGGAGTACAACGCCGCGCGCCCGCCGGTGGTGCCGCGCCGCCCGGTGATTCGCCCGGTGCCGGTGGACGAGAGCGGATTCACCGTGGAGCCCGACGGGGAGGGCGGCTTCGTGGTCACCGGTACGCGACCCGAGCGATGGGTGGGGCAGACCAACTTCGACAACGACGAGGCGGTCGGCTATCTCGCCGACCGGTTGGCCCGCCTTGGCGTGGAGGACGAACTGCTGCGACAGGGCGCTCACGCGGGTTGCGCGGTCACCATCGGTGACATGACGTTCGACTGGGAGCCGCAAACGCCCGCGGGTGGCCAGGTTCCGTTGACGGGCCGGGGCACCGACGCGCGGCTGGAGCGCAATGACCGGGTGGGTGCCGCCGAGCGGAAGGCCTCCCGGCGACAACGCCGCGAACGCGATGGCCAATGATGACCAGTCAGTACCGCGAGCGCATCCGGACCGCGCGCAGCATCGTCGTCAAGGTCGGCACCACCGCCCTCACCACCGAATCGGGCATGTTCGACGCCGGCCGGCTGGCCGCTTTGGCCGATGCTATCGAGGCGCGGATGAAGGCGGGATCGGACGTCGTCATCGTCTCTTCGGGTGCCATCGCTGCGGGACTGGAGCCCCTCGGATTAGCGCGTAAGCCAAAGGATCTGGCCACCAAACAAGCCGCCGCCAGCGTCGGGCAGGTTGCCTTGGTGAATTCGTGGAGTGCGGCTTTCGCCCGGTACGGCCGCACGGTGGGCCAGGTGCTGCTGACCGCGCACGACATCGCGATGCGGGTGCAGCACAACAATGCCCAACGCACGTTGCACCGGTTGCGGGCGCTGCGTGCGGTGGCGATCGTGAACGAGAACGACACGGTGGCCACCAACGAGATCCGGTTCGGCGACAATGACCGGCTGTCGGCATTGGTGGCGCACCTCGTCGGTGCGGACGCCTTGGTGCTGCTGTCCGACATCGACGGCCTCTACGACTGCGACCCGCGAAAATCCAAGGACGCCAGATTCATTCCCGAGGTCACGGGGCCGGCGGATCTGGACGGCGTGGTCGCCGGTCAGAGCAGTCACCTGGGCACCGGCGGCATGGCCTCGAAGATGTCGTCGGCGCTGCTGGCCGCCGACGCCGGGGTGCCGGTCTTGCTGGCGCCGGCGTCCGATGCCGCCACCGCGCTCACCGACGCTTCGGTGGGCACGGTATTCGCCCCCCGGGCCGAACGCATGTCGGCGCGCCGGTTCTGGGTCCGCTATGCCGCCGAGGCCACCGGCTCCCTGGCGCTGGACGCAGGTGCGGTTCGCGCCGTCATCAAGCAGCGCCGCTCGCTGCTGCCAGCGGGCATCACGGCGGTGTCCGGGACGTTCTTCGGCGGCGACGTGGTGGAACTGTGCGGACCGGACGCAACGGTGGTCGCCCGGGGCGTCGTCGCCTATGACGCGAGCGAGCTGACCGCGATCATGGGTCGCTCCACCTCGGAGCTGCCCGGGGAGCTACGCCGTCCTGCGGTGCATGCCGACGATCTGGTGGCCGTCTAGGATTCCTGTGCCGACTTGAGATACAGTGCGGCCCAGATTATTTCGACCAGTGTGTCGGTGAGCGCAGCGTCGTAATCCGGCGGTTGCATCGGCAGGTTCAGCTGGCAGGCCCGTTCCACCATCAGGGTCAGCGCACTGGCGGTGGCCGCCGCGGGTATTGCGGCCCGGATGGAGCCGTCGGCCTGGCCGCCGTCGATGACGCGGTGGACCCGCTGCGAGATCGCGGTCAGCAGGTCGCGATAGGTCTGGGCCGTCGCCGCGTCGTAGCCGGCCATCTCGCTCAGCGCGATCAGCACCGGTTGGTGGCGGCGGTAGCTGGCGACGATGCCGGCGATGGCCGCCCTGAGGTCGTCGGGGTCGCGCCGTTCGGCCACGCCCCACCAACGTTCGCCGGCCGCGGCGAGATCGTCGAACACCGCGGCGGCCAGTCGGCGCAGCAGGTGCCCTTTGTCCTCAAAGTAGATGTAGAAGCTGGCCCGGGAGATCCCGGCCTCGCCGGCCAGACGATCGACGCTGAGTTCGGTGAAGCTGGCACCCTCGCCCATCAACCGCTCGGTGGCATCGAGCAGGCGGCTCTCCATGTGCTCCCGCCGCTGCTGGCGACCTTGGCGGCCCTGCGGTTTCCGGGTGACCGACGGCATTCGCCGAGCATAACCGACGTAAGTACATCTTGACTAGACAATATGTCTAGCCATAGAGTCAGGTGGGTCAGCCGGGGTGCCGAGGAGGAATCAGATGACAGCGACGCGCGAGAGCGGCCGTACCTACGACGCGATCGACCTGTCCTCGCCGGAGTTCTGGTCGACCACCGCGCAGGACCGGGAACGCTCATTCGCGGTGCTGCGTGCCGAGCGACCGGTGAGCTGGCATTCTCCGGTGAAAGACACCCTGATGGACGACCCCGACGACCCCGGGTACTGGGCGGTCACCCGCCGCTCCGACATCGTCACGGTGAGTCGCAACAACGACGTCTTCCGGTCCGGCAAGGGGGTGATGTTCGCCAGCATCCCCGAAGAACTGCTCGAAGCTTCCCAGTCGTTCCTGGCGATGGACCCACCCCGGCACACCAAGCTGCGCAAACTGGTCAGCGCGGCGTTCACGCCCAGGCAGGTCCGGCGCATCGAGCAATCCATCCAGGCCAATGCGAAGGCCGTCGTGCAGGAGTTGCAGCAAGCCGGCAGCGGTGCCGATTTCGTCGAATACTGCGCCAAGGAGCTGCCCATCCGGACCCTGTCGGACATGGTGGGGATTCCGGAATCCGAGCGGCAGCGGGTGGCGCACGCTGCCGACGCGCTGGTTTCCTGGGCGGATCCGGAGTACCTGGACGGACGCGAACCGCTGCAGGTGGTGTTCGAGAACCAGGTGTACCTGCACCAGGTTGCCGGCGAACTGGCCGCCCAGCGCCGGGAGAACCCGGGCGAGGACCTGTTCAGCGCCCTGGTGAATGCCGAGGTGGACGGCGACCGGCTCGCCGATGCGGACGTGGCGGCGTTCTTCGTGCTGTTGGCCGTGGCCGGCAACGACACTACCCGCCAGACCGCCAGTCACGCGCTGAAGGCGCTCACCGACTTTCCCAACGAAAGAGTTTGGTTGCAAGCGGCCTTCGATGATCGCATCGGAACCTCGGTCGAGGAGTTCATTCGGTGGGCGACCCCGGTGATGACCTTCCGTCGAACCGCCGCAACGGATTTCGAACTTGGCGGCCAGCACATTCAGGCAGGCGACAAGGTGGTGATGTTCTACGCGTCCGGCAACCGGGACCACGAGGCGTTCGACGAACCCGGTCGTTTCGACCTGAGCCGCAGCCCGAATCCGCACCTCGGCTTCGGCGGCGGGGGCGTACACTTCTGCCTCGGCGCTCACGTCGCCCGGGCCCAGCTGCGCGCCCTTTTCGGCGAACTGCTCGCCCAGCTGCCCGACATTCAGGCGGGTGAACCGGTGTACGTGCCGGGCAATTTCATCCATGCGATCCGCAGCATGCCCTGCACTTTCTGACGGCCCGGGTCAAAAGGACTACAGTCGCGAACGCTCGTGGCGCACTGTGCGCCGGTCGTGTTTAGAAATCGTTGAGGATCGACAGAGGATCCGCACAGGCGCCTCCGAAAAGCTCTTCGTATCAGCGAAGTAGCCAGAACCGGAGACAATCATGTGGGCTTTGACAACATCTCACGGCATGCGGGTCGACGGCATCGAGCGAGAGCAGGACGCCCGGCAGGCCGTGTACATGCTGGGCCACCCGCGCATCATCGGCCCGTACTCGTGGCAGGTGGTGGACAACCGCGGACGGCAGTTCGTCGCCGAGGTCAGAAGGGCGCGTTGAGCTTTCAGCCGTTCTGGCCGGAGGCGCCGGTGCCACCGGCGGTGCCGTCGGAGCCCGGGTTGCCCCCGGTCGTTGAGCCAAGCCCGCCGGCGCCCGCCAGGCCGAAGGTTCCGCCGCCCCCGCCGCTTCCGCCGGCGCCGCCCTGTGCGGGACCGCCACTGGCGCCGCCCTGACCCAGCAGGAACCCGCCCGAACCACCGACGCCGCTGGTACCACTGAGTCCGCCGTTGCCGCCGGTACCTCCCGTGCCACCGTCGCCGCCGTCGCCGCCGTCGCCGCCGTTGCCGGTACCGGTGGCATTACCGTCACCCCCGCCACCCGCGTCGCCGCCGGCGCCGCCGACACCGCCGGTACCTCCGGACCCGCCCATACCGGCGTTACCGCCGTGACCACCGTTGCCGATCAATCCGGCGGCGCCGCCCGTTCCACCCGCGCCTCCGGCGCCCCCGGTGCCCCCCGTACCGCCGGTGCCACCTTCACCACCGCTGCCGCCGGCACCACCCCGTGCCTCGAAAACGGGACCGGCGGCGTCGCCGCCACTGCCCGCAACGGCACCGGCGCCGCCGACCGCGCCGGTGCCTCCCATTCCGCCGGTGCCGCCGGATCCACCGCTACCACCGTTGCCGATCAGGAAACCGCCACGACCGCCGTTGCCGCCGGCGCCTCCGACGCCGCCTACGCCACCAGACGCACCAGAGCCGCCGTCACCGCCAGAACCGCCGTTACCCCCGGTGGTCAACACCAGAGCAGCAGCTTTGGTGATCGCCGATCCGCCCTGGCCGCCGGCGCCACCGGATCCACCGAACGCGATCCCCACTGTCCCGTCGCCGCCGGAACCCGCGGTGGCAGAACCGAACTCGGCGGCGGCTTCGCCACCATCACCGCCTGCCCCGCCGATGCCGCCGACACCGCCGTTGCCGCCGTTGCCGGCGGTCGCGTTCCCGGTGCCCGCGGCGGAGGCCTTGCCGCCCGCGCCGCCGGTGCCGCCAACGGCGGCAAAGGCACCGTCCGCGCCGCCTTGCCCGCTGGTGGCAATGGCTTCCCCGGCGCTCGTCACGCTGACGCCCTGCGTCCCGGTGGCAGCCTGGCCGTTGATCGGGGGGTTGACGCCGTTGGCGCCGGCCACCCCAGTCCCACCTTGGCCACCGGCGCCACCGTTGCCGAACAGCAACGCATTGCCGCCGCTACCGCCGGTCGCGCCGGTCCCGCCCATCCCGCCGGCGCCGCCATCGCCGAACAGCAAGCCGCCGTTGCCGCCGTTTCCACCAACCGCTCCGGCGCCGCCCGTGCCGCCGCTGCCGCCGCTGCCGAGCAACCCGGCGCTGCCACCGTTCCCGCCCGCCTGGCCTGCGACGCCGTTTCCGCCGTTGCCGCCATTGCCGAACAGCAACCCACCGGCGCCGCCGGACTGCCCTGGCCCGCCATTGGCGCCGTTACCGATCAGCGGGCGCCCCAACAGCGCTTCGGTGGGCGCATTCACCACCCGCAGCACACCCTGTTCCACAGCCTGCAACGGCGAAGCGTTGGCGGCTTCAGCACTGGCATATGTTGCGCCTGCCTGACTCAGCAGGGTAGTAAATTCGGCGTGAAATGCCGACATCTGGCCGGCGAGCGCCTGATAGGAACGCCCATGCTGGGAAAACAGCGCCGATATCGCCGCGGACACCTCGTCGGCGCCGGCCGCCAACACGCGTGTGGTCGGCGCCGCGGCGGAATTGGCTACCGCCAGGGCCGTCCCGATACCTTCCAAATTGGCTGCCGCTGAGGCCAATAGCTGTGGAACTGCCGCCATGTACGACATCGCGCTCCTTGCGTTGATAGCCCCCCGCGAGGGGTTGATCTTAACCTCGACCGGGCGCGGATGGGGGGTGTGCACAGGATCTGTGGCGCAAGTGATTTGGATTTCAAATTTTGCATGACGCGTTCTGGATCGACGGGTGCCAAGCGATGCGGCTCACTCGGTGGCCGACGCCGGAACAGGCCCGATCAACTCGGCGGACAGCAGCGTCAGCATCTCCGAACAACCGCCGTCGACTTTCACCGTGGCCAGGTCGTCACCGCGGGTGCGGCCCCGGTTGACGATCGCTACCGGCAGACCGTGGGAGGCGGCGTGGCGCACGAAGCGATAGCCGGAGAAAACCGTCAGCGACGAGCCGGCCACCAGCAGCGCCTCGGCCTGATCGACCAGTGCATATGCCTGATCCACAACATCTTTGGCAACGGTCTCGCCGAAGTAGACGATGTCGGGCTTGAGCATGCCGGCGCAGTTTGGGCAGTCGACGTAGCGGAACGAGGCGGTATCGTCGACGACGGCGTCCGCGTCCGGGGCCACCGCAAGACCGCCTACGGCTTCGGAGCGCTCGATGAATCCCGGGTTGAGCGCCTCGAGTTGTTCGGCCAGCGCGGCGCGACTCATGCGGTAGCCGCAATTCAGGCAGGTCACCTGGGCGTAGGTGCCGTGCAGGTTGACGACATTGGCGCTGCCGGCTTTGGTGTGCAGCAGGTCGACGTTCTGGGTGATCACCCCACTCACCACTCCGGCTCGTTCCAGCGTGGCCAGCGCCCGGTGCCCCGCGTTGGGCCGGGTGTTGTCCATGTGCCGCCAGCCGAGGTGGTTGCGCGCCCAGTAACGCTGCCGGAATTCCGCGTCGGAGGTGAACTGGCGAATCGTCATCGGGTTGCTGGGCGGGGAGTCAGGTCCGCGGTAATCGGGTATGCCCGAGTCCGTGGAAAGACCCGCGCCCGTCAACACCGCTACCCGGCGACCGGATAGCAACGCGATGAGCTCGGGGGATTCCACTCCACCGAGCCTAAGCACTAGTACGCACCCCGTCACGCGACCTCGAGGTCGGGAATGCGAAAGTAACGCGAGAATGGAGGACGATGAGCTTCTACTCCGCATACCAGCACGGGTTCGTGCGCGTGGCCGCGTGCACGCACCACACCTCGATCGGCGACCCGGCCGCTAATGCGGCGTCGGTTCTGGGGTTGGCACGCCAGTGTCACGACGACGGCGCGGCCCTGGCGGTTTTTCCGGAACTGACCCTGTGCGGATATTCGATCGACGACATCCTGCTGCAGGATGCCTTGCTCGACGCGGTGGAAGAGGCACTGCACGAGGTGGTGACCGCGTCCGCCGACCTGTTACCGGTGCTGGTGGTCGGCGCCCCGCTGCGGCATCTGCACCGGATCTACAACACCGCGGTGGTCATCCATCGCGGGTCAGTGCTCGGCGTGGTGCCCAAGTCGTACCTGCCGACTTACCGGGAGTTCTACGAGTACCGCCAGATCGCGCCGGGAGACGGCGAGCGTGGCACCATCCGGATCGGCGACAGCGACGTTGCGTTCGGCCCCGACCTGTTGTTCACCGCATCGGATCTGCCGGATTTCGTGCTGCACGTCGAGATCTGCGAGGACATGTTCGTGCCGGTGCCGCCCAGCGCGGAGGCTGCCCTGGCGGGCGCGACCGTCCTGGCGAACCTCTCCGGCAGCCCGATCACCATCGGTCGGGCCGAGGACCGCTGCCTGCTGGCCCGTTCGGCGTCCGCACGGTGTCTGGCCGCTTACGTTTACGCCGCTGCGGGGCCGGGGGAGTCGACGACCGACCTGGCCTGGGACGGCCAGACGATGATCTGGGAGAACGGCACTCAACTGGCCTGCTCGGAGCGCTTCCCCGAAGGTGAGCGCCGTTCGGTAGCCGACGTCGACACCGGGTTGCTGCGTTCCGAGCGGTTGCGGATGGGCACGTTCGACGACAACCGCCGCCACCACCGGGCAGCAACGGACTCCTTCCGCCGCATCGAATTTCGCGTCGACCCCCCTGGGGGTGATATCGGCCTGCTGCGCAATATCGAACGGTTCCCGTTCGTGCCGGCCAATCGCGAACGGCTGGAACAGGATTGCTACGAGGCCTACAACATCCAGGTCGCCGGCCTCGAGCAGCGGCTGCGGGCGCTGGACTATCCGAAGGTGATCATCGGCGTGTCTGGTGGGCTGGACTCGACGCACGCGTTGATCGTCGCGGCCAAGGCCATGGACCGGGAGGGCCGGCCGCGTAGCGACATCCTCGGTTTCACCCTGCCGGGTTTCGCCACCGGCGACCACACCAAGAACAACGCCATCAAGTTGGGTGAGGCACTGGGCATCACCTTCGAAGAGATCGACATCCGCGAGACCGCCAAGCGGATGTTCGAGGAGATCGGGCATCCATTCGCCCGCGGCGAGAAGGTCTACGACGTCACCTTCGAGAATGTGCAGGCCGGCCTGCGTACCGACTACCTCTTCCGGCTGGCGAACCAGCGCGGCGGCATCGTGCTCGGTACGGGGGATTTGTCCGAACTTGCGCTGGGATGGTCCACGTACGGTGTCGGCGACCAGATGTCGCACTACAACGTCAACGGCGGTGTGCCCAAAACGCTCATTCAGCACTTGATCAGGTGGGTCATCTCGTCCGGCCAGTTCGAGAGCAATGTCACCGATGTGCTGCAGTCGGTGGTGGACACCGAGATCACCCCGGAGCTGGTCCCCGCCGGTGAGGAAGAGGAGCTGCAGAGCAGCGAGGCCAAGGTCGGCCCGTATGCGCTGCAAGACTTTTCACTGTTTCAGGTGTTGCGTCATGGGTTCCGGCCGTCCAAGATCGCCTTCCTTGCCCTGCATGCGTGGAGTGACCCGGACCGCGGCGAGTGGCCGCCGGGCTTTCCCGAAGGCAACCGGCCGTCCTATTCGCTCGGCGAGATCCGGCATTGGCTAAGCGTCTTCGTGCAGCGTTTCTACTCATTCAGCCAGTTCAAGCGTTCGGCTCTGCCGAACGGCCCCAAGGTTTCTCACGGTGGTTCGCTCTCGCCGCGCGGCGATTGGCGTGCACCGTCGGATATGTCCGCGCGAATCTGGCTCGATGAGATCGAGCGTGAGGTGCCCGAAGGCTGAGTGGCATTCGGGAGTCAATCGGGGTCGTCTTTATCTTCGTTGGGGTCGGGTGCGAACAGTTTCTCCGGGTGGTGGAAGGTGTTGATGCGG